>JAFEEX010000027.1 GCA_018240895.1 Pseudomonadota bacterium | reverse complement strand
CGCCCACAGCCGGATGATGTCCGCGCCATAGGTTTCCATCACCTTCAGCGGGTCGATGGTGTTGCCCAGGCTCTTGGACATTTTCAGGCCCTTGGCATCCATGGTGAAGCCGTGAGTCAGCACTTGCCTGTACGGCGCATGGCCGCGCGTGGCGCAGCTTTCCAGCAGGCTGGACTGGAACCAGCCGCGATGCTGATCGCTGCCTTCCAGATACATATCGGCCAGCGGCCCGGCGTGATCGACGGCACGAACCAGATCGGGCCAGCGCCCGCTTTCCAGCACGAAGGCGTGCGTGGAACCCGAATCGAACCACACGTCCAGAATGTCGGTGACGCGTTCGAAATCTTCAGCCTTGTGATCCGGCCCCAGATATTCCTGCGCGCGCGCGTCAGACCAGGCATCGACCCCGCCTGCGCGCACCGCGTTGATGATCCGGGCGTTGACCGCCGGATCGCACAGGTACTGGCCGGTCTTGCGATCGACGAACAGCGTGATCGGCACGCCCCAGGCGCGCTGGCGGCTGAGCACCCAGTCGGGGCGGCCTTCGACCATGGAGCCGATACGGTTGCGGCCCTTTTCGGGGATGAAGCGGGTGTCGGCAATCGCCTGCATCGCCGCCTCGCGCAGCGTGGGCGCGGCGCACAGGCCTTCCTCGGCCGGGTTGATCGCGCCGCCCTCATTCTCCCAACCGCGTTCGGCGCGGCTTTTGGGGCTGATGTGAGTCATCACCTTGTCCATCGGCACGAACCACTGCGGCGTCGCGCGGAAGATCACCTTGGCCTTGGATCGCCACGAATGGGGATAGCTGTGCTGATAGTCAGCCGAGGCTGCCAGCAAAGCTCCAGTGGGCTTGAGGTCGATGCAGATCGGCCCGTCGGGCGCGTTGAACTTGGAATTGATGACCGACCCCTGCCCGCCCAGCCAGGCCCAGTCGGCGCGGTACTTGCCATCGCCCTCGACCGCGAAAACCGGCTCGATCCCGTTGGCCTTGCACAGCGCGAAGTCATCCTCGCCGTGATCGGGTGCCATGTGGACCAGACCGGTGCCGCTTTCGGTGGTGACGAAATCGCCGGGGAGGAAGGGCCGGGGGCGCAGGAAGAATTCCGCCAGCGGCGAGGACGGATCGATGTTCGGACGATAGCCCTCCCCCGTGAGGGGGGATTCGAAGAACTTTGCCATCGGGTGTCGGGCAAGGGTTCCGGCTAGGTCGGAGCCTTTGCCCGCCCAAACAGGCGTCATTCCCTTAAGTAGATGATCGCCCACAAGGCGCATGAATACTTGATCTGGAAGATCACCCGCTTGAGCGATTAGTATCACTTTGCCTGACGGATGCCCGCGCACCGCGAAGTAATCGATGTCCGGCCCATAAGCGATCGCTTGGTTCACCGGTATCGTCCAGGGGGTAGTCGTCCAGATCACCGCATATGCGCCTTTGAGTGCCTCAATCGGCGAGTCTGTGATTTCAAACGCCACGTCGATCTGGGTGGAGGTGATATCCTCGTACTCAACCTCCGCCTCGGCCAGCGCGGTCTTTTCGACCGGGGACCACATCACCGGCTTGGCCCCGCGGTAGAGCATATCGTTCTCGGCGAACTTCAGCAGTTCGGCAACGATTGTGCCCTCGGCCTCGGGGGCCATGGTCAGGTAGGGGTGGTCCCAGTCACCCAGAATGCCCAGCCGCTTGATCTGTTCGCGCTGCACATTCACCCAGTGCTGGGCATAGGCGCGGCATTCGGCCCGGAATTCGATCGGGTCGACCTGATCCTTGTCCAGCTTCTTCTTGCGGTACTGCTCCTCGATCTTCCATTCGATCGGCAGGCCGTGGCAATCCCACCCCGGAACATAGGGTGCGTCCATGCCCTTCAGGCTTTGGGTGCGGCAGACCATGTCTTTCAGGATGTGGTTCAGCGCATGGCCGATGTGCATATCGCCATTGGCATAGGGCGGACCATCGTGAAGGATGAACTTGTCACGGCCCGCGCGGGCATCGCGCAGCTTGCGGTACAGGTCATCCCCCTGCCAGCGCGCCAGAATCCCCGGCTCTTTCTGGGGCAGGCCGGCCTTCATCGGAAAGTCGGTCTTGGGCAGGAAGACGGTGTCTTTAAGATCGCGCTGTTCAGTCATAGCGCGCGGGCCTTAGCCGGGGCGGCACGGTTGCGCAATTTTTTGGTTCGCGCGGAGGCGCGGAGATGCGGAGTTGGGTTGCGCCTGGGGCGAAGCCGCTTTTCAATCAAGGTTTGAGCCAAGGAGTGGCGGTTGCAGATTCGGGTGCCTGCGGCGCTTCGCGAAGCTCCCTCCGCTTCTCCGCGCCTCCGCGTGAACAACCCTACTCCCGCCCCCTCATCCCAGCAGCTCCCGCGCTCTGGTGCAATCAGCCTCGATCTGCGCGGTCAGCGCTTCCAGGCTGGTGAATTTCGCTTCGGGGCGAAGGAAGTGGTGCAGCGCCACTTCAATCTCCTGCCCATAAAGATCGCCCGAAAAATCAAAGAAGTGCGGTTCGAGCAGTTCCTTGGGCGGATCGAACTGCGGGCGCACCCCCAGGTTGGCCGCACCCTTCACCACCTGCCCGCCGGGCAGCACGCCGGTTACGGCATAGATGCCATAGCGCGGGCGCAGATAGTTTTCGAGACTGACGTTGGCGGTGGGAAAGCCAATGGTCCGCCCCAGCTTGTCACCGTGCCGGACTGTACCGCGAATCGCGAAAGGGCGGGTCAGCAGCCGGGTCGCGGTGGGGCAGTCCCCCGCCTTCAGGGCACCGCGAATCCGGCTGGAGGACACAGGCTCTCCCCCGTCCATCACCGGGCCGACCGCGCGTGCGGCAATGCCGGTTTCCGCGCCGACCGCGCGCAACACGCCCAGGTTGCCGCCGCGCCCCTTGCCGAAGGTGAAATCCTCACCGGTAACCACCCCAGCCACGCCCAGCCGCTCACCCAGCAGTTTGACGACGAAGTCCCCGGCTGTGGTTCCGGCCAGTTCCGCGTTGAAGGCGAAGACAAGCATGGCATCGGCCCCGGCGGCTGCAAACAGTTCCTGCCGCTGGTCCAGCGTGGTCAGGCGAAACGGCGGCGCATCGGGGGCAAAGTGGCGGACCGGATGGGGATCGAACGTGGCGATGATCGCCGGGCGGCCCTCGGCCCGGGCCCAGCCAATCGCCTCTCCCGCTACGGCCTGATGGCCCAGGTGGAACCCGTCGAAATTGCCCAGCGCAATCACCGCCCCGCGCAGCGATTCGGGCATGGGCTGGCCAGCGTCAAGGCGCGGGATCATATGTTCAGCCGCCACGATAGGGTTCGAGCCCGGCGCGGATCACCCGCAGGGCATTGCCGCCCATCACCGCGCGCACTTCGTCCGGGGTGAAGTGTTCATCCAGCAGGGCCTGGGTGATCTGCGCCAACTGGCTGGTATCGAACCGCACCGTGGTCGCCCCGTCATAATCGCTGCCCAGCGCGACATATTGTACGCCAACCAGATCCCTGACGTGCTTCATCGCCCTGGCCACCGCGCGCGGGCTGGTGTCGCAAACAGCAGCGTCCCAGTATCCGATCCCGACCACGCCGCCGGTTTTCGCCACGCCGCGAATTTCATCGTCGGTCAGGTTGCGGTTGACCTTGCAGGTAGCCTGAACCCCGCCGTGGCTGGAAACCACCGGGCGGCGCGCGGCGGCCAGAATGTCGGCAACGCAGGCGTGGCTGCAATGGGCCAGGTCGACAATCATGCCCTTGTCTTCCATCGCGGCCATCACTTGCCGCCCCATCGGGGTCAGCCCGCCCTTCTTGAGGCCGTGCATCGATCCGGCAAGCTGGTTGTCAAAGAAATGCGTCATCGATGCCATGCGAAAGCCCGCGGCATAGAGTTTATCGAGATTGGCCGGGTTGCCTTCAAGGTCTTGCAGGCCTTCGATTGAGAGCATGGCCCCCACCGGCGAGGACTTGCCAAGGCGCGCGGCAAGCATGGCATCAAGGCTGGCATCGGTGCTGACCTTGATCAGCGTTCCCTGCGAACCCGCCACCGCCCGGTCCAGCTTCTCCGCATGCCACAACGATCGTTCCAGTAGCGAACCCCAGGTCCGCACCGGCTGCAACTGGGCGATCGCCAGCGCGGTGATGTTGTCGGTATCGCCGCCATTGGAGTCATAATTCTGCCCGCGCGGGGTCTTGGTCACGCTGGAAAACACCTGCAGCGTCACGTTGCCCGCCTGAAGCCGCCCCAGATCCTCATGCCCGCGCCTGACATTGCCCAGCAGGTCGCGCTTCCACATCAGCGTGTCGGAATGGAGATCAACGATTTGCAGCGTCTTGTGCAGCGCCTGTGCCTCGGCACTCACCGGGATCAGCGGCTTGCCGTCAATCTTGTTCATGCCCGCTTCGAGATAGCCCGGCAGAAACCCGAAAAACCCGATCGCGGCCAGCGCCAGCACCACCAACGGAACCCACACCCTTTTGCGCATCGTCGCCCCTGTATCCGGTCAGACCAGGGGTTTACGCATCAGCGTCACGAAATCAAACCCCGGCGTGGGGCCTTGCGGTGGATGGTTTTCACGAAAGGTTTCGGTCCACGCCGCGCGGTCGAAGGGGGGAAAGCGGGTATCGCCCTGCGGACTGGCGTGGATTGCGGTCCATTCGATCCGGCTGGCGAGCGGCAGGAACAGCGCGAATACTTCCGCCCCGCCCACCACGGCGATGTGCGGGGCATTGGCCAGGGCAAGCGCCTCCTCGGCTGATCGGGCCACTTCCGCGCCTTCCTCCGCCCAGTCGGGATCGCGGGTCAGCACGATATGGCGGCGGCCAGGCAGCAGGCCGGGCAGCGACTCAAATGTCTTGCGGCCCATCACCATCGGCTTGCCCATGGTCAGCGCCTTGAACCGGCGCAGATCGGGCGGCAGATGCCAGGGCATGGTGCCGTCCGCGCCGATCACGCCGTTGTCGGCCACCGCAACCACGAAGAACACCTCGCCCCTGTTCACCATCCGAACCTCTTCACCAGCCCAGCCTTGTCACATGGCCCATCTTGCGCCCCGGGCGGGCGGCAGCCTTGCCGTACAAGTGAAGGTGGTTGGCCGGATCAGACAGGATCTGCGCCCAATCCTCTGCCGCATCGCCGATCACGTTGCGCATTTCCACGTGCGGGGCGGTCAGCGTGGTTGAGCCGAGCGGCAGGCCGCAGATGGCGCGGACGTGGTTTTCAAACTGGCTGGTCAGCGCGCCTTCGATGGTCCAGTGGCCGGAATTGTGGACCCGCGGAGCCATCTCGTTGAACACCGGCCCGGCTTCGGTGGCAAAGAATTCCAGGGTCAGCACCCCGACATAGCCCAGCGCCTGCGCCACCCGTGCCGCCAGTTCACGCGCGGCAGGCACCTGGGCCAGCACCCGCTGCCCAGCCGGGGCGGCGGACCGGGCCAGGATGCCATTGACGTGGCTGTTTTCGGCGCTGTCCCAGAACGCGATGGTCCCGTCGCCGCCCCGGCACAGAATTACCGAAAACTCGGCGAAGAAATGGACGAACCCTTCGTAGATCAGCGGTTCGCCGGTCAAGGCTATGCCCGCAGCATCATGATCGGCCATGATCCGCCACTGGCCCTTGCCATCATAGCCCTCACGCCGGGTCTTGAGGATTCCGGGCGATCCGATTTCCACCAGCGCCCGCGCCAGATCCTCTGCCGTGTCGACCACCTGGAACGGCGCGGCCACCCCGCCCAGATCGGTGACGAAGCGCTTTTCGGCCAGCCGGTCCTGCGCCACTTCCAGCGCCCGGGCATTGGGCAACAGCGCTGCATTGCCCAGCGCCTTCAGCGGCGTCACCGGCACATTCTCAAATTCATAGGTGATCACCGCGCAATCGGCGGCGAAGGCGGCCATTGCCGCACCGTCGTGCCAATCCGCCCGGGTAAACTGCGCACAAACCTCCGCCGCGATCGAATCCGCTTCGGGCGCGAATACGTGGCAGCGATAGCCCAGCTGCGCGGCGGCCATGGCCAGCATCCGGCCAAGCTGCCCCCCGCCCAGGATGCCAATGGTTTCGCCGGGGGGAATCATGCGGACGGACCAGGAATGCGCGCGGCCTTCGGCAGACTCAGGCTGTGCGCCGCGCTCACCTTACGCCGGCCTTTCGGCAACGCCGTCGGTTTGCGCCGCGCGGAACGCTTTCAGCCGCTCGGCCAGGGCCGGATCGCCGGTGGCCAGGATCGCGGCGGCAAGCAGCCCGGCATTGGTTGCCCCGGCCTCACCAATGGCCAGCGTGCCGACCGGAATTCCGGCTGGCATCTGCACGATCGACAGCAGGCTGTCCTGCCCCGACAACGCCTTTGACTGTACCGGCACCCCCAGCACCGGCAGGTGCGTCATGCTGGCGACCATGCCCGGCAGATGCGCCGCGCCGCCGGCCCCGGCGATGATCACCTTGAACCCGGCCTCGGCCGCGCCCTCAGCGAAGGCAACCAGCCGCTGCGGGGTGCGGTGAGCGGAAACGATCCGCGTGTCATGCGCCACGCCCAGCTTATCCAACGCATCGGCGGCGCATTTCATCGTCGCCCAGTCGGACTGGCTGCCCATGATGATCGCAACCGGCGCACCCATCGCTCAGCGCTCCGCCAGATAGTAACGGTCAGTCGCGGCCAGATTGCCGTCCAGTTCATAGACGATCGGCTGGCCGGTCGGAATTTCCAGCCCGGTAATGTCAGCGTCGGATATGCCCGAGAGATGCTTGACCAGCGCGCGCAGCGAATTGCCGTGCGCGGCGACCAGCACGGTCTGCCCGGCGCGCAGCTGGGGTGCAATCGCCGCTTCGTAATAAGGCAGGACGCGGGCGATGGTGTCCTTCAGGCTTTCGGTCGAAGGGATCGCGATCCCGGCATAGCGCGGATCGGCCTTGAGGTCGAACTGGCTGCCATCTTCCAGTACCGGCGGGGGCACGTCAAAGCTGCGCCGCCAGATCTTGACCTGATCATCGCCGTGCTTCGCCGCGGTTTCGGCCTTGTCCAGTCCGGTCAGCCCGCCATAGTGCCGCTCGTTCAGCCGCCAGTCCTTGGTTTCAGGAATCCACAGCCTGCCCGCTGCTTCCAGCGCCAGATGCAGCGTGCGGATCGCCCGGGTCTGGAAACTGGTGAAGGCAATGGTCGGCAGCAGGCCTTTTTCCGCGAGCAGCGCCCCGGCGGCGCGGGCCTCGGCCTCACCCTTTTCGGTCAGGTTGACATCCCACCAGCCGGTGAAACGGTTTTCAAGGTTCCACTGGCTCTGGCCGTGGCGGACAAGAATCAGGCGCGGCAAGGTCTTGGCTCCCAAGTTTGCAATACCAGTCCGCGCCCCCTGCCCGGCCACCATCAGGGCATCCTGAACGGGTGGCCGGGCAGGGGGCGCGGGCCGGTGTTGCCCCGCCGTAAGGCGGATAAACGACGCAACCGCCCCTAGCGGCTCGATTCGTCTTTGGGAAGCGGCGTGACGGGCAGATTGCGCGCCTGTTCCTTGCGGCGGCGCAGGTTCTCGCGCAGCTTGGCGGCCAGCCGTTCCTCGCGGCTTGGGGGGGCGGGGTGTTCACGCATTGGCAATTTGTACCGGCTATCAGGGTTCGGCTTGACAAAGCAAGGGGTCACCGCCAATAGCGCGCCCCTGCCCGCTGGCCTGCCCGCGCGGCATTTTCGGAATGGTGTGCTGCTGTAGCTCAGTGGTAGAGCGCATCCTTGGTAAGGCTGAGGTCGGGAGTTCAATCCTCCCCAGCAGCACCATTCCGCTTCCGTGATTTGTCCGGAATTGTTGGCCAGCGCTATTGATCGGCAGCACCGTTTGACGATCCGGCCTGCAGAAATACCTGCTTGGCGTGCCGGCCGTTTTCGGTTGTGTTCATCCACAGCAAGAGCAGCCCAAGGGCCGCAAAGGCATAGAAAACGTAACGCATGGTTCCGCTCCGTCGCTGGCTCCCCCATTTTTGCGGGGCATGGTGCGCGGGGGCAATGAATTTTCGGTTAAACGTGCATCTTGTACTGGGGATGAGGTGCGCCGGATTCAGCGTTCAGGCGCGCAGCGGTGCCCATTCAGGGTGGCGGCGGAATGCGGCCTCGACATAGGAGCAGGCCGGTTCAATCCGGAAGCCCTGGCTTTGGGCATCGGCAACCAGCGCTTCCACCAGGCGGCCCGCCACGCCGCGTCCACCGATTGATGCGGGGACCAGGGTATGTTCGGCCACCCGGACATTTCCGCGCTGGACCCAGGTGAGCCGGCCGATCGCGGCTTCCCCGGCGAGGTGAGCGTGGTATTCGCCCGCTGTTTCCGTTTCCTGACGGGTAATGGTGACTTCGCTCATCGACTGGCTCCTGCCTGGCGGCTTGACGGGACGGTGCCGCCCCAGCAAGGCGGCGGTGATGCAGTTTCTGTCTGACAACGCCGCCGCCGTCCACCCCGCCGTGTGGGATGCGATGCGCCATGCCGATCATGCCGATATGCCTTATGATGGCGACCGGCTGAGCCAAAGCCTTGATGAGGCGTTTTCGGCGCTGTTTGGCCGCCCCTGCACCGCCTTGTGGGTCGCTTCGGGCACTGCAGCCAATTGCCTTGCGCTGGCCGCGCTGGTGCCGCCGCATGGCGGTGTGATTTGCCACCGCCAGGCCCATATCGAACATCATGAAGGCGGCGCGCCGGGCTTTTTCACGCACGGTGCCAAGCTGATCCTGGGTGATGGTGAAGGAGCCAGGCTGACGCCTGCGGAGATCACACGGATTGCCGCGGCGATCGGCAATGACGTGCACGAGGTGCAGCCGCAGGCGGTTTCCATCACCCAGACAAGCGAGCTGGGCTGCACATACCAACCATCTGAAATCGCCGCGATTTCTGACACAGTGAATGGGCTTGGCCTGGCGCTGCATATTGACGGTGCGCGGTTTGCCAATGCGGTGGCGTTCCTGGGCTGTGACCCCTGGCTGGCCTGCCAGGGCGCGGCCACGCTGAGCTTTGGCTGCATCAAGAACGGGGCGATGAGCGCCGAGGCGCTGGTTCTGTTCGATCAGGAGCTGGCCGATCTGGTGCGCCACCGCCGCAAGCGCGCCGGGCACCTGCAATCGAAGGGGCGCTATCTGGCGGCGCAGATCCACGCCATGCTGAAAGACGATCTGTGGCTGGCCAATGCCCGCGCCGCCAATGGCGCGGCGCAGGAACTGGCGGGGGCTGCGGGCGAGCGGTTGCTTCACCCGGTGGAGGCAAACGAGGTGTTCCTGCGCGCGCAGCCTGCCGATCGTGCGGCTTTGCGCGCTGAGGGCTTTGGCTTTTATGATTGGGGTGCCGATGGCGCGCGGCTGGTGACGGCGTGGAACAGCGATCCGGGCCACGTCGCCGCGCTGGCGGCAGCGATTCGCCGGTTGTGACGGCCGCCCCTGCCAGTCAGGCGCGCTCGCTGGGCGCGTTCATCCTGCTCGCACTGATCTGGGGATCGACCTGGCTGGTGATCAAGGATCAGATCAGCGCGGTTCCGGCGGCCTGGTCAGTGGTCTGGCGTTTCATCCTGGCGGCGGCGGCGATGATGCTGATCGCCGGTTTTCGCGGTGACCGGTTGCGGCTTTCCCGGCGCGAACAGGGACTGGCCATGGCAGTGGGGCTGTTCCAGTTTAGCATCAACTTCCAGCTGGTGTACCGATCGGAACATTACCTGACCTCGGGTCTGGTGGCGGTAATCTTTGCGCTGATGATCGTCCCCAATGCCGTTCTGGCCCGGCTGGCGCTCAAATCGCCGATTTCCGGGCGGTTCATCGCCGGATCGGCGGTGGCGCT
This sequence comes from Pseudomonadota bacterium, assembly GCA_018240895.1. GTDB lineage: Bacteria > Pseudomonadota > Alphaproteobacteria > Sphingomonadales > Sphingomonadaceae > Novosphingobium. Next base: position 88,395 of record JAFEEX010000027.1, on the reverse strand, counting down.
GAGCGGGATCGCCATGCTGATGGTCCACGAATATCGCGCCGCACCCCAGGCGGACGGGGTGCTGACCGGCACCCTGCTGGTTTGCGGGGCGCTGCTTTCAGTGTCGGTGGGCAATCTGCTTCAGGCAACGGCAACGGCCCGGCAGGTGCCGGTGGTTTCGCTGATGGCCTGGGGCATGGTCTGGGGCGTTGCCGCCAGCGCGATCTATGCCGTGATCACCGTTGGCGCGCCGGCGATCGATCTGCATCCGCGCTACATTGCCGGCATCGCCTATCTGGCGCTGATTGGTTCGGCGGTGACTTTCCCGCTTTATTCGCAGCTAATCCGGGACTGGGGGCCGGGCAAGGCGGCCTATAACGGCGTGGCCGTGCCGGTTGTGGCCATGGCGCTGTCAACGGTGTTTGAAGGCTATCACTGGTCCGCACTGGCGATCGGCGGGGCACTGCTGGCGATGACCGGGCTGCTGGTCGCCCTGTCAGGCCGCCGCCAGACTGGATAGCCCCTCTCGGTAAGTGGGATAGCGCGGCTGCCAGCCGAGCACGCGTTTTGCCTTACCATTGGCGACCCGGCGATTTTCCGCATAAAAGGCGCGGGCCGCGGGCGAAAGGTTCGCCTCATCGAGCGGGAGCAGCGGCGGGGCGGCGACGTCCAGCAGCCGGCAAGCCTCTTCGATCACCGCGTTCTGGCTGGCTGGCCGGTCATCCGTCAGGTTATAGGCCCCGGCCGGGGCATCAAGCGCCAGCAATGCGCCGCTGGCGATATCATCGACATGGACCCGGCTGAACACTTGCCCCGGCAGGTCAATCCGCTGGGCGGTGCCGGCCCGGACCCGGTCAAGCGCGCTGCGCGACGGGCCATATATTCCGGGCAGCCTCAGCCCCCGCGCACCGCGCGCCAGCCATGCGGCATCGGCATCGGCGCGGGCGGTGCGGCGTCCGCCGCCGGTGGGTGCGCTTTCATCCACCCAGGCCCCGCCGGCATCGCCGTAAACCCCGGTGGAGGAGAGGTAGATCAGGCCCTTCCCCTCCAACGCGCCGCCGTAGAGATCAAGGACCGGGTCGTCTCCGGCCCCGCCGGGCGGGACCGAGGACAGCACGTGGCTGGCATCGGCCAGGGCAAGCCGGACATTGCTGGCATCATCGAAACGCAGCGTGCCATCGCGGCCGGTCGAGATGATTTCCCAGCCTTGCGCGCGCAGTTCCGCCGCGATCCGGCTGGCGGCATAGCCCAGCCCAAAGATGAAAATGCGCCGCATCACCGCTTTCCATAGGCGGGGGTGCTGGCAATCGGAAGCGCAGCGATTAAGTTGGCGCCTATGGACATTGCCAGCAGACCCACCGAACCCGCCATCTCCCCCCCGGCTGCCGAGGCTGGCGGTCCGCATGAACCGGCGACAATCCGCCGCGAGGATTATCGCCCGCCCGCCTGGCTGGTTCCGCAAGTAGCGCTCGATTTTGCATTGGCGCTTGACGATACCCGGGTGGAATCACGGCTGTCAGTGGTGCGCAATCCGGACGGTGATGGCACGCAGACCCTGCGGCTGGCAGGCGATGGACTGGTGGCCGAATCGGTCACGGTCGATGGACTGACCAGCAATGCCTGGCGGATGGAGGAGGGCGATCTGCTGATCGACCTGACGGGCGATGCGCATGAAGTTGCCGTCGTCACCCGGATTGATCCCGCCGCCAACAGTCAGCTTATGGGGCTGTATGCCTCTGGCGAAATGCTCTGCACGCAGTGCGAATCGGAAGGGTTCCGCCGGATCACCTTCCACCCTGACCGGCCGGACGTGCTGTCGACTTATCGGGTGCGGATGAGCGCGAACAAGGCGGCGTTCCCGATCCTGCTGTCGAACGGCAATTGCACCGCACGGGGGGGTGGGCCGGACGGCACGCACTGGGCCGAATGGCACGATCCCTGGCCCAAGCCGAGCTACCTCTTCGCGCTGGTCGCCGGGGATCTGGTGGCCAATGCGGACAGCTTCACCACGATCAGCGGGCGCAAGGTGGCGCTGAACATCTGGGTGCGAGCAGGCGATCAGGACCGCACGCACCACGCGATGAAGGCGCTGAAGGATTCGATGAAGTGGGATGAGGACGTGTTCGGCCGCGAATACGATCTTGATCTGTTCAACATCGTGGCCGTGTCCGATTTCAACATGGGGGCGATGGAAAACAAGGGCCTCAATATCTTCAACACCCGCTATATCCTGGCCGATCCCGACACCGCGACCGATATGGATTATGACGGGATCGAAGGAGTGGTCGCGCACGAATATTTCCACAACTGGTCAGGCAACCGGGTAACCTGCCGTGACTGGTTCCAGCTTTCGCTGAAGGAAGGCTTCACCGTGCTGCGCGATCAGTTGTTCAGCCAGGACATGGGCAATGCCGCAGTCCGGCGGATCGGGGATGTGCGCGTGCTGCGCGCGGTGCAGTTTCCTGAGGATTCGGGGCCGCTGGCTCATCCGATCCGCCCGGATTTCTATCAGGAAATCTCCAACTTCTACACCGCGACGGTTTATAACAAGGGTGCCGAGGTGATCCGCATGATGCGGACCATGATCGGCCCGCAGCGGTTCCGGCAGGGGACAGACCTCTATTTCGCGCGCCATGATGGTGAAGCGGCAACCTGCGAAGACTTCGTTCGCGCGATCGAGGATGGCGCGGGGATCGATCTGGCGCAATTCCGCCTGTGGTATGCCCAGGCCGGCACTCCCAGGGTGGAGGCGCAACTGACGCATGACGGCGATACCGCGGTGCTTACGCTCAGCCAGATCGTGCCGCCCACCCCCGGACAGCCCAGCAAGCAGCCGATGGTGATCCCGCTGCGCCTTGCCTTGTTCGACCGTGAAACCGGCACGCACCGGGGTGAGGAACTGGTGCTGCTCGATCAACCTCAAGTCGAATTGAGGTTTTCTGGATTCGCCACCCGCCCGGTCCTGTCGATCAATCGGGGCTTCTCTGCGCCGGTGGTGATCACGGGCGACCGGTCGGACGCCGATCTGGTCTTTCTGGTGGCGCACGATGACGATCCGCTGGCCCGGCACGAGGCGATGCAACTGCTGTTCGTGCAGCATCTGGTTGCGCTGGTCGGCGGCGGAATGCTGTGCGCGGCGGAACGCGACACCGGGCGCGAGGCGATCGGTCGGGCGTTGGCCGCGGTGATCGCTGATCCTGGCCTGGATGATGAGATGCGCGGCGAATTGATGACCATGCCGGGCGAAACCTATCTGTGCGAGCAGTTTGCCGTTGCCGATCCCGGCGCGATCCACGCCGAGCGTGAGGCGCTGAAGGCCTGGCTCGGCGCTGAACTGCGGGATGAACTTGCCGGGCTTCACGCCCGGGTCAGCGCCGTGCCCTATGACCTGTCTGACCGGGCACGCGGTGCGCGCAAGGTCAAGACCCAGGCGCTGACATATCTGGCGGCGGGGGCGCCCGCGCTCGCGGCGCGGCTGGCGGGCGGGCAATATGACGCGGCTGACAACATGACCGATCGTCAGGGCGCGCTGATGGTGCTGTGCGGACTTGAAACCCCGCTGCGCGAAGACAAGCTGGCCGCGTTTCACCAGCGCTACGCAGGCAATGCGCTGGTGATCGACAAATGGTTTTCGCTTCAGGGCGGGTCGCTTCATCCCCGGGTGGTCGAACAGGTCAAGGCGCTGGCCCTCCACCCCGATTTCACCCTTCACACCCCCAACCGGGTCCGGGCGCTGTACATGGCCTTTACCGCGCCGCACGCCTTCCACGCGGCGGACGGGGAAGGCTATCGGATGATTGCCGACCTGATTCTTGCGCTTGACCCGATCAATGCCCAGACGGCAGCGCGCTTTGTCGCGCCGCTGGGGCGCTGGCGGCGGATCGAGCCAAAGCGCTCTGCGCTGATGAAGGCGCAGCTTGAACGGCTCGCCGCCGCGCCGGGGCTGTCGAAGGATACATTCGAACAGGTGAGCAAGAGCCTTGACTGATCCGGTCGAGGTAATTCGCGCCCCTGTTTTGCAGGGTATCGCGCACGGCTTTCTCGGGCGGCGCGGCGGGCTGTCGCAGGGCGTGGTCGCCGGGCTTAACGTCGGACTGGGCGCGGATGACGAGCCCCGCGCGGTGCAGGCCAACCGGCAGCGCGCGGCTGATGCCGTGCTGCCCGGTGCTCGGCTGGCCACCGTTTACCAGATCCACTCGGCGGACTGCGTGACCGCCACGGAGCCTTGGCCGGATGCAGGGCGCCCGCACGCGGATGCGCTGGTCACCGATCGTCCGGGGCTGCTGCTGGGCGTGGTCACCGCCGATTGTGCCCCGGTTCTGTTGGCTGATCGCGCGGCCGGGATCATCGGCGCGGCTCATGCCGGATGGAAAGGCGCGGTCAGCGGCGTGACCGACAGCACGATCGCGGCGATGGAGGCACTGGGCGCGCGGCGTGAAAACATCGTCGCCGCAATCGGCCCGTGCATCGCCCAGACCAGCTATGAAGTCGATGCCGGTTTCCGGGACCGGCTGTGCGAAAGCGACAACGCCAACACCCGCTTCCTTGTGGCCGGGCGCGCGGGGCATTTCCAGTTTGATCTGGAAGGCTATGTCGCGGCGCGGCTGGAAGCGGCGCAGATCGGTTTGGTCGAAAGGCTTGGCCTTGATACCTATGCCGATCCCGCGCGGTTCTATTCCTTTCGCCGCGCAACCCACCGGAATGAGGCCACTTATGGCCGGCAGTTTTCGCTGATCGGGCTGTAGGCGATCGGTCCCGAAATTTGCTAGTGCGGGTTAAGGCTGAATTCCCACAACACCTAAAACTTCTCGATCGTGGTTTCCAGTTTGCGGAAGCCGTGGACGAAATTGGCGCGGACCCGTTCGGCCTTGCCGGTTACATGGACCCGCATCCGCCGCTTGTGCATTTCTTCCAGCAGGATCTTGAGCTGCAATTCGGCCAGTCGCGCCCCGACGCAGCGGTGAATGCCATAGCCGAACGATATATGGCGGCGGGCGTTTTCACGGTCCAGGATCAGCTTGTCGGGGTTTTCGAACACTGTCTCGTCACGGTTGGCCGAAATGTACCACAGGATCAGCTTGTCGCCCGCCTTGATCTGGTTCCCGAACAGGTCGGCATCAGCCGTGGCGGTGCGGCGCATATGAGCCAGCGGCGTGGCATAGCGGATGCATTCCTGCACCCCGTTGGGAATGATCGAGGGGTCTTTCTCAAACAGGTCGCGCTGATCGGGGAACCGGTCAAGCGCATGGACAATGCCGGACATGGTGTTGCGCGTGGTATCGTTGCCGCCAACGATCAGCAGCACCAGATTGCCCATGAATTCCTGCGGGCCCATCTGGCTCATCGCATCGGAATGGATCATCATCGAGATCAGGTCGCGGGTCTGCGGCGCATTCGCACGCTCGCCCCACAGCCTTGTGAAATAGTGCGCCATTTCGTGAAGAATCTCGAAACGCATATTCTCAAGCCCGCGCGCCAGGCCAAGCTCGACATCACCCGACCAGTCTGACCAGAAGGTCAGCAGGCGGCGATCTTCCCACGGGAAACCGAACAGGATCGCCAGCATTCCCGTGGTCAGTTCGATCGAGACCTTGTCAACCCAATCGAACTGTTCGCCAAACGGCAGGGTGTCGAGCGTGGCGGCGGTGCGGGCGCGCACCTCCGCCTCCATGAAGGCGATTTCGCCGGGGGTGAACGCCGGGGCGACGGTGCGGCGCTGGCCGGTGTGCTCGGGCCGGTCCATGGCGATGAACATCGGCAGGCGGCGTTCCTCAAGCTGTTCGGGCGTGATGTCCGGCGCCGGATCGCCAATGGTGATCCCGCCGCGATCCCACGATGAGGAATAGAGTTCTGGCAGCGATTCGACGTGCTGAATGGTCTTGACGGTCGAAACGTTCCAGAAGCTGCCATAGGGGCTTTCCTGGACCTTGTTGACTGGGGCCTGCGCCCGCATTTCGGCAAAGATCGGTTGCCAGCGATCCTCGACATAGATGTCGCTGCGGCTGACATCCCACTTTTCGGTATGGCGCGGCAGTTCCTGCCCATGTTCCTTGAGCCAGCCTTCAAACGCCTCGGTCGCAGTGGGAGAGGTGCGGTAGGTGAAAGCCTGGTCAGGGGCAGTCGCTTGGGTGGCCATTATCAATCCTCTCCGGCACGCGCTGGGGAAATGCGTTGCTTGGCGAGACTTATCCCGCCGAACTTACCTTAGAGTCAATAGCCGCGCGGCGAGTTGATCAGTGATGCGGCGCTGGCAGCCCCTCGCCCGCCTTGGCAGCCGTATTCGCCGCAACCGCTGCCGGGCGATGCCACCAGCGACGCTTGTTTCCGCCCGAAGGTCCGCTCTTCATTACCCAGGTGCGGAACAGCCGCGCCCCGATCCGCACCAGGATTGCCACGCAGAGCATTTCCCAGCCGATCGCCACGGCGTGCGGCCACAGCTCCGGGCTCTGCGCGGCGCGGGCGATCATGGTGAAGGGCGAGGAGAAGGGGATGATCGCGGCGATCAGTTCGATCGCGCTGCCCGGTTTCGACATGGCATAGCTGGCGAAGAAAAAGTTGATCAGCTGGATCATCGAAATCGGCATCGACAGCGTCTGAACCTCACGGATGGTCGTCGCCATTGAACCGATCGCCAGGAACAGCGAACCGAGCAGCAGGTAAGCCAGCGAGAAATAGATTACCGCCAGGGCCAGGAACATTGGCCAGCCAACCGCCGGTGCGGGAAATTCACCCAGCGAATGCCCCGCCCCGATCCACACCGTACCGATCATCAACCCCCAGACCGACAGGCCGACCCACGAAACAGCCAGCATCGCGAACAGCTTGCCCAGGAACACAGAGTCCATCGGGATGGCAGCGGCCAGAACCTCTATGATCTTGTTGCCCTTTTCCTCAACCAGGTTTGACAGCACCATTCCTGCCAGCAGCATGGTCAGCAGGAACAGCACCACCTGACCAGCCTGGGCGGTGATCACCCGGCTGCTGTTCCGGTCAGCAGTGCTGGTGGCGGTCTTGCTTAGCGCAACCGGCGGATAGGCCTTGGGGCCAAGCCCGGCCGCCTCAGCCGCCATCATCGAGACAACGCCCTGCCAGCGCTCGATCCGGTCTGGCGGTCCGGTCAGCACCGGGGCCTGCGGCGTGCCTGAAACGATCGCCGCCAGATTGGCGTGCGATCTGGCCATTTCCGCCGCCGGATCAAAACTTTCGCCCGGTTTCAGCCTTTTGACCTCAACCAGATCGGGAACCCCCTGATTGAGTTTTCCGGCCAGTTCGCTGCGGGCGCGGGTCATGGCAATCACATCGGCTTCGTTCATCGCCACGCCCAGCTTGGGCGTTTCGACGTTCTGTTGAACCTTGGCCCCGATGCCGCCGGCCAGCCCGCCGACCAGCAGCGGGAACAGCGGCCCCAGCAGGAAGAAAATGAAGCTGCGCGAAAACAGGCTGGCGGCAAAATCGCGCCGCGCAATGATATAGGCAGCGGCCAGTGTGGAAAGCCGTCCACCGCGGTTTGGGCTGGTCATCGGCGCTGCTCCTCTGGCTTGTCTTCTTCGAGCGCGCGGGCGGCGGCCTCTCCCGCGATGGCGACGAAGGCGTCATGCAGACCGGCACGTTCGATCGACAGCGAAAGGATTCCCGCCTCGCCCTCAATCAGCGCGCGCAGCAGCGGCTCGATCCCGCTTTCGGGCAGGGTGAAATTCCAGAACGCGCCTTCGGGCAGGGCGTCCGCAGGCAGTGCGCGGCGCCAGGCACCGTCGCGGGCGCGCGTTTCCAGCCGCACCTGGGGACGAATCCGGTCCCGCGCGACGCCAACCGGGCCAGCGAAAGGCACCTTGCCCCCGGCGATGATCGCCACTTCATCGCACAGCCGTTCGGCATGGGCGATAACGTGCGTGGAAAAGATTACGGTCGTCCCCCGGGCGGCAAGGGCGCGGATCATCTTTTCAAGCTTGCCCTGGTTAAGCGCATCAAGGCCCGAAAAAGGTTCATCGAACACCACCAGCCGGGGTTCATGAACCAGAGTGCCGAGCAGTTGCACCTGCTGCGCCATGCCTTTTGAAAGCTGGCGAATCTGCCGGTCTATTGCATAGCCCAGACCGTGTTCTTCCAGCAGCAGCTTGCCGCGTTTCCGGCCCTCGGCCAGCGGCAAACCGCGCAGCGCACCTAGGAAGGCAATCGCCTCATAGGCTTTCATCGCCGGATAAAGCCCGCGCTCCTCGGGCAGATAACCGATGGCGTGGGCAATTTCCTGCGGGCGATCATGGCCCAGCACCCGGCGCAGCCCCGCGTCAGGATCGATGATGCCCAGCAGCATTCGCAGCGTGGTGGTCTTGCCCGCGCCATTGGGGCCAAGCACGCCATAGATCGCGCCTTGCGGCACCGAAAGGTCAACCCCGTCAACCGCGGTGAACCCGTCGAACGTCTTGACCAGACCGCGTGCCTCGATCGCGAGCGGCCGCCCTGCCGCATCGCCCACGTTGCCCGCCATCGGTGCTTCCCCTAGCTTCATCATCCGCGTCCACTATGGAGCGGGCGTGAACAGGAGCAACAGGAAGTTTGGTTAACGCGGCGGAAATTGATTTGCTGAGGCAAGACCTTGCGGTTGAAGCGCGCCGGATGGGCTTTGCCGCCTGCGGGATCACCCCGGCGGGTGAGGATGCCGCGCGCATGGCGCGGCTGGACGCATGGCTCCAAGCCGGAATGCACGGCGACATGGCCTGGATGGAGGCGCGCGCGCATCACCGCCGCAGCCCGCAGGGGTTATGGCCGGAGGCGCGCAGCGTGATTGCCCTGGGAATGAGTTACGCCCCGGCACGCGATCCGCTGGAATTGGCGGACGCGCCGGAACGCGGACGGATTTCGGTCTATGCGCAAGGCGCGGATTATCACGACACGGTCAAGAAAGCGCTGAAGGCGCTGGCCCGCTGGCTGGTAAGCGAGGCGGAAAAGCGCGGACTTGGCGCGGCGGGGGTCAAGGTTTTCGTCGATACCGCGCCCGTCATGGAAAAGCCGCTGGCAGCGGCGGCGGGGCTGGGCTGGCAGGGCAAGCACAGCAATGTGGTCAGCCGCGATCATGGTTCGTGGCTGTTCCTCGGCGCAATTTACACCACGCTTGAATTTCCTCCCGATGTGGCTGCAAGTGACCGCTGCGGCACCTGCACCGCCTGTCAGCAGGCCTGCCCGACCCAGGCTTTTCCCCGGCCTTATGTGGTCGATGCGCGGCGCTGCATTTCCTATCTGACCATCGAATTGAAAGGGCCGGTTCCGCTGGAATTTCGGGAGGCACTGGGCAACCGCATCTATGGCTGCGATGATTGCCTGGCGGTCTGCCCGTGGAACAAATTTGCCGAAACGGCGCAGCGCATCAAGGCCTTCCTGCCCCGCGCAGAGCTTGCCGCGCCGCGTCTGGCTGAGCTGCTGACGCTGGACGATGCAGGGTTTCGCAAGCTGTTTTCCGGGTCGCCCATCAAGCGGATCGGCCGCGACCGGTTCGTGCGCAATTGCCTCTACGCCGCCGGCAACAGCGGGGATGGCGGGCTGATGCCGGCAGTGCAACGGTTGATCACCGACAGTGATCCCGCCGTTTCAGACGCTGCCCGGTGGGCCTTGCAGAAATTGGGCAGGAACAGCGCCCGGCTGCCCTGACCCAAATCCCTTACCGTCCCAGCAGATTGCGGGCCTGACTGGCCAGTTGCGCCAGCATCGCCGGGGCAACCGGGGCCGCCGCCTGCGCCCGCGATACCACGATGCGGAACTGGCCGATCGCGGCGGACTGCGCTTCGGCCCAGCTTTCGACCGCCGCGACGGGATCGCCCTTGCGCCCCATCTTGCGGCGCAGGAAATCAAGCCGCATTTGCTGGAAATCCCGCGCCAGACCGTTGACCAGCAGCCGTTCCCACGGATCAGACGGGCTCATCCGTGCAGCGGACATCTGCGCCCAGTCAAGGCCCAGCCGTGCGCCGAGATCGGTGAAGGCCTTGGTAATGGTTCGGGCCGGAACGTCACAATCACGCGCCAGGTTGGCAAGGCCGATTGCCCCATCCAGATCGAACAGCAGCGCAACCTGCCCGACCACCGCCTCTGGCGCGCCGGACGCCGCCATGTCGCTGCGGATGCGCGCCGACTGGGTGCGCGCCTCGCTGGCGAGCAGGCTTTGCGTATCCTGCATCAGGGCCTTCACACCCGGTTCCAGGTCAGCCACCAGTTTTGACGGCACCACCGATCCGCTGCCCGCACGCAACATATCGGCCATATGATCGGTCATCACCGCCGCTGCCCGATCGAACAGCAGGATGCGGGCCTGTTCGGGCATAGGGGTTGTCTCGATCGCGGCCCAGATGGCGTCCAGATCGAACAGGCGCTCCACCGCAACGAATGCCGCGGTGACCTGGGCCAGCGTGGCCCCCTCTTCCTCAGCCAGTTCGAACGGGTGAATCAGCCCAAGCCGGTTGACCATGCGGTTGGCCAGCCGCGTCGCAATGATTTCGCGGCGAAGGCGGTGATGCAGGATTTCCTGCTTGAACTTGCCGCGCATCTGCGTTGGAAACTTGTTGATCACTTCATCGGCAAGGCCGGGATCTTCAACCAGGGCGGAATGTTCCAGCACGTCCTGCAGGTCCAGCTTGGCGCTGGACAGCAGAACCGCCAGCTCGGGCCGGGTCAGCCCGAAGCCGTCCACGGCCCGGCGCGAAAGCACCTCGTTCTCGGCCAGCCCCTCGGTCTTGCGATCAAGCTGGCCGGACGCCTCCAGCGTCTCGATCAGGCGTAGCTGCGCACCCATGGCCGCCGTGCCTCCGGCCTGGGCAATCGACAAGGCCAGTGCCTGAAGCCGGTTATCCTCCAGCACGATCTCCGCAACCTCGTCGGTCATGCTTTCCAGCAGCTTGACCCGGTCGTTTTCCTTAAGCCGCCCGGCGCGCTTGGCCGCAGCCAGCGCGATCTTGATGTTGACCTCGTTGTCGCTGCAATCAACCCCGGCGGAATTGTCGATGAAATCGGTGTTGATTCGTCCGCCGGCCAGCGCGAATTCGATCCGCCCGGCCTGGGTGCAGCCCAGGTTGGCGCCCTCGCCAATCACCTTGACCCGCAGATCCGCGCCATCAATGCGCAGGACATCGTTGGCCGGATCGCCAACCTGGACGTTGTTTTCCGCAGCGGCCTTCACATAAGTACCAATCCCGCCAAACCACAGCAGATCGACCTGCGCCTTGAGAATGGCGGTAATCAGGCCGTCGGGATCGATGCTGGCCTGATCAAGCCCGAGCAGGGCCTGAATTTCCGGCGAAAGCGGAATTTCCTTCAGGCTGCGGGCAAAGACACCGCCGCCCTTGGAAATCAGCTTCTTGTCATAATCCTCCCAGCTTGAGCGGGGCAGGGCGAACATCCGTGCGCGTTCCTTCCAGCTTTTGGCCGGATCAGGATCGGGATCAAGGAAGATGTGGCGGTGATCGAAAGCGGCGACCAGCTTGATCGCCTTGGACAGCAACATCCCGTTGCCGAACACGTCGCCCGACATATCGCCGCAGCCGATGACCCGCACCGGATCGTTCTGCACGTCAACGCCCATTTCCAGGAAATGGCGCTGGACCGAAAGCCATGCACCCTTGGCGGTGATGCCCATCGCCTTGTGGTCATAACCCTTTGACCCGCCGCTGGCGAAGGCATCGTCCAGCCAGAAATCATCGGCTTCGGCAATGGCGTTGGCGGTATCGGAAAAGGTTGCCGTGCCCTTGTCTGCGGCGACCACGAAGTAAGGATCATCGCCATCGCGGATCACCACCGCCCTGGGATGGACCACCTTGTTGTCAACGATGTTGTCTGTGATCGACAGCAGGGTGCGGATGAACACCTTGTAGCTATCCTTGCCCTCGGCCAGCCAGCCGTCGCGGTCGGTGCGCTGGTCGGGAAGCTGCTTGGGATAGAACCCGCCCTTGGCCCCGGTCGGCACGATCACCGCGTTCTTCACGCGCTGCGCCTTCATCAGCCCCAGCACCTCGGTCCGGAAATCGTCGCGCCGGTCTGACCAGCGCAGCCCGCCGCGCGCCACCGGCCCGGCGCGCAGGTGAATGCCTTCAACCCGGCGCGAATAGACAAAGATTTCGCGCCACGGCAGCGGTTTGGGCAGGCCCGGGATCAGGGCCGAATCAAGCTTAAACGCCAGCGCCTCGGCCCCGGGGGGGGCAAAGGCGTTGGTCCGCAGGATCGCTTCAACCACGGAACGGTATTGCCGCAGCAGCCGGTCATCGTTGATCGCTGAAACCTGGGCAAGCCCGTCGCGAATGGCGTCCTGCGCCTGCGCCTCTCCCTTGGCGCGATCGCTGCGGAATGCCGGGTCATGACGCGCCACGAACAGCGCGATCAGCCCCTTGGTCACCGCTGGCGCGCGTTGCAGCGCATCGACCACCGTGGGCACGCTGAAATTGAGCCCCGCCTGGCGCAGATACCGATACCAGGCGCGCAGCCAGTTGGCTTCCTCCGCCCGCAGCGCCACTGCGGCGATCAGGCGGTTGAACGGATCATCCTCCGCCGCGCCGTTCAGCACGTTGGCAACAGCTTGTTCGATTGCCTCTGTCCGCCCCAACAACGCATCCTTGGTGATACCGGCGGGCAGGGCCAGCAGGAAATCGTGGATGGTTCCCGCCCGCCCCTCATCCAGCTCGGTCGGCACATCCTCGATCACGCGGAACCCGAAGTTTTCCAGCGCCGGCACCGCGTCCGACAGGGCAAGCGATCCATAGCGCTGATAGAGTTTCAGCCGCAGACGCTCAACGCCGTCATCGCCCATGGTGTGCAGCCGGATGCCCCGGCGCGGGCCGTCCTCACCCTCGCCCGCCAGCCGGCGCAGCCGCGCAATGTCCAGTGCCGCCTCGGCGGGACCGTATTGGGTGCGATAGGCCAGTGGAAACGCCTCTGCATGGCGCATTGCGATCGCAGCGGCGCGGCTTGGTTCCTCGCTTGCCGCAATCTCGCTTTCAACCGCTTCCGCCCAGCCGCGCAGCATGGCCTGAAGCCGTGCATCAAGCTGCGCCTCATCGGGAATGTGCGCAATTTCCGGCAGATCAAGCACGAAGCGCAGCAGCGCCAGATTGCCCTCGATCTCGGTACTCCAGTCAAGCACCGGGGCTTCGCAAGCTTCGACCAGCATGGTTTCAACCTGAAGCCGGGTGTTGGTCGACATGGTGTCGCGCGGCAACCAGACGAATGCGAACAGGTGGCGCATCAGCGGTGCAGGCACCAGCGACAGGCGCGGCCGGGGCCGGTCAGTCAGGCTCATCGCGGTGGTGGCAACGCGCTCGATCTGATCGTCGGTAAAGCTGATCAGCACATCATGCGGCAGCTCGGTAAGCGAATGGACCAGGGCCTTGCCAGCGTGGCCCTGCGCGGAAAACCCGAACCGGCGGGCAATGTCCGCCAACTGAGAGCGCAAACGCGGCACCTGGGTTGGCGCCGCCGCCAGCGCGGCGCTGGTCCAGATCCCGGCATGGACCGAAAGCGCGGAAACCCTGCCCTTTTCCATCACCGGCAGGATGAACAGGTCAAGCGGGGTGTGGCGGTGAACCGTGCTGTAGACGTTGGATTTGACCACCAGCGGTACGTGCGCGCCCTTTTGCTGGTCATCGAACCAGGCAAAGGCCCGGCCATAGGATACCGGGCCAAGCAAGGTCTTGGCGCTCTTGCGGCAAATCCCCAGGGCATCGCTTTGCGATCCATCGCGGTGGCGCTTCACGTGACCAAGCTGGGTCAGCATCCCGTCCTTGAACCAGCGCAGCAGCGCAGCGCCTTCGCTGTCAGCACAGGCGTCGGCATCGGCGGTCATCACCGCCTGCAATCTGGGCCAGTCGCCAACTGCGGCGCGGACATCCGCAAGCGTCGAATTGAGCGCCTGTTCGATCCGGCGGCGCTGCCGCGCATCAACGCGCTGGGCTTCGATATAAATAAGCGATTCGCGTTTTTCACCGGCTGCATCGCCATCAAGAATGGCAATCAGCTTCCCCTCGGTATCGCGGCGCACGGGAACCACCGGGTGAATCAGCTGATCGATCTCCACCCCCAGGACGGCAAGCGTGGTGGCAACCGAATCGACCAGAAACGGCATATCATCGTTGATCACGGCAATGCGGATGAACCGTTCGCTGGCCGAACCGGATACCGATTCGATTGCGATCACCGGATCGACCCCGCTGCGCTGCGCCATCGCCGTCAGCGTGAAATCCAGCGCTGCCGACAGTTCAGCGCCAGCCAGCGGCGCATCGCCGGGAAGCATTGCCGAAGTCAGATGCTTGCCGAGTGCCTTGGCCTGGGCGGCCTGCGTCTCTGCATGGGCGGACTTCGAACTCATCGCTTGCTCTCCTCCGGCGGCGAAGCGCCACTCATCCTGCTTGTTACATTGTTGCTATCTGGCGTAGCATTTTTACGCTTTGTACGGGCAACAAGTCACTACTGCAACCAGTTTGCCGATCGTATTTTCCCTTATGCAACTGCACTTGCCGTCAGCGCGAGCGAACGGATCCGCGCCGCAGGATCAAAGGTTGCGCCAGAGACAATCAGCTCATCCGCGCCGGTGCGCTCAACAAATTGTGCGATCGTCCGGGCCACCGTTTCGGGCGATCCGATCGCGCTGGCCTGACGCATATGTTCCAGCATGGCCAGCGCCGTTGGCGGCAGTGACTGACGATAGCCGGGCACCGGCGGTTGCAGCTTGCCGGGATTGCCGCTGCGCAGCGCGACGAAACTCTGGTCCATGGAGGAACAGAGCAGCACGGCCTCCTCATCGCTGTCGGCGGCAATGACGTTCATCGCCACCATGACATGGGGCCGGTCCAGCGCGGACGAGGGGCGAAACTGGCGGCGATAGACCTGCAGCGCCTGGTCAAGCAGATCGGGCGCGAAATGCGCGGCGAAGGCATAGGGCAGGCCAAGCGCGGCGGCGAGCTGGGCGCCGAACAGGCTGGACCCCAGCATCCACAGCTCGACCGGCGCACCCCGCCCCGGCGTGGCGCGGATGCCAAGATTTGGCTCGCCGCTCAACAATGCGCGCAGTTCCACCACATCTTGGGGAAACAGTTCGGAAACACGCGCCAGATCGCGCCGCAGCGCCTGGGCAATGCGCATATCCGCCCCCGGCGCGCGGCCCAGCCCCAGATCCACCCGGCCCGGAAACAGAGCATCAAGCGTGCCGAACTGCTCGGCGATTACGAAGGGGTTGTGATTGGGCAGCATGATCCCGCCCGAACCGATCCGGATCGTTGTGGTTGCGTGGCCCACGTGAGCCAGCACCACCGAAGTCGCCCCGCCCGCGACCCCGTCCATCGCGTGATGTTCCGCCACCCAGAAGCGCTTGTAGCCTGATCGTTCCGCCGCCTGGGCCAGCAAAGCGGTCTCTGCCAGAGCCTCGGCGGGGCCGCTGCCCTGGCGCACGGGCACAAGATCAAGGACCGAAAGGGGAATCACCGCCCCGATGGTGCGACCTGTGGCCCCAACTGGTCAAGATACTGCTGCGCGGTCTTTGCAGAATCGCTGCCCGGCGCGGCGGCGATCACCGACTGCCAACTGCGCCGGGCCGCCGCGTCCCGCCCTGCCAGCACGGCGATGACGCCTGCTTCCAGCCCGGTTTCAGGGTCAAGCGGTTGCAGCAGGGCCGCGTGCTCGATCGCCGTCTGGGCCTGAGGCAATTTGCCCTGACGCCGCGCCAGCGTTGCCGCCAGCAGCCAGCCGGTGGCATTTTCAGGCGCGCCAGTGGTCGCCTCGGCCAGCGCGGCGGCGGCTTCGTTATCGCGTTTCATCGCGGCCAGAGCGCGGGCGCGGTCAATCGCGATCTCTGCGGCAAGATGAGGATCTCCGCCCCCCAACGCCTCGCCGTGAGCAGCATCGAGCAGACCCAGCGCCCGCTCATTCGCCCCCGCCGCCAATGCGGCGTTCGCCGCCAGAGTGCCCAGCCGGGCGCGGTCACGCCGGTCATCCGCGGGCGAATCGTCGCGCGCCGCCAGAAAGGCCTGCTCGGCCCCGCTCCAGTCGCCCTGGCCTGACAGCGCCAGCCCCAGGCATTGTTCCGGCGCGGCCCGCGGCGCGCCCTTGGCGGCTGTATCGCGCCAGGCCCTGGCATTGTCCACGGCGGCCGCAGGCGCGTTGCGGGCCTGATCAAGGCATTCTTCAAACCGGCTGCTGACGCGCGGTGCTGGCTGGGCCGGTCGCAGGACAGTGGACGCCGGTTTGCGGCGCGGCAGATCAAGCGGGGCACCCATCTGGGTGCCGGATGGACCGATCTGGGCAATCAGGGGAAGGAATATCAGTGACAGGGGCATGGCATGTCAGATCTCAATCCAGCGCGGCAAGGGTGCGCAGCAGCAACGCAATGTCCGCCGGGCGTGACAGGCGGTGATCGCCGTCCTTGACCAGCGTGACCTGCACATCCGCTGAACGCAACAGCGCCGCCAGAGTGAGCGATAATTGCCACGGCACGTCCCAATCGCGCTGACCGTGAAGCAGCCTGACCGGGCAATCGAGCACTATTTCCCCGCCAAGCAATTGCTGCGCCTGTCCGTCCGTCCAGAACAGCGGATGAGTCGGGGTCGGATCGGGACCATAGGGGTTGTCTTCAAGGACGGTCCACCCGGCTTCAAGCTCCGCCTTCTGCTCTGGCGTGGTGCCCCATTCGGTGAAATCCGGCGCGGCGGCGATCCCCACCAGCGCCGCCACCCGTTCGGGCACAGCCAGCGCCACCAGCAGCATCAGCCACCCGCCCATTGACGAGCCGATCAGCACTACTGCCCCCGGGCAATGGGCATCGATCAGGGCCAGCGCCTCATCACGCCAGCGGCTGAGTGAGCCATCGGCAAAATCGCCCTGACTTGTCCCGCACCCGGAATAGTCGAACAACAGGCAGGCGCGGCCCTGCGCCCGCGCCCAGTCAAACACCGCGGCCGCCTTGCCCCCGGCCATGTCCGACATATAGCCGGGCAGGAACACCAGTGTTGGTCCCGCTCCATCGGCATGGCGAAAGGCAATCCTGCGGCCATCGGCCATCTGGTGAAAGCGGGTCTGGGTCATCCCCCGCGTGATGCGGCGGCCGCGCCCCGAAGGCAAGTGCCACCGCCGCCCGTTTCAGCGCAGGAACGCGCGGATCGCCTCGATCGTCTGCTGCGGCTGATCAAGCATGACGAAGTGCGCGCTGTTCATGATCGGAACCAGTTTGGTAGCCGGCACCTTGGCATAGGCCTGCTGATAGATCGCGGCGACATCTTCTGCCTTCGCGCCGCGGGTATCGACGGCATAGAGCACTGTCAGCGGTGCCTTGATCCGGGCGACGTTGCCGCGCTCATCGCTGGTCATCGCATCATAAGCTGCCCCAGCCGGAGCGGCAGGATCAGCTGCGGCCATCCAGTTGCCGATCCGGCACATCCCCTGCGCGCTGACGCTCATCGCGCCGGGGCGATAGGGGGCATCGCCGCTGACCGCGCTGCAATCGCGCGGGGCGGGGCGCGGCTGATCCTTCCTGGCCAGCATCCGGTCACGCTGCATCGCTGCAAAGGGCACCGCGCTTTGCGCCGTTGCTTCGGGGTCAAACAAGGCGGTGAAGAACGGAACCGAATCGACCGCCATGATCCGGCTTGGCAGATCGGGATAGGCTTCCCCCAGCTTGAGCGCGGACAGACCGCCGAGCGAGTGACCGATCACCGCCGGGTGGCCCAGCGTGCGGGCATAGGCGGCAAGATCGCTGACGAAGGGATCGATCACCGCGCCCTGGGCATTGGCGCCCGGCGCATCGCCAAACCCGCGGATTTGCACCAGATGGACACGGTAGTGATCCTTCAGCGCATCGGCCACCGCGCGCCACGATTCGCGCGGGGTCGACAGGCCGGGGATCAGGATCACGTCGGGGCCGTGGCCAATCACCTCCACGGTGAAGCGGGCACGTTCCACCTGAGTGGCGGAGGCAGGTGCAGGTGCGGCGCCTGCCGGGAACGACAGGCAAAGCAGGGCCATGGCCGCCGCAGCGGCAAAAATGGTCTTGGTCATGATTGGTACTCCGTTTCGGGCTCAGTCGCGCAGGAAAATGGCTTCGATTGGCAGGCCGAACAGGTCGGCAATGCGGAAGGCGAGGGGGAGCGAGGGATCGTATTTGCCGGTCTCGATCGCGTTGACGCTCTGGCGGGAAACTTCCAGCCGCTCGGCCAGATCCTGCTGGCTCCAGTTGCGCTCGGCGCGCAGCACCTTGAGCCGGTTGTTCACGCCTCGTCTCCGTCGCTCCCCGTCTGGCGGTTCAGGCATTGCCCCAGCCCCAACCCCGCGGCCCAGACCGGAACCGCGAACCCGGCGTCAACGTGCGGCGCGACGCCAAAGGTTTCAAGAAAGCCCAAGAAGGTCGCTACCGTGAGCAGGATGCCGGTGGCGATCAGCCCGGCCCGGGCCATGCGCATCCGTTGATACTCATCGCTTTCCTCGACCAGGTAACGACCCATGGTCCAGATGAAATAGAAGATCGGCAAGCTGGGCAGCACGGCGATTGCCCACAACACTGGCCCCACCGGATCGAAGGTGTTGCGGACCGTCAGCGCGATGCTGATCGCGACGAGATATCCCAGTGACCAGATAATCGTACGCCGATGATAGGCACGCATCGCCGGCGTATTGGTTCCTTGCGCTGCGGCACGGTTCGCTGCCGCCAAGGCCAGCGGCCACAGACTCACCGAGAACAGGGCGATCAGCACCAGATTCCAGGGCCTCACGATCAGATGATGGTGTTCCAGCCAGGCGATCAACGCCATGCCCGCGCCGAAGACCGCAGCCCACAGCACGGGCTGCCGCCCGGCCAGTTGCCGCAGACCGCTCATCGCGCGGTTCCCGGCAGGACGCAGCGTGATCTGCCACGCAGGGTGGTGATGGCGACGACCGGCAGGACCACGAACAGGACGTTCGCGGTTTTATCGTCCACCCAGCCGAGCGCATTGCCAGCGGCCAGAAGCAGCATGGCGCTGGCCCAGCACAATCCGGATTTGAGGTTTGGCATATGACAAGCTTCCTTGATTCGATGTAAAGTGAACTTGTCATAGTTGCGATCATGAGTCAAGCATACTTGTCATTGTGATTGGCGTGCTTGTCAGAAACCCGGGAAAGCGGCGCAGAATCGCGGGGTTGGGGAAATTTCATGACGGGGAGGATGGTTTGGTTCGCGCGAACCAGATCTACATTCAAACCCGCCGCCGCACCCCGATTGAAATGTTCACCTTTGCGCGCTATCTCCGCCAGCGATGACGACGCAGCGCGCCATGGCAAGCACTACCACCACCCGGGTCACCCCGGGGCTGGCCGCTTTCGCCTGAGCGATAGCGCGCCGCCGTCCGGGTTCGGGCGGCTGGCGTCACCTCCCGAAACCGCTGAAATAGGGCGCCACCCCTTCCGGTGCGCCCCGGCCTGTGCCATGGCGCGCCAAACCGCGTGAGAGCATCCGAATGTCAGACCTTGTGAAGATCAGCCTGCCCGATGGTTCCCTGCGTGAAATGCCGCAGGGATCGACCCCGGCGGATGTTGCCGCGGCGATTGGCCCGGGCCTGGCAAAGGCCGCGCTGGCGGCGCGGGTGAACGGCGAACTGGTTGACCTGTCCCGCCCCTTCACCGGCGATGCCCAACTGGCCCTGGTAACCGCGCGGGACGAGGCCGATGCACTGGACCTTGCCCGGCATGACTATGCCCACGTCCTGGCCGAAGCGGTGCAGGCGCTGTTTCCTGATACCCAGATCACCTTCGGCCCTTCAACCGACGACGGTTTCTACTACGATTTCGCGCCCAAACACCGCCCCTTTACCGAGGAAGACCTGCCGGTGATCGAGGCCGAAATGCGGCGGATCATCCAGGCCGACAAACCGCTGCGCCGCGAGGAATGGAGCCGTGAACAGCTGATCAGCCGGTGGAAGCAGCAGGGCGAAAGCTTCAAGGCCGAATGGGCCGCCGAACTACCGGGTGATGAGCCGCTGACGGTCTATTGGTCGGGCGAGGACTGGCTGGATATGTGCCGCGGGCCGCACCTGCCCAGCACCGGCAAGCTTGATCCCAACGCCTTCAAGCTGACGCGGGTTTCGGGTGCCTATTGGCGCGGGGACCAGAACAACGCGATGCTGAGCCGGATCTACGGAACCGGCTGGCTCAACAAGAAACAGCTCGACGCGCACCTGCACCGGCTGGAGGAGGCGGCAAAGCGGGACCACCGCAAGCTGGGGCAGGAAATGGACCTGTTCCACCTGCAACAGGAAGCGCACGGATCGGTATTCTGGCACCCCAAGGGTTATCTGATCTGGCGGCAGCTTGAAGCCTATATGCGCCGCCGGCTCGACGCCGCGGGCTATGTTGAGGTCAAGACCCCGCAGGTGATGGACGCGCGCCAGTGGGAGCAGAGCGGCCACTGGGGCAAGTACCGCGAGAATATGTTCGTCATCCCCGATGAAGTGCCCAACACCGAGGACGATGGCCCGGTGATCAGCGGCGATGCTGACTGGATGGCCCTGAAGCCGATGAATTGCCCAGCGCACGTCCTGATCTTCAAGCAGGGTATCACCAGCTATCGCGATTTGCCGCTGCGCATGGCGGAATTTGGCTGTTGCCACCGCAATGAGCCGCATGGCGCATTGCACGGAATCATGCGGGTGCGCCAGTTCACCCAGGACGATGCCCATATCTTTGTACGCGAAGATCAACTGGTTAGCGAAGTTCGCGATTTCTGCGACCTGCTGGACAGCATCTACAAGGATCTCGGCTTCGGCACATACGCGATCAAGCTGGCGCTGCGACCCGAAAAGCGCTTCGGTTCGGACGAAATGTGGGATCAGGCCGAGCAGGAATTGCGCGATGCTGTTGCCGCATCAGGCCGCGCCACGGCGGAATTCGGGTGGGAGGAATTGCCCGGCGAAGGCGCTTTCTACGCCCCCAAGCTGGAATTCCATCTGACCGACGCGATCGGGCGGACCTGGCAGGTCGGCACGATCCAGTCCGATCGGGTGCTGCCCGAACGGCTTGACGCCAGCTATGTTGGCGAGGACGGGAACAAGCATCGTCCGGTCATGCTTCACCGCGCAATCCTCGGCACTTTCGAACGCTTCATCGGCATTCTGATCGAGCATTTCGCCGGCAAGCTGCCGGTCTGGCTCGCCCCGGTTCAGGCTGTGGTGGCAACGATCGTTTCGGATGCCGATGGTTATGCCAATGACGTGGCCGATCAGCTTCGCGCGGCGGGCATCCGGGTCGAGACCGACCTGCGCAACGAGAAGATCAACTATAAGGTCCGCGAACATTCGCTGAAAAAGGTTCCGCACCTGCTGGTCGTCGGCAAGCGTGAGGCAGAGGAAGGCACGGTCGCGCTGCGCACCCTGGGGGCGGAGCATCAGAAAGTGATACCGCTGGCCGAGGCGATAGCACTGCTGAAGGCCGGGGCGACGGCACCGGATTTGCGGGGTTGAAGCCAGGACGAAAGTTGGGCTGGCGGCGCGCATTCTCGGGGCTTTTTCTGCTTGGTGTTCTGGTGGCCGCAAAGGGCTATTGGAATGCAACCCGCGATCCGGTTGTACGCCGTGCAAGCCTTGCGGTCCCGGGCCTCAAACAGCCGATCCGGGTGTTGGCGCTGTCCGACGTGCACGTGGCTGGACCAGACATGCCGCCCCAGCGTTTGGCGCGGATCGTCACGGAATTGAACACGCTTCAGCCCGACCTTGTCGTGATCGCCGGAGATATGGTCAGCGAGAAGCGTCTTGCCACACATATCTATCCGGCGAACGAAGTGGTTGAACCGCTTGGAGGTCTTCAAGCGCGCCTTGGTGTGATCGCAACCTTAGGCAATCATGACCACTGGTTCGGCGCTCAAGCGATTGTGACCAATTTGCGCAAACGCGGAATTGTCGTGCTGGAGAACGAGGCAATCGATATCGGGCCGCTCATCGTCGGCGGAGTTGGCGATGATTTCACAGCCCACGCGGATGCAGCAGCTACCTTCGCCGCGATGGCGGCATTGGGCACCAAGCCAAAGCTGATCGTGACGCACAGCCCGGATGCGATCCCTGCGTTCCCCGAGTCAGTCGCTGCCATCTTTGCCGGACATACCCATTGCGGGCAGATAGCGCTGCCGTTCTATGGACCGGTCAGCACGATGTCGCGCTTCGGCAGCCGCTACGCCTGTGGAGTTGTTTCCAATGCGGGCCAGACGACCTTCGTTGGTGCGGGACTTGGAACGAGCATCCTGCCGCTTCGCTTCGGCGCGGCACCCGATGTCTGGCTAGTCACATTAGAGCCAGCGCCTTGATCCTCGACCTGACCGCCGCCCAGATCGCCACCGCGCTGGTCGCGGCGCTTTCCGCTGCCTTTGTGCGCGGGCTGGCCGGGTTCGGCATGGCGATCCTGCTGGTGCCGGTGCTGGGTCTGGCGATCCCCCCGCGCGAGGCGGTGGTGGTGGCGACCTGGCTGGGCCTGCTGATCGGCCTGGTTGGTTTGCGGACGATCCTGGGGCAGAGCGAGCGCAGCGCGCTGGTGATTTCGGCGCTGGCCGTGCTGGCGACCCCGCTGGGGGTATGGCTGCTCGCGCGGACCGATCCGGCGCTGGCCCGGATGCTGATCGCGCTGATTGCGCTCGGCTCGTTCGTGCTGGTCCTGCTGCCCAAGCGTCCGGCGCACCACCTGCCCGGCGCGGCCGAGACCGGTGCGACCGGGATAATCTCGGGCGTGCTCACCGGTTTTGCCGGGATGCCGGGGCCGCCGGTGGTGCCTTATTACCTGCGCCGCGCGATTGCGCCGCAACTGGCGCGCGCCTCCATGATGACGATCTTCCTGGCGACATCGGTGGCGGGGGTGACATCCGCCCTGGCGCTGAAGGTGGCAACCTGGCGCGAGCCGCTGCTGGCGCTGGCGCTGTTCCCGGCGGTACTGCTCGGCAACTGGCTGGGCCACAAGGCGTTCGGACGAATCGGCGATGCCGCGTGGCGAACCTTTACCGGCGCGGTACTGGGGATTTCGGCTGCCGCAGCGCTGTGGCGGCTGCTCTAAACCGAAGCGGCAAAGGCCTTGCTGGCAAGGCACGCGGTGCTGGCTGCGGCGCTGGGCGCGAAATAGCCTGCGCCGATCAGGGCAATCGCGCAGGTATAAACCATCACGCGCCGCGTCGCTTCGGGTGAAAGACGGATTGCCTGCACGGCAGCAAGGGAAAGAGCCTGGGCCATGGCCGCACTATGCGGCGGGGCAGGTTACCAAGAGGTAAACAAATGGCCCGCCACGCGAAAGGGGCGCGTGACGGGCCAAACTTCCTCCCCAGGAAGCGGGTGTGCGGTGTTTACGCCGCGAACTGGTTCATCGTGTTGTCCTTGCCGCCAGCCTTGAGCGCGGCTTCACCGGCAAAGTATTCCTTGTGATCATCGCCGATGTCAGAACCGGCCATGTTCTGGTGCTTGACGCAGGCGATACCCTGGCGGATTTCCTCGCGCTGGACGTTCTTGACATAGCCCAGCATCCCCGCCTCACCGAAGTATTCCCTGGCCAGATTATCCGTGCTGAGCGCGGCGGTGTGATAGGTCGGCAGGGTGATCAGGTGGTGGAAGATGCCCGCCTGTGCTGCGGCATCGCGCTGGAAGGTGCGGATGCGTTCGTCCGCTTCGATGGCCAGCGCGGTGGTGTCATAATCGACGCTCATCAACCGGGCGCGGTCATAGGCGGAAACGTCCTTGCCGTCCTTCTCCCAGGCATCGAACACCTGCTGGCGGAAGTTCAGCGTCCAGTTGAAGCTGGGGCTGTTGTTATAGACCAGCTTGGCGTTGGGGATCGCCTCGCGGATACGGTTCACCATGCCGCCGATCTGGCCGATATGCGGCTTTTCCGTCTCGATCCACAGCAGGTCCGCGCCATTCTGAAGGCTGGTGATGCAGTCAAGCACACAGCGGTCCTCACCGGTGCCCGAACGGAACTGAAACAGGTTTGAAGGGAGCCGCTTGGGCTTCAGCAGCTTGCCATCGCGGCTGATCAGCACATCACCGTGACCGATCGTGCCGGCATCAACCTCATCACAGTCAAGGAAGCTGTTGTACTGATCGCCAATGTCACCCTTTTCACGGACAAAAGCGATCTGCTTGGTCAGGCCGGCGCCCAGCGAGTCGGTGCGGGCAACGATCACCCCGTCATCAACCCCCAGTTCCATGAAGGCGTAACGGACGGCGCGGATCTTCGCGAGGAAGTCCTCGTGCGGGACGGTAACCTTGCCGTCCTGATGGCCGCACTGCTTTTCATCCGAGACCTGGTTTTCGATCTGGATGCAGCAAGCGCCCGCCTCGATCATCTGCTTGGACAGCAGATAGGTCGCCTCGGCATTGCCGAAGCCGGCATCGATATCGGCGATGATCGGCACGATGTGCGTCTGGTGATTGTCGATAGCGGCCTGCACCTGCTTGGCCTTGACCTCGTCCCCCGCTTCGCGCGCGGCGTCCAGATCGCGGAACAGTCCGCCCAGTTCGCGCGCGTCGGCCTGGCGCAGGAAGGTGTAAAGCTCTGCGATCAGCGCCGGAACGCTGGTCTTTTCATGCATCGACTGGTCAGGCAGCGGCCCGAATTCGCTGCGCAGCGCGGCGACCATCCAGCCCGAGAGGTAAAGATAGCGGCCCTTGGTGGTGCCGAAATGCTTCTTGATCGAAATCAGCTTCTGCTGGCCAATGAAACCGTGCCAGCAACCCAGCGACTGGGTGTAATTGGCCGGATCGGCATCATAGGCGGCCATATCGGCGCGCATGATCCCGGCGGTATAGCGGGCAATGTCCAGCCCGGTCTTGAACTGGTTCTGCAACCGCATCCGGGCAACGCTTTCGGCATCGACGCCGCTCCAGGTTTTGACATTGGGGGCAATGGCCGAATTCGCGTCGGCGATGGTCTGCTGGTAAGTCATGGCGTGATCCTTGGGAGGGGCCTTTACGGCCGTTGTATGTATGCCCGCCTGATGCCGCCGATGCTGCACTGCGGAAAGAGTGCGCGGAGTCAGTTCGTCAAGCTTTACAACTTTTCCTTGTAAAGTTGTGCTGAATTGACAAAGTGCACCGCATGGCCGAATCGCGCCCCCTTTACCTTGGCCCCCGTATGCGCCGCCTGCGCCGCGAGCTGGGACTGACTCAACAGGCCATGGCGCAGGATCTTGGCATTTCACCCAGCTATGTTGCGCTGCTTGAGCGCAACCAGCGACCCCTGACCGCCGATCTGCTGCTGCGGCTTGCCAAGGCTTATCGCTTTGACCTGGGTGATTTCGCCGGGGAAGACAGCGAGGATTATGCCCGCCGCATCGGCCAGGCGCTGCGTGATCCGCTGTTTGCGGACATCGAGCTGCCCGCGCTGGAGATTGCCGACCTTGCCACCAGCTTTCCGGGCGTGAGTGAGGCGCTGCTGCGGCTTCATTCCGCCTATCAGCGCGAGCAGCGCGCCCTGGCCGAACAGCGCGAGGCCCCCGGCGCGGCGCTTTCCTCTGACCCGGTGGCAGAGGCGCGGCGCTTCGTTGCCCAGCACCGCAACTATTTCCACGCGATTGACACCAAGGCGGAAGAGATTGCCGCCGCCATTGCCAGCGCGGGATCGCAGGCGGAATGGCTGCGCGCGCAGCAAGGGCTGCGGCTGCGCTTCCTGCCGCCCGACGTGATGATGGACGCGGTGCGCCGGCATGACCGCCACAACAGTCAATTGCTGATCGACGATACGCTTGATGGGGCAAGCCGGGCCTTCCAGGTGGCGAGCCACATTGCCTATACCGCGCTGCGGCGAGAGATTGCCGCGGTGACAGGCGGGGCACCCTTCACCAGCGCAACCGCCGCCAATCTGGTCCGCCGCGCCCTTGCCGCCTATGGCGCGGCGGCAATCCTGATGCCCTATGACCGCTTTGCCCGCGCGGTTGAGGCACGCAGCTATGACATCGAGGCGCTGAGCCGCCAGTTCGGCACCAGCTTTGAACAGGTCGCGCATCGCCTTACCACGCTGGGCCGGCCCGGAATGCTGCGGATTCCGTTTTTCTTCATTCGGGTCGATCCGGCCGGCAACGTTTCCAAACGGCTGGATGGCGCGGGCTTTCCCTTTGCCGCGCATGGCGGGGGCTGCCCGCTGTGGTCGGTCCATTCGGTGTTCCGCACCCCGGGGGAGATCGTTACCCAGTTTCTGGAACTGCCCGATGGCCAGCGCTTCTTTTCCATCGCCCGCACCGTCATTGCCGGGGGCGGATCATGGGATCGGCCCCGGACCACCCGGGCGATCGCGCTGGCCTGCGCTGCCGAGCACGCGCCGCAACTGGCCTATGCGCGCGGCTGCGATCCGCGCGCGGTTCAGGCGACCCCGATTGGCGTAACCTGCCGCCTGTGCAACCGCCAGGCCTGCACCGCCCGCGCCGCCCCGCCGATGGGCCGCGAAATCCTGTCTGACGATACCCGCCGGGGAATCGAACCGTTCGGCTTCGATGAAGGGTAGAGCCGCGTGGCCTTTCATGGCATCGCCAGCCCATGCCCGGAATCGATCCCTCGCTCGTCTTTCACCCGCTCGGCGTAGCCGTGCTGACCATTTCCGACACCCGCAGCACGGAAACCGACACATCAGGCGCGCTGCTGTGCGAACGGCTGACCGCCGCCGGCCATGTCCTGCATGACCGGGCAATCGTCCGCGATGACATCCCCGCGATCCGCGAGCGGATTGAGGCCTGGCTGGCCCGGCCCGAGATCGAGATTGTGCTGACCACCGGCGGCACCGGCTTTTCCCCGCGTGACAACACCCCCGAAGCGGTAAGGCCGCTGCTGCGCCGCGAAATGGATGGCTTTGCCGTGGCCTTCCAGACCAAGAGCCTGCAAACGGTGGGGGTTGCCGCCATGCAGTCCCGCGCGTTCGCCGGGCAGGCGGGCGATGCCTTCATCTTCTGCCTGCCGGGATCGACCGGGGCCTGCCGCGATGGCTGGTACGGCTTGCTGGAGCTGGAGCTGGACAGCCGCCACAAGCCCTGTTCGATCGCCGGGGCGCTGCCGCGCCTGCGCGATGTGTGTTCATGATCAACTTTGACGCGGCTCAGGCGCTGCTGGTCGGGGCGGTCCTGCCCCTGCCTGCCGAAGAGCTGCCGATTGCCGATGCGGCAGGCCGCGTTCTGGCCGAGCCGGTCCACGCCGCGCTGGCTTCACCGCGCCGCGACGTTTCGGCGATGGACGGCTATGCCCTGCGCTATGCCGAAGCTGCGGTGGGCAGCAGCTTCGCGGTGATCGGGGAGAGCGCAGCTGGGGGTGAGGCACCGCCCGCGGTCGCACCCGGTCAGGCGGTGCGGATATTCACCGGGGCTGCCTTGCCCGCCGGAGCGGACGGCGTTGTGATTCAGGAAAACTGCACCCGCGACGGCGCGAGCATGACCATTACCGCGCCGTTCGGCCCCGCGCGTCATGTCCGCAAGGCCGGCAGCGATTTTGCGGCGGGCGATCTGCTGCTGGCGGCGGGACGCCTGCTTGATCCGCTGGCCATGATCACGCTGGCCGCTGCTGACCGGGCGCAGGTGCAGGTCCGCAGCCGCCCGCGCATGGCATTGATCGCCACCGGTGATGAACTGACTGCGCCGGGAACCGCGCAGGCCCGGCCGCACACCATCCCCGAATCGGTATCGTTCGGTGTCGCCGCGCTGGCGCAAAGTCACGGCGCGGCGCTGCACGCGCGGTTCAGCGGCGCGGACGAACTACCGATGCTGGAACGCCTCGCGGGCGATGCCCTGGCCGCTGCCGATCTGGTGGTGGTCACCGGCGGCGCATCGGTGGGAGAGCGTGATTTTGCCAAGCCGATGTTCGCCCCCCACGGGCTTGAACTGTTGTTTGCCAAGGTCGCGATCAAGCCGGGAAAGCCAGTCTGGCTGGGCCGCGCCCGCGGCAAATGGGTGCTGGGCCTGCCGGGCAACCCGACATCGGCCATGGTTACGGCGCGGCTGTTTCTGGCACCGCTGCTTGCGGCGCTGCAAGGGCGCGATCCGGCGGCGCTGCTTGACTGGATGGCCCTGCCGCTTGCCGCGCCGCTGGGTGAAACGGACGAGCGTGAAACCTTTGCGCGGGCGCGCTGGACAGGCGGCGGCCTGATGCCGATCGGCAATCAGGATTCGGGGGTTCAGGCCGCGCTTTCACAAGCCACCTGGCTGATCCGCTGCCCGCCGGGATCACCGGCCCGCACGGTGGGTGATATGGTGGCGGCGTTACGATTCTAGGGGTTGTGGGGATTCATCGTGAGTTGATGACGGCTGCGACGAGATAGATCAACGCTGAGAAGCTTTTGTCGGTTTTGCAGGCGCGCATGGCAATGCGTTTTAACTCTTTGAGTTTGCATAAGAAGTTCTCAATGAGGTGACGCCATTTGTACATCTCCGCGTCGATCTTGAGCTTCTGGGCACGGCCCGGGTGCTGCGAGATAACGACCTTGGCCCCGCGCTAATCGAGGTCCTGTACGATCCAGTTAGCGTCAAAGGCCCCTTCGGCGAAGCTCAGGACAGGCTTGTCGCCGAGCAGTGCCCCGAACTGGATCCCCTAGATCAGCAGCGCGACGCCGATGGTATCGTAACGGTTCCCCGGTAGCAGTTCAAAGCGGACGAGATTGCCCAAGGCATCTGTGAGCGCCAGAATCTTGGTCGTCATGCCGCCTTTGGAGCGGCCGATGGCCTGGCTCTGAGTCCCCCTTTTGCGCCCTGGCCGTGCCGGTGAACTTTGACGATGGTGGCATCGACCATGGCGTATTCCATGTCGGGTTCCTCCGACAAAGCGTCGAAAATCCGCTTGAAAACATCAGCTTCGCGCCAATCACGAAACCGCCGGAATGCCGTGCTCCAGTTGCCGAACATGGCAGGCAGATCACGCCATGGACTGCCCGTCCGGACAATCCAAAGTACGGCCTCCAAAAATAGACGATTGTTCCTGCCGCTGCGCCCGGGATCGGTCGGCTTACCCAGGCGGTGCGGTTCCAACTTCGCCCATTGGGCGTCGGTCAATACGTAGCGTTCCATCCGAAGTGTGAATCACATCTTCGACAAAATGGGAATTCTGAATCCCCACAACACCTAGCCCGGGTTCGCGGCTCGATGATCTTGACCGTTTCCAATGCCGGGTTCGATCCGGCAGGCGGCGGGGTGCTTACACTGCTGCCAAACACGCGGTGGTCGGTCTGATCCGGCAATTGGCCTACGAGTTCGCGCCGGTGATCCGCGTCAACGGCGTCGCGCCCGAGCCGATCGAGACCGACCTGCGCGGCCCGGCGGCGCTGGGATTGGCTGATCAGGCCATCGATAAGATCGGCCTGACCGCGCTCGCCGCACCGGCGTCCCGCTCGGGATGGTGCCACAAGCGGGCGATTATACCGGCGGCTATGTGCTGCTCGCCTCGCGGCGCAACAATCATGATGCTTGGGCCGGGCCAGCGGGCGCTGGTGACTGGCGGCTCGCGCAGCTTCGGACTGGAGATCGCCCGGGTTGCCGAAACTTGTTTGGCAATAACGGACGGTCCGGATCGTCCGACAATGTAGACGCCAAGTGATCGAGCCGCTGCGACAAACAGGACCCCGCCATCTTGTGCGCTTTTCTACGCTGTCGGTCTCCTGACCTTGAAGAGGGCTTTGCTTGATCCTGAAAGTGGCTGCAGACCAGCTTTGCACACTCAAAAAGAAGGAGATCGCGCGGCAAGGAGAAAGCAAGCGGCACAACAGCAAAAATCGGCGCCCAACCTTCGCTACGCCGGCCGTTTGCCCTCTATTCCCACTCGATCGTGCCGGGCGGCTTGCTGGTATAGTCGTAGACCACGCGGTTGATGCCTTTGACTTCGTTGATGATCCGGGTCGCGACGCGGCTGAGGAAGGCGGCGTCGAAGGGGTAGATGTCGGCGGTCATGCCATCGGTGCTGGTCACGGCGCGCAGCGCGCAGACGCTGTCATAGGTGCGTCCGTCACCCATCACGCCCACGGTCTTTACCGGCAGCAGCACGGCAAAGGCTTGCCAGATCGCGTCGTAAAGCCCGGCGTTGCGGATTTCCTCAAGGTAGATTGCATCGGCCTTGCGCAGGATATCGCAGCGCTCGCGCGTCACCTCGCCGGGGATGCGGATCGCCAGGCCCGGGCCGGGGAAGGGGTGGCGGCCGACAAATACTTCGGGCAGGCCCAGTTCGCGGCCCAGTTCGCGCACCTCGTCCTTGAACAGTTCGCGAAGCGGTTCGACCAGCTTCATGTTCATCCGTTCAGGCAGGCCGCCAACGTTGTGATGACTCTTGATCGTCACGCTTGGCCCGCCGGTGAACGACACGCTTTCGATCACGTCGGGATAGAGGGTGCCCTGGGCGAGGAACTGCGCCCCGCCGATCTGCTTCGCCTCCGCCTCGAACACGTCGATGAAGGTCTTGCCGATGAATTTGCGCTTGGCCTCGGGATCGGTGACCCCGGCCAGCCCGCCCAGGAACAGCGCCGACACGTCCTTGTGGACCAGCGGGATGTTATAGTGATTGCGGAACAGCGACACGACTTGCTCCGCCTCGCCCAGCCGCATCAGCCCGTGGTCAACGAAAACGCAGGTAAGCTGGTCTCCGATCGCTTCGTGAATCAGCACCGCTGCAACCGCGGAGTCGACCCCGCCGGACAGGCCGCAGATCACCTTGCCATCGCCGACCTGCGCGCGGATTTCGGCGATCTTGGTCTTGCGGAATTCGGCCATGGTCCAGCCCCCGGCCAGGCCGCAGACGTGGCGGACGAAGTTCTTGTAAAGCTTGCCGCCATCGGGGGTGTGAACCACTTCGGGATGGAACTGCATCGCATAGATACGCTTTTCGTCATTGGCGATCACGGCAAAGGGCGCGCCCGGGCTGGAGGCGACCGGACGGAAGCCGGGGGCAAGCGCGGTAACCTTGTCGCCGTGGCTCATCCACACCTGATGCGTCTCGCCCTCTGCCCACAAACCATCGAACAGCGCGCAGCCATCGGCAATGTCGATGAAAGCGCGGCCGAATTCGCCGCTGTCACCCGGCTGTACCTCTCCGCCAAGCTGGTGCATCAACGCCTGCTGGCCATAGCAGATCGCCATGATCGGCAGCCCGCTTTCCAGAATCTCGTCAGGGATGCGCGGGCCGCCTTCATCCAGCACGGATGCCGGACCGCCCGAAAGGATAATCCCCCTCGGCTGCATCCGGGCAAAGGCGGCGGCGGCGGCGTTGAACGGGGCGATCTCGGAATAGACCCCCGCCTCGCGCACGCGGCGGGCGATGAGCTGGGTCACCTGGCTGCCGAAATCGACGATCAGGATGGAATCGCCGGAATGGAGCGCAGCGGAGCGAGTCTGAGGCGTCTGGATGGTCATGGTGGGCCGATAAGGGGGCCGGGGCTGGCTGGCAAGGGCAGGCTGGCAGGCGCGGCCAAAGCCGGATTGAACGCGACAAAGGCTTGCTGGCTTCGGGTGAATGAGGCAGCATCCCCAAAACGGCCTTCGTGGGGAGGAATGGCATGACCGAGACTCAGCTCGCTCCGATTTCGCCGATCGCGGTGGCGGCGGATCTGACCTTTGCCGATCTGCGCGCGGCGCTGGCGGCGGGGTGGCGCGATTTTCTGGCGCATCCGGTCTATGGGATGTTTTTCGGGGCGATCTATGTGATCGGCGGACTGGCGCTGACCTGGGCACTGACCGCGCGCGGGTCAAGCGGCTGGCTGTTGTCCGTGGTTGCCGGTTTCCCGCTGCTCGCGCCGTTCACCGCAGTCGGCCTTTATGAAGTCAGCCGCCGCCGCGAGGCGGGATTGCCGCTCAGCTGGGGGACGGTATTCGGCGCGCTGCGCGGGCGCGGAGATGAGCAATTGCTGATGATGGGCGGCTTCATCTTCGTCGGCTTCACCTTCTGGATCGCCCTGGCGCACGGAATTTTCGCGATCTTTCTGGCCGAAAGCGGGGTCGTGTCGCAGTCGCTCGAAATATTCCGCACCCCGGCGGGGATGGCCGCGCTGGCGGTGGGCGGCGTGGTCGGGGCGATCGTCGCCTTTGTGTTCTATGCGGTGACGGTAATCAGCCTGCCGATGCTGGTCGACCGCGATGTCGATTTCCTGACGGCGATCATCAAGAGCCTGCGTGCGGTTCAGGCCAATCGCCAGGTCATGCTGGCCTGGGCGGTGTTGATTGCGCTGGCGCTGTTCGTGGCCATGCTGCCTGCGTTTCTGGGTCTGCTGGTGGTGCTGCCGGTGCTGGGCCATGCCACCTGGCACCTTTATCGCCGGGCCGTGCGCTGAACTGAGCAGGTTTTGGGGGGAGAGCACCGTTGCCGCACCGCGCCTCGATCGGGATCGTTTTCGCCATCGTCCTGATCGACATGCTCGGCTTCGGCATTGTCATGCCGGTATTGCCGGGGCTGATCATGCATCTTGGCCACGTGCCGGTGGACAGCGCCGCAGTCTATGCCGGGTGGCTGGGTGCGGGCTATGCGGCGATGCAATTCATCTTCGCGCCGGTGATCGGCAATCTTTCAGACCGCTTCGGGCGGCGGCCGGTACTGCTGGCCAGCATTCTCGCGATGGGGATCGATTATGCGATCATGGGAATTGCCCCGGCGCTGTGGTGGTTGGTTATCGGGCGGCTGATCGCCGGGATGACCGGGGCAAGCTGGTCAGCGGCCTATGCCTATATCGCCGACATCACGCCCCCTGAAAAGCGCGCGCAAAGCTTTGGACTGATGGGCATGGCTTTCGGTTTCGGCTTCATCTTCGGTCCGGCGCTGGGCGGGCTGCTGGGCACGATCGGGCCGCAGGTGCCATTCCTCGCCGCGGCGGGGTTGGCCCTGGCCAACTTCGCGCTTGGCCTGGTCGTGCTGCGCGAAAGCCTGCCGCCGGACAAGCGCCGCCCGTTCCAAATGGCCCGGGCCAATGCTTTTGCTTCGCTCAGGGCATTGCGGGGCCAATCCTCGACCGTGCTATGGTTTGTCGCCGCGCTGGGGGTGTGGCAACTGGCGCATACCGTCTATCCGGCGATCTGGGCCTATTTCGCGATCGCCGCCTATGGCTTTGACGAAAAGCAGATCGGCCTCGCCCTTGCCGTCGTCGGGATTTCCAGCGCGCTGGTTCAGGGGCTGGGGCTGCGGCTGTTTTTGCCGCGGCTGGGCGAGCGGCGCGCGGTGCTGATCGGGGTGGCGGCCTTCGCGGTTTCAGCCGTGCTTTACGCCGTGGCTCGCAGCGTGCCGATGATCTATCTGGCGATCGTGGTCGGGGGACTGCAGGGTTTCATCCAGCCTTCGATCCAGGCGCTCAACAGCCGCGCGGTCGATGCAAGCAGCCAGGGCGAATTGCAGGGCGCGACGCAAAGCATCGGTTCGATTGCGCAGATCATCGGCCCGCCGCTCTATGCGGGGGTCTTCGCCAAGTTCAGTGGGCCGACCGCGCTGGTTCATTTGCCCGCGATGCCGCTGCTGGTCGCGGCGGGCTTTGGCCTTGCGGCGCTGGCGCTGTTCCTGCGCGGGGCCGCGCTGCTGCCCCGCGCCGCTACCGCACCTTCGCCGGAACCCGCTCCCGCAGGTCCGTCTTGAGCAATTTTCCGATGTGGCTGCGCGGCATTTCGTCAATGGCGTAAAGCTCGGCAACGCGCTGGGTCTTGCCAAGACGGCTGTTGGCGATGGTGCGGATATCCTCCAGCGCGTCCTCACCCGTTCCAGGCTGCAGCACCACGAAACCCACCGGGGTTTCGCCCCAGGCTTCAGAGGTAACGCCGACCACGGCGGCCTCGGCCACGCGCGCATCCTTGGCCAGCTCCGCCTCAAGGTCGACTGGGAAGATGTTGAACCCGCCAGAGATGATCACGTCCTTGGTCCGCCCGACCAGTTCGACGAAACCGTCCGCGTCAAGCCGGCCAACATCGCCCATCCGCTGCCAGGTCGATCCGTCGGCGGGATCGATCCAGTACCCCTCGCGGGTTTTTTCGGGCTGGTTCTTGTAACCCAGCATCATTGTCGAGCTTTTGCCGACCAGTTCCCCGGCCACGCCCGGTGCCACTTCGTCGAGGTTTTCGTCCAACACTTTCAGGAAATGGCCCGGCGCGGGCTTGCCCACGGTGTGCAGTTTGTCAGGATGCTCGTGAACCGGGAAGATACAGGCGACCCCGCCCTCGGTCATGCCATAGATTTCGATCAGCCCGCCGGGCATCCGCGCCAGCACCTCTGCCTTCAGATCGGCGGGGAACGGAGCGCTGGTGCAGTATTTCATCCTCAGGCTCGACAGGTCGTAATCGCCAAAGTGATCGTACTGCATCAGGCGGCGGTACTGCACCGGGACCAGCATGGTGTGAGTGATCTTCTCAGCCTGGGCGCGGGCCAGCCACTTTTCGGTGTCGAACTTGCCCATGATCGCAACCTGCCCGCCCGAATAGAGCGTCGGCAGGAACACAGCCATGGTGGTGTTGGAATAGAGCGGGGTGGAAGTCAGCGTGCGGCTGTCGGTGCCATAGTTCAGCGCGGCGCGGAAAGTCATCTGCCGCCAGCGCATCCCGTGTGAATGGACGATGCCCTTGGGAATCCCGGTAGTGCCGCTGGAATAGATGATGTTGAACGGGTCGCTCTCCGCCGGATCGAATGGCGCGGCCATGGTCCCTGCCGGGGCCATGAAGGCGTCCAGTTCTTCGTCCAGAACGATCTGGTTGGCGGTGGGCAGCAGGAAATCACCCAGTTCGTTCAGCTTCGCCCGGTCAATGAACAGATGGATCGCCCCCGAATCCGCCGCCATCCCGGCCAGCTGATCAGGACTGGCGCTGGTGGTGAGCGGCGCGGCGCAGCCCCCGGCACGGATCGCGGCAAGGAACACCAGGGCATAGGCCACGGTCGAGGTGCCCAGGATCGCCACCGCCTGTCCGCGCTCCAGCCCATCGGCCTGAAGCCGCGCCGCGATCCGCTCAACCAGCGCGGCCGTCTCACGCCACGACAGGCGGGTCATGCCATCGTCAAGCGCCAGCGTGTCCCCGCGGTAGCTGCCCCAGGCCGCGATCAGGCCGGGGAACGAGCCGAATTCGGCATCAAGAAGGGTGGCGGGGCCTGCGGACATGGTGCGAATCTCTTCCCGTTTCAGTTTGTCTTTGCAGGACGCAGCCAAGCAAGCCAGCGCGGTCCGCGCAACCCCCAAGTTCCTCCCCGTGGGGGAAGTGGCGGCGGCGCAGCCGCTGACGCAGGGGTGTCATCCTGGGCGATAACACCCCTCTCCCCCTGCGGGGCATCTCCCTTTGCAGGGGAGGGCACGGAAAACGGAACGTTAACGGGGTAGTTGCAAAATACGCAACATCTGTGACGGGCATTGCACTTGCAATCTCTACCATATTACTTATGTTGCAAATGCGAACTGAGTTCGCCAATGCAACAGGAGAATACCATGCGCAGCATCGTCAACACCGTGCTGCCGATCATCGCCGCCGCTACGCTCAGCGGCCTGATGTTCACCGTCGCGCTCGTCTGAGCCCGGCGGCACGGGGCACGATCCCCGGGCAGCATTTCCCAAACCAAAGGCCGCCACGCCACCCCGCGTGACGGCCTTTGTGATTCTCCGGCAGGGTAGGCGCGCGGCCTTCGACAGGCTCAGGCTGAGCGGGTGTCGGGGTGACCGCATCAAGCATTTCAGGCGCTTCGCTACCTGCTACGACAGACGCACCATCCACTTCGCCGGCTTTGTCCATCTCGCAGCCATCATGATATGACCAAGCTGAATGTCGATCCCGTCTAGCGAAAAGGGGTGGCAGATTTCTCTGCCGCCCCTCGTTTTCGAAGCGATCAGACTGCGATTGCGCTTGGCACGAAGTGATCTTGGCGCAATCCAGCTTGTTCGAAGCAGTGTTGAAGGTGTTCTGCAGGCTCTTGCCCATGTTCTGCATGGCAACAATCGCGCTGTCAGAAAAGCGCAAGGGATGGCTCGGGCGACCACTCGGAAGAGAAAATCGATCCATCTGCGGATCAAACCACACATCCAGCGAACCACGGTTCTTCAGGGCTGCGTTATATTCGGGCCAATGGTCGTGCGATACTTCGAAGGTGTCGGCCTGGGCATCCCGACCATCTATGACATCCGATTCCTCAAGGGAATCCATTGCCTTGTTATGCAACAAAGCCGTTCGCAGGGAAAGCGGCGGGGCCGGCTTTCCGCAGTCTTTCAGGAACAGGTGGCACTGCGTCCGGCTGACCCGCTGGTTCAGCGCCAGCGGGAGTGACAGGGCAGCGAAGGCGGTGACGGCGGTGAGCGAGCCCCACAATGCCCCCTCGCTGATCCTCTGCTTGCGCAGCGTCCGCGCGAGCATGGCATATCCAAGCAGCAGCGGGATGAAATAGTGATAGGCGTACATCATCCGCTGCCCGTCCAGCCAGACCAGCGCCGCCATGCTGACCAGCCAGCCGATGACCAGCACCACCCGCACCGGCTCTGGCCGCTTGCGCAGGGCGATCAGGGTAAGGACCACGCCGGCGAGTGACAGCAGCCAGGCCGCCCGGTTCGGAATTAAACCGATTGCGGATACGGACTGATCGTTCGCATCCCAGCGGTAGGTAATCGCGCCCGAGCCAACCAGCCATTGCCAGGGATGCGAGGCGTTGGCGTCCGTCTTGCCCAGACCGGTCATGTCCGCCGCCATGTAGCCAGTATAGTCCGTGATGTAGGCGCGCAGCCCGGTAGTGGCATCAACGGCGAGGTAATCTGCCGAAACGTGGGCGCGATCGATTCGCCCGGCTGCGGAAAAATCGTCGGGCATGCTTTTGGCCATGCCCAGCATCAACGCGAAGCTGGCTGACACGACCACCAGCGCCGAAACGGCGGCTGCCAGTGACTGGCGCAGGGCCTGCCGCCAGTCACCGCTGCGCAAACAGGGCCAGAGCAGCACCAAACCCATGGTGCCAAGCGCAAGCGCGTTGACGCGGACCATGGCGGCAGCGGCGATGGCCGCGGCAAAGCCGGCGGTCCAGATCAGCGACCCTGGCGTTTTCAATGCGCGCAGGCCGCAGAGCAGCCCGCCCAGCACAAAAGCAATCTGGAATGCATCAAGGTGAGCAGCGCGGAACTGCGCGATCAGGGCCGGATCACACAGAAACAGGGTGCTCAGGATCAGCCCCAGGCTGAGACTGCCGGACAATTCGAGCATCAGCAGAAAGAACAATCCCGCGGCGAGCGTTCCGAACAGCGCGGAGGCGAGGCGCGGTCCGCGATAATCGAAGCTGGCCGGAACTTGTTCTGCCTTTACCGACTTGACACTGGCGATGCCGCGCCAGTCGAAATCGCGGTTAAGGCCGCTTGCAGTATCACCTGCGGCGATCAGCATCAGACCCAGCGGGGGATGCGAGGCGAACTGAACCCGGCCTTCATGAATCCGCGCGGCGGCGGTGAGGTAATAGGCCTCATCCCAGATCGGCGCGCGAACTTCTCCCAGGCGGAAGAACAGCAGAAAGGCGGCAACCGCCATTACCGCAAAGCAGGCCAGCCCGGTGCGCAGGCGCACACCGGGCTGGTATCCGGTCAACCGGAAGGCATCTGGCCAGACGGGGTGCAGTGCCCCGCGCATCAGATGCCGATGGTCGCCGTGCCGGTGTAGCCAGAGGCGATGCTGCCGCTGACCGTGGGGGTCATCTGGGCGATCTGTGCGGACGTATTGTCGCCGAACACATTGTCCGAAGACAGCGAGATCGCGTTATAGTTGGAAATGCTGGCGCTGTACCGCGAATCGCCATTGAAAACCACGGTATTGATCGCGGCGGGCATCGCCAATTGCGAGATCAGCGACGATGTCCGCCCCGTGCTTGACGAGGACAGGCCGGAGCGGAATATTTCGAAGTGGATGTGCGGCCAGCGGCCCGAATAGCACGCCGGATAGATGGTGGTGAAGGTAACCTGGCCATTGGCATCGGTCACTTGCACGCCGCGCAGATAGCTTTCGGTCGTTACCCCGCTGGAATAGAGCGAATAGCGGCCAGCGGCATCGCAGTGCCATATGTAAATCGCGGCTCCGGCGATTGGCGTGCAGCCGCTGGCTACATCCACCAGTGTCAGGGTGAGCGTCAGCATCACGCCCGAGGCCGTGGTGGTCGATGAAATGAAGCTGGAACGGATGTCGCTGCGCACCACCCCGCTGACGGTCAGCACGTTCGATGTCGCGCCGCTGGAGGTGTTGGTACCGTCCGCCGGGTAAGGCCCGTTGGTTTCGGTCGGATCGGCGATGCACGATCCGGCGGAGGAGCTTGAACTCGAACTCGATGAAGAGGAACTGGTCGACGAGCTGCTTGAACTTGATGACGAGGAACTGGATGACGAGCTTCCGCCGCTGCTTGATCCGCTACCGCCGCCGCAGGCCGCGAGCGCGGTTGCGGTTCCGGCGCTGGCAAAGAAGGCCAATGCCCGGCGCCGTCCGAGCATCTGGCGTTCCATCACCTGCAAGTCATGAAACAGCCCGCGTTCGGTTTCGTCGTCGTGATCGTCGTGTGTCATAGCATTCGGTCCTTTCCTGCACTGGCGCAGGCGCTGCGCCGGTTGTGTCGCAGGATAGGAATGAGTGCCGAATGTTGCCGACGGATTTCGCGGGGGTTGCGCGAATGTTGCGTTCAGCCGCGCGACACCAGGGGCACGAACAGATAACCCTCGTTGCGCACCGTGCGGATCAGCTCCTCGCCGCCGTCACCGGCGGAGGCCGCAAGTTTGCGCCGCAGCCGAGACAGCTGAACGTCTATCGCACGGTCAAAATTGTCGCTGTCCTCACCGCGCGACCAGTCAAGCAACTGGTCACGGGTCAGCACCCGCCGGGGGTGCTGGGCAAAGGCGCACAGTAGGCGGAACTCGCCGCCGGAAAGGTTGACCGGTCCGCCCGCCGGATCGAACAGCAGCCGCAAGCCCATGTCCAGACGCCAGCCGGCAAACCGCAGGTTGTCACCCGAATCCGTCGAATCGCAGGATAGGGCCGCCGGTTCGTTCTCATTGGCGGCACCGGCCCGTTCATTCCGGCGCAGCACGGTGCGGATACGCGCCAGCAGCTCGCGCGGGTTGCAAGGCTTGGCGAGATAATCGTCCGCGCCCATCTCAAGACCGACAATCCGGTCGACATCGCTGCCCACCGCGCTCAGCATGATCACCGGCGGCGCACCCGGGCCAAGGCCGCGCAGTGCGGTCAGCCCGTCTTCTTTGGGCATCATCACATCCAGCACGACAAGATCGAAGCGGTCCCCCGCCAGAAGCCGCCGCATTTCCGCAGCATCGGGCGCGGTGACCGTTTCGAACCCGTGCTTGTCCAGAAATCCCGAGATCAGGGTGCGAATACCCTCGTCATCGTCGACGATCAGGATACGGGTGGCGAAGTCCATTGTCGGGATTTTGGCGTGCATCGCGCGCTTGTGCCAGCGAATTGTCGCGCAGCGATGACTCCAGCATTGCAGATTTCTGCTGGATCGCCCTTGATTGAAATGTCCGTGAAACCTGCGGGAAATCCGCGGGCAACCTTCGGGGCCGAATCAACGGTTCATGAAACGGGTGATTTTTCCAGATTTGCGCATCGCGCTGTGCCTTTCGGCCACTGCCCTGACGGCTGGCTGTGCGGCGCTGGCGCAGGCCCAGGTGATCGAGATCGACGCGGCGGGCAACGTGTTCAGCCGCACCGGTACGGGCGCGGTTGAATGGGTCGCAACGGGCGCTCCCTCTGGCGAGGATTACGGCGATCAGGAACCGGTTGAGGCTGATCTGCCCGCCATCCCCGCTGCCGCGCTGACCGAACTGCAAGGCCCGCCCTCTCCCACAGGTTTTGCAGATATGCTGGCCGGCGCGGCGGACCGGGCCGGGATCAGTCCGGTGCTGCTTGAAGCGCTGGTCTGGCAGGAGAGCCGCTGGAACCCGCGCGCGGTTTCACCGGTCGGGGCGATCGGACTGGGCCAGTTGATGCCGGGGACCGCCCGCCATCTGGGAGTGGATCCCTGGGATCCGCAGGCCAACCTGATCGGCGCGGCGCTGTATCTGCGCCAGCAGCTCGACCGGTTTGGCGGCAATGTCGAACTGGCGCTGGCCGCTTACAACGCTGGGCCGGGCCGGGTGGAGAAAGCCGGCGGAATCCCGCGCATTACCGAAACCCGAAACTATGTGG
The DNA here is from genome assembly GCA_018240895.1 of Pseudomonadota bacterium. GTDB lineage: Bacteria > Pseudomonadota > Alphaproteobacteria > Sphingomonadales > Sphingomonadaceae > Novosphingobium. Next base: position 48,353 of record JAFEEX010000027.1, on the reverse strand, counting down.
CCGTGATCACCGGGCGGCTTTCCGCCCGTGCGCGCGCCGAATGACCACGCAACCCAGGAGCCTTGCCATGCGCAAATTGCTGTTCCCCGTTTTTGTTTTGTCCGCCATCGTCCCGTCCGCCAGCCCGGCCATCGCCCAAACCGGGGGCGGCCCCGCCGGTTCAGGCCCGATCGTTTCGGCGCTGAGCTGGATGCAGCAGACCCTGCTTGGCCAGGTTGCGACCACCGTTGCGGTGATAGCGGTGGCCATGGTTGGCTTCATGATGCTGACCGGGCGGATGAACTGGCGCTTTGGCGCGACCGTGATTGTCGGCTGCTTCATCCTGTTCGGATCGGCAGCGATCGTTTCCGGCATCCAGTCCGCGGCTGCGGTGGGCTGACCGGCGATGAGCGCGCTTGGCCAGATTCCGGTATTCCGCGCCCTGACGCGCCCGCAGATGTTTGCGGGTGTGACCTTCAGCTTTTTCGTCATCAACATGGCGGTCACCACCGAAGCCTTTCTGATGACCCGCAGCTTTCTGGCGCTGCCGCTGGCCTTGCTGGTTCACGCGGTGGGTTATTTCGCCTGCCTGCGCGAACCGCGGGTGTTTGACCTGTGGCTGACCAGGGTCAGCCGCTGCCCCCGGGTGCGCAACTGGTCGCGCTGGGGCTGCAACAGCTACGCCCCATGAACGGAGTTTCCCGCCCATGACCCGCTGGAAAGGCCCTGCCGCCTGGAACAAGCGCGAAGCCCGCGCCGGTGACCGGCTGCCCTATGCCCGCCACATCGATGGCGAGACCCTGGCGCTGCGCGACGGTTCGGCGATGCGGGTGCTGCGGATCGCGGGGCTGCCGTTTGAGACCGAGGATTCGGCCCAGCTCGATCATATGCTGGCGGTGCGCGAAACCATGCTGCGTTCCGTGCTTGATGCGCGTTTCGTGCTATATCATCACGTGGTCCGCCGCCGGGTGGCGATCGATTTTGCCGGTGAATTTCCCGAACCGTTCTCGGCGCTGCTTGATGCCGCGCGCCAGCAGCGGCTTGAGGAAACGCCGCTGTTCGTCAACGAGCAGTTCCTTACCCTTGTCCGCCGCCCGGCCCGCGGCAAGGCCGGACTGGTTGAGCGGCTGTCACGGCGGATGGGTGGCGGCGACGCGCACGATCCCAAAACCCTGCGCGAGCTTGAGGCTGCGGCCACCGCCCTCACCGCTTCGCTCGAACCCTATGGCGTGCGGCAACTGACCTGCGAGCAGGGGCGTTCAGAGCCGTTGGCGCTGCTCTCGGCGATCTACAACGGTGAATGGCGCGCGGTCTCGCTGCCCGGTGCGGACACCGATCTGGGCCATCACCTGCCCTATTCGCGGGTTTCCTTCGGGCTTGAGGCGATCGAGACCCGGCGTGCCGGCGCGCGCGGCTTTGCCGCGATCCTGGGGCTGAAGGACTATCCCGATGTCACCCGCGCCGGCCTGCTCGACAACCTGCTGCGCCTGCCGCACGAAATGGTGCTGACCGAAACCTTCGCCCCGGCCGACCGCCAGAGCGCGCGCGAGCGGATCGACCTTGCGGTCCGCCGGCTCAAAAGCGCGGACGAGGAAGCCCATGCCGAACGCGCACAGATGATCGCCGCGCGCGATGCACTGGGGGCGGGGCAAGCCGGGTTTGGCGATCATCACCTTAGCGTGATGGTCCGCGCTGAAAGCCTGCCGGTGCTTGAAACCGCCAGCGCCGCCGCCGCCAGCGCGCTTGCCGATATCGGAATTGTCGCGGTGCGAGAGGATACCAACCTTGAACCCGCGTTCTGGGCGCAGTTCCCTGGGAACGAGGCCTATGCGGTCCGCCGTTCGCTGATCTCTACCGGCAATGCCGCCGGCTTCCTTTCGCTGCACGGCTTTCCGCTTGGCCGCGCCGAAGGCAATCATTGGGGCCAGGCAGTCACCCTGTTCGAAACCACCAGCGCCACCCCCTATTTCTTCAATTTCCACCAGGGCGATCTTGGCAATTTCACGATCATCGGCCCATCGGGTTCGGACAAGACCGTGGTGCTCAATTACCTGGCCGCGCAGGCCCAGAAATTCGCGCCGCGCACCATCCTGTTCGACAAGGACCGGGGCGCAGAGATTTTTCTGCGGGCAATGGGTGCGCATTACACCCGGCTGGTCCCGGGCGAGCCGACCGGGTTCAACCCGCTGGCCCTGCCAGACAGCCCGGCTGCGCGCGCCTTTCTGCGCCAGTTGCTGTGCCGCCTGCTTGCCGCGAAGGATCCGGGTGAGGAAGCGACGATCGGCGATGCGGTCGATGCGCTTTACGAACATGATCCTGCCTTTCGCCGCCTGCGCTTCTTGCGTGAACTGCTGGCGGGCGGACGCCGGCCCGAGCCGGGCGATCTTGCCGCGCGGCTCGCCCCATGGGTACTGGACGGCCCCAACGCCTGGCTGTTCGATAACGCCGAGGACCGCCTTGATCTCGACAACCGGGTGATCGGCTGTGACATTACCAGTGTGCTGGAAGACCCGGCGCTGCGCACCCCGGCGCTGATGTATCTGTTCCACCGGATCGAGGAACGCCTGACCGGCGAACCGGCGATGATCCTGATCGACGAGGGCTGGAAGGCGCTTGACGATGAGGTCTTCGCGGCGCGGATTCGCGACTGGCTGAAAACCCTGCGCAAGCGCAACGCCATGGTTGGCTTCGCCACCCAGTCGGCCAGCGACGCGCTGGGCAGTTCGATTGCCTCGGCCATTGTCGAGCAGACCGCGACGATGATCTTCACCCCCAATTCGCGCGCGCGGGCAGAGGATTATTGCGACGGTTTCGGTCTGACCAGCCACGAACTGGCGCTGATCCGCGCCTTGCCCGCGAACAGTCGCTGTTTCCTGGTCCGCCACGCCAACGATTCGATGGTGGTGCGGCTTGATCTGTCTGGCGTGCCCGAACTGCTGACCGTGCTTTCCGGTCGTGAGGCCAATGTCCGCCGGCTGGACATGATCCGTGCCAATGTCGGCGACGATCCGGCGCGCTGGCTGTCCATGCTGACCGGCACGGCGTGGCCCGGCTTTGAACTGAACGCCTTCGACGGTTTCGGGATCGAGGCGGCGGAATGACTTGCCCCGGCCTCAACGCGGGCGGCCCTTCCGCCATCGCCGATGCGCTCAGCGCGGTCGATTGCCTGTCGGCCCAGACCACTGCGGCGGCCTTTTCGCGGCTGTTCGGGGGAGAGGGGATGCTGACCATGGTGCTGACCATGGCGCTGACGCTTTATGTCGGGATATTCGCGCTGGGGCTGCTGACCGGACGGTCGAGCCTGGGGATATCCTCACTCACCCCGCGCATGATGGGGCTGGGGCTGGTGCTGACCTTCGCGACATCGTGGGTCGCCTACAGCCAGGTCATCTGGAACCTGCTGGCCGGCGGGCCGGACTGGATCGCATCGCTGCTGCTGGGGATCAAGGGATCGGCCAGTCAGGCCTTTGCCCAGCGGCTTGACGAGGTGTTCATGCAGATCGCCAATGCGGCCGAGGCGGCGCAGCAGCAGGCGGCGGGCGACAAGAAGGGCACCACCCCCGGCGACCTGTTGTCCTATGCCGCGCTGCTGCTGCTGCTGGGCACCGTGGGCGTGCTGGTAACCTGCCGGATCGCGCTGGCCGCGCTGCTTGCCGTTGGTCCGGTGTTCCTGGTTCTGGCGCTGTTCAACGGCACGCGCGGCCTGTTTGAAGGCTGGGTCAAGACCGCGGTGATGTTCGCCCTTGCCCCAATGTTCGCCACCCTGATCGGGGCCGGTTCGGTCGCCATGCTCGGCCCGGTCGCGGCCAGCCTGGAAGGCGGCGATGTTTCGATCCATGAAGCGGCCACCGTGTTCGTCGCAGCGGCGGTTCACTGCGCGCTGATGGCCATGGCGCTGAAGCTGGTTTCCTCGCTCACCTCGGGCTGGCGGATCGGCTTTGCCAAGCCGGGACCGCACACCGGCAACCGCACAGACCAGACCGCTGACCCGAAAATGCTGCATCAGACAGGGACCGGCCCGATTGCCGCCGCAGGCAATTCCGCTGCCCCGATAATCCGCGACGACCGGATTCGCGCCGTGGTTGCCGCCACCAGTCAACCGCACGGCGAAGGGGCCGCTGCCGCCTCTGCCCGGATCATCAATCTGCCGGGCGTTGCCATTCAGGGCGCATCGCCAGCCTTCGCCGCCCCGGCCCCCGCCGATTCGCGGCTGCGTGACATTGCCCGCAATCCCCGGCGCAAAGCCGCCGCGTCGATCAAGGAGTCCCTGTGATGACCCGCTGCACGATTGCCTTGCTGGCCGGGGCCTTGCTTTTTGCCATGCCCGCGCAGGCCCAGAATGCGGATCATCGCATTGCGATCCGGCCCTACGTTGCCGATCGGATCGAGAGTTTCTCAGGCCGTCCCGGGTTCCAGTCGACCATCGCCTTTGCCGATGGCGAACGGATCGAGAATGTCGCGGTCGGTGAAAGCGGGCAATGGCAGGTCACCCCCAACCGCCGCGCCAACCTGCTGTTCGTCAAGCCCGCCAGCGCCGCCGCGCGGATCACCAACATGACAGTCGTTACCGATCGCCGCACCTATCTGTTCGAACTGCGGATCGATGCCCGGGCCGCGCCGGTCTATCTGATGCGGTTTGCCTACCCCGCAGAGCCGGAGCAGGCACCATCGCCCGAGACGGCGGCGCTTGCCGTCAAGGCGGCCGAACCGGCTGATCCGGCGCTGGCCGATCCTGGCCGGCTCAATTTCGCCTGGACGGTAAAGGGCGCGCGCGGCCTTCTTCCCGAACGGGTGTTTGACAACGGCCGAGCTGTTTACCTGGGCTGGCCGGCCGGGCGCGCGCTTCCCGCCATTCTCAGCCCCTCGCCCGATGGCAGATCGGAAGGCCCGGTCAATTTCACCGCGCAGGGCGATTACCTGATCGTCGAAGGTGAACACACCAGGCTGGTGCTGCGATCTGGGCGTGACAGCGCCATTCTTGAAACCGCGCCGCGGCCGGTCTCTGCCTCGGCCCCAGCCCCAGCCCCAACCGCTGCTGCTGCCACCCCGCTGGCCTTGGGAAAGTAAACGATCATGGGCGATCTCAGCACCGAAAAATTCCCGATATTCGATGAGGATCCGCGCCTGGATCTTTCACCCGAAGCGCTTGAAGAAGCGAGCCGCAACGCTTTTCCGGTGGTGGCAGGAGATGCCAAGCGCCGCGACAAGGGCGGATTGATGCTGGGCGCGGCAATCGCGATCGCCCTGGGGGTGCTGACCTTCACCGGGCTTTCCCGCGACATCAAGGAGGTCAAGCCGCCCAAACCGGCCCAGGCGCTGCCCGTTGCAGCACCGACGGCGGAAGCGAGCGCCACGCCCAAAATACCCGCACCGGCTCCGGCCGGAGTCGCCCCGCCGACCCCGGCCCAATCCGCAGTTCTGGCCGCTCCGCCCACCGTTCCAGCCCAATTCCAGGTCACCGCCGTCTCGCCGGTGATGGTTTATGATACGTCAGCTGCTCTCGATGCGGCTCAACCAGCTTCCGTGGACCCCACGGGAGGCAAGCCCGGCAGCGCCCCGATAGCCGGGCTTAACGAGAACGAGGCCTTCGGGTCACGCCTCGGCGGTGTTGGCGTGGAAACAGCGAGCGCCACCCGGCTCGCCGATCCCGCCAACACCGTTACTCAGGGGACGCTGATTCCGGCCATCCTTGAAACCGCGATCGACAGCGATCTGCCGGGCTATGTCCGCGCGGTGGTAAGCCAGGATGTCCGCTCGTTCGATGGGGCGCGGGTGCTGGTGCCACGCAGTTCACGGCTGATCGGGCAATACAAGAGCGGGCTGAGCGCCGGGCAAACCCGCGCATACGTCATCTGGACCCGGCTGATCCGGCCCGATGGCGTGTCAGTGGCGCTGGCATCCCCCGCGGTCGAATATTCCGGTCGTTCCGGTCTGTCCGGCACGGTTGACGGCCACTTCTTCAAACGGTTCGGATCGGCATCGCTGCTTTCGGTCATCGGCGGGCTGGGCGCGCTTGCCACTGGCGGGGCCGCCGGCCTGCTGATTTCCAGCAACAGCCAGAGCGCCGCCGCGGTCGCCGCGCAGCGCGACGCCCAGATTCCGCCAACCGTGCGGGTTCAGCCGGGCCAGCCGGTGCGGGTGTTTACCGCACGCGACCTCAGCTTTTCGGGCGTTGCGCAGTGAACCTTTCCCTGATCGAACCCGCATCGGAAGACGTATTCCTCAGCACCTATCTTGAGGCGTTCCGCCCCTGGCTTGAGCGCGACGATGTTTCGGAAGTGCTGGTCAACCGTCCCGGAGAAATCTGGATCGAGACGGCGGGTGGCGGCATGATCCGTTTCGAGGCGCCCACGGTTGGCGACCGGCTGCTGCGCCGTCTGGCAGAGCAAGTGGCGCGGATAACCTGCCAGGGGATCAGCCGGGAACAACCATTGCTTTCGGCAACCTTGCCGGACGGGGCGCGGATTCAGTTCGTTGGGCCGCCCGCAACCCGATCAGGCTGGGCCATGTCGATCCGCCGTCACCGCATGGTCGATGTGCCGATCACGGCATGGCAACCACGCCAGCAGCCCGTTCAGGCTGCCCCCTCCACCGGCCCTTCGCGCAGGTCCGATCCGCTGGGATGGCTGATTTCCGAAGTCCGCCAGCGCAAGACCGTGCTGATCTCTGGCGGCACATCAAGCGGGAAGACCACCTTCCTGAACGCCTTGCTGCGAGAGGTTGATCCGGCTGAACGGGTCATTCTGGTTGAAGATACGCCCGAAATCCGGGTTGCCGCGCCCAATGCGCTGGGTCTGGTTGCGGTCAAGGGTGAACTGGGCGAAGCCAGGGTCAATACCGATGATCTGCTTCAGGCCAGCCTGCGCCTGCGCCCTGACCGGATCGTGCTGGGCGAGCTGCGCGGGCGCGAGGCAATCACTTTCCTGCGGGCGATCAACACCGGGCACCCGGGATCGTTTTCCACCATCCATGCCAACAGCTGCGCGGGTGCGCTGGATCAACTGGTGCTGATGGTGATGCAGGCCGGGCTTGGCCTGACGCGGGCCGATACGCTGGCCTATGCCAGTTCGGTGATCGATATCATCGTACAACTGGGGCGTCACAACGGCCAGCGCAGCATCGTGGACGTCCGCGCAAGCCGCGAGATCGTCCCGCACGCCGGCAACTGAAGATTCGACCGCAGTGACGCATCGTGCCACAGGTGCAATCATGACCGGGCGTTACCGAGACAGGCTGCCAACCCTGCCGCTGGGCCTGCAACTGCTCGGCCTGCTGATCGCGGCCCTGGCCGTGGCGCAGCTTGTTACCCTGGCCCTGACGGTGCTGATCCCGCCCGCCCCGCAGCAACGCTGGCATTTGGCAGCGGTGGCACAGGCCCTGTCCGGCGGGGCATTGTCAGAAGATCTTGAGCGCCGCACTTTGGCGGGACCGCCCGATCTCAGCGAGCCGGGCTGGCTGGTGTCAGAAAGCTCGCGGCAAGCGCTGGCCAAGGCCGTGAACCATCCGCAAGAAGATGTCGTGCTGGCCTTCTATACCCAGTTGCCGGTGGGCGGAACGGCGGTTCCGATTGAACGGCACGGCGGCGCGAAGGCCATTTCATTCAGCGTGCCACTGGTTGCCGCCGCGCAGGCCCAGGCCATGCCGGGCGGACCACCTCCCGGCGGAATGCCGGGTCGAGCCATGCCGGGCGGCGGTTTCCCGGGTGGAGCGCCGCCCGGAATCCGTCCGCAAGGCGCGCCCCCGCCAGGGGCATCGCCGCCGGGCGGAGCGCCGCCAGCGGGTGGCAGAACCCCTCACGGGCAGTCCACTCCCACAGGGCCCGCGCCGGGAAGCGCACCATCAGCAGGACAGGCAGCCGCGCCGCCAGCTGCGCCGCCGCCGGTCGTCGCCGGGCCCACTGCAATCCCTGCGCCCATCCCGAGGATTCCTGCAGAACCTCAGCCAGCAATCACCCTGCCGCAGCCAAGGCCCGCGGCCAACGAAGAACGGATCGCACCGGCAAGCGGTCATGCTGCTCCCATCCAGTCGCCGCAGCCCGTTGCAACCGCAGAGCCATCTCCGCCCGCACCCGCTCTGGCCAAGCCCCCGAGCGCGGTGCCGGGGGTTATCTCGGTGCCTGTCCCGGCACGCGTGGGAGACAAGCCGCAGCCCATCCCCTTTCGCCGTGACGGCGGTGTGCTGGCCTTCACCACGCCCCCCTTTATCGAGGGCGATTTCGTAGCCGCCTTGCGCCAGTCCGATGGCCGCTGGGTGGCGGTAGCGCCGCGTGCCGAAGCCTTCCCCAATGCCTGGCAACGCCGGGTGATGACCTGGTTCATCCTGTCGCTGCTGCTGGTCGCCCCGGCGGCCTGGTATTTCGCGCGGCGGATCGTCAAGCCGCTGGAGGGCTTTGCCCGCGCCGCCGAAACGCTCGGCCGCGATCCCGCAGCAACGGTGGTTCCCCTGTCGGGACCAGCCGAAATCGGCCGCGCGGCCAATGCCTTCAACCTGATGCACAGCCGGTTGCGGACCTTTGTCGATGATCGCACGGCCATGGTTGGCGCGATCAGCCACGATCTGCGCACGCCCCTCACCCGGATGCGCTTTCGCATCGAGGACGTTCCTGACCAACAGCGGGACGGCTTGCTGGCCGAGGTCGAGGAAATGGAAAGCCTGATCAGCCAGGTCATTGCCTTCATCCGCGATGCGTCCACGCCGGGCGTGCGCGAACGGGTCGATCTGGGGCAATTGGTGCAGCAGACCGTTACAGGTACGAAAGTGCTGGGCGGCCGGATTGCCTTTGAACCCGGCCATCTTGCTCCGGTCGAGGTCGATCCGGTAGGCATCCGCCGCCTGCTGACCAATCTTCTGGAAAATGCCGTCAAGTACGGCGGCGGCGCGCGCGTTAAGGTGGGGCTTTCCGGCGATACGGCAATCGCCGAAGTGATCGATGATGGCCCCGGCATTGCCCCTGAAGACCGCGAAAAGGCATTCGAACCCTTTTTTCGCAGCGAAGCCGCCCGCAAATCCGGCAAAACCGGCAGCGGTCTGGGCCTGGCGGTCTGTCGCTCGATCGCGCGCGCCCATGGCGGCGAAGTCACCTTCGAACAGCGCAGCGACGGCTTTGTCGTCAAGGTATCACTGCCATTGGTATACGATCGGGCAGCATGACCGGGCTGGCCACGCTCATGTATTTCTTGGCGGCTGGCCACCCCGCGACGGCACAAGTCGTTGCCGGTGATGCGGAAACCCAATCGAATGGCCCGGCCGCACCGACGGATGAAGCCGGCACAATGTGGATCGCGGGAATGTCCGGAGGTTATCTGGATCGCCAAACCGGCTCCGGCAGCCCATACGCCATCGCGTCAGTCACACGTTACCGGGGTTCGTCGTACCTTCGCGCGGCCACCACGGTCTACAAGAGCACGCTGAGCCAGCCCGATGCCGCGTTGCCATCAACCTTCGTCATCGGTTCGTTCGGCTTTGGCGGAACCTGGAATGGCTGGGTGGTCGATCTTTACGCCAGTATCGGGCGGCAGAAATTTGGACAGATCGTTACCGATCTTGGCCCGCGCGCCAGCACGGCTGGTTCCGGTTCGCCCTATTTTGCCGGCGGGCTGCGCGCGGGGCGTCTGTTCCGGCTCGGGGAACGTTCGGCAGCCTCGGCCACCGCCAGCCTGCAATATGTCAACACCCGGTCGTTGCGGCATTTGATCGGCCCGGCCGGGCCGTTCGATGCGCAGATCCCGGATCGCGCGCTCAGTGGCAGTGCTGCGCTGCGTTTTGACCGCAGGTTCGGAAAGAACGGAAAGCACAACATCGGCGTGTCGATCGAGCACTTCAAATCGAACAATGGTTCCACCGTGGCACTTGTCGAGGCAAATGTGTCTGGCCAGCCGGGTGTTCCGCCGGCGGGAAATGCGCCATTTGCCGTTTCCGCGCGCCGAACCCCCGATAGCTGGGATGAGGTTGCCGTCAGCGCAACGATGCAGGTGCGCGAAGGCCTGTGGCTTGATCTCGAAGCAAGGCGAAGCTTTGGCGCAATTGCCGGAGATTCGCTGTCATCGACTGCCGGACTGCGCTGGAAATTGTAAAAATCGCGTCTTGGTCCGGGCCGGCCCCCGTGCGCCCATGCAAGGAGAGCAAGATTATTGGCCATATCCGAAACCCGATGCTAATGGCTTGATTCAAATCTGCAAGGTTCTGGGTTCGTTCTGTAATGCACGTCAAAAACTTCGCCGTGTTCATCCTGCTTGTATTGCTTGCAGGCTGCTCGACATTGCCAACAAACGGGCCAACCCGGCACCAGATCGAGAAATCGGTTATGGCATCGCCCGCCGATCTGCCGATCAAACTGGTGCAAGTGCAGACCATTGCCGATGTGCCGGTGGTGCCCGCCATCGCCGTTCCATCCTCTCCCCCGCTCGAACCGCCGCCGATGCCGACCGATCTGGTCGGTGCCGGGGACGTTCTGGACATCAACATCTATGAAGCGGGCGTTACGCTGTTTTCCGGCGGTGCCAGCGCTGCCGGCGGGGCAGGCGCGGGGCAGGCATCGCCGCTCCCCGGCGTGCAGGCGCAAAGGCTTCCGCCGATCCGGGTCGATGACAACGGCTATATCGCGATCCCCTATGGGGGCCGGCTCTACGTTGCCGGGCACACGGTGCGGGAAGTTGAAGGCATGGTGCGCAAATCGCTGCGCGGGATGTCGCAGAACCCGCAGGTGCTGATCACGATGGGCGAGGTGATTACCAACAGCATCATCGTTGGCGGCGAAGTTGGCAGGCCGGGCCGGCTGGTGCTGCAAACCAACCGCGAGCGGCTGACTGACGTGATCGCGCTGGCCGGCGGCAATCGCGGCAACAGCAAGGATGTGCTGGCGCGGGTGTTCCATGGCGAGCGGATCACTGACGTGCGCCTGAACGATCTGGTGGACAATCCCTCGCTCGATATGCGCATCACCCCGGGCGATCGGCTGATCCTGATCAACGACCCGCGCACCTATTCGGTGCTTGGCGCATCGGGACAGGTGGCGCAGTTCCCGTTCAGCCGTTCGGCCGTTTCCGTGGCCGAGGCGATAGCGACTGGCGGCGGCGTCAATTCCAACATCGGCGATCCTGCGGCGATCTTCCTTTTCCGTTACGAAAAGGATGCCGAAGGCAAGGATGTTCCAAAGGTCTATCATCTCAACATGATGAATGCCGGAACCTATTTCCTTGCCCAGCGCTTTGTCATCAAGGACAAGGACGTTCTCTACTTCGGCAATGCCGCGGCCAATCAGCCCGGCAAGCTGTTCCAACTGATCAGCCAGTTGTTCACACCGTTGATTACGGTCACGGCCGCTGTGCAGACACTGAAATAGTTGAATTAGCGACGTTTCCCTCAAAGAAGCAAACAGACCAATGGAATTCCTGACTCTCGCCATAACAGGCCCCGTGCTCATCGTTCCGCGTCATATTGGCGATGAGCGCGGCTATTTTTCCGAAACATTTCGGGCGGATCTGTTCGCACGGCATTGCGGCGCGGTTGATTTCGTCCAGGATAATGAATCGATGAGCGCAAGGGCCGGAACGGTGCGCGGCCTGCATTTCCAAAGCGATCCCCATGCCCAGGGCAAACTGGTGCGCTGCACGGCCGGCGCCCTGTTTGACGTTGCCGTCGATATTCGCCGGGGATCGCCCACCTATGGCCAATGGATTGGCGAAACCCTGACACCGGCCAATGGCAGGCAGCTTTGGGTGCCGCCGGGGTTTGCTCACGGGTTCTGCTCGCTCGAACCCGATACGGTGATCTGCTACAAGGTGACCGACTATTACAGCGCCGAATGCGACAAGGGGCTGGCCTGGAATGATCCGGCAATCGGCATTGACTGGCCCGAGATCGCAGAGCCCGAAACCCTTTCTGCCAAGGATCGCAAGCAGCCCCTGCTGGCTGACCTTCCGGCCTATTTCACCAGGAATCAATAACCCATGCGCGTAATCGTAACCGGCGGTGCCGGCTTCATCGGATCCGCCCTTGTTCGCCATCTTGTGCTGGAAAAGGGCTATGATGTCCTGACGGTGGATGCGCTGACCTATGCCGGCTGCGAGGCTTCGCTGAAGGCGGTTGAGGGGAAAGCGAACCACCGCTTCCTGAAAGCCAACATTTGCGATCACGCAGCCATGGCTGCGGCGTTTTCACAATTCCGCCCCAACCGGGTGATGCACCTTGCCGCCGAAAGCCATGTCGACCGTTCTATCACCGGCGCGGCGGATTTCATCCAGACCAACATTGTGGGCAGCTTTACCCTGCTTGAAGCAGCGCGCGCCTATTGGAACGGGTTGACCGGGGATGAAAAGGCGGAATTCCGTTTCCTTCACGTCTCGACCGACGAGGTATACGGTTCGCTGGGCGATGAAGGCCTGTTTGAGGAAACCACAGCATACGACCCCAGCTCGCCCTATTCGGCATCGAAGGCGGCTTCGGATCACCTGGCTAAGGCGTGGCAGCGCACCTATGGCCTGCCGGTGGTGGTATCAAACTGTTCGAACAATTACGGCCCTTACCACTTTCCCGAAAAGCTGATCCCGCTCACCATCCTCAACGCGCTCGAAGGACGCAAGCTGCCGGTCTATGGCAAGGGGGAGAACGTGCGCGACTGGCTGTATGTTGATGATCACGCCCGCGCACTTGATCTGATCATCGAGCGCGGCCGGCCAGGTGAAACCTACAACGTCGGCGGCCGGAATGAACGGCGGAACATTGATGTCGTGCGCCGCATTTGCGCGGTGCTGGACCAGCTTCGTCCAGCCGCCGCGCCGCGTGAAAGCCTGATCGAATTCGTGACCGATCGCCCCGGCCACGACGCGCGTTACGCCATCGATGCCACCAGGCTGGAAACCGAACTGGGGTGGCGCGCGCAGGAAAATTTCGACAGCGGGATCGACAAGACGGTGCGCTGGTATCTGGACAACGAATGGTGGTGGCGCCCGCTGCGGGACCGTTATGACGGAGAACGGCTGGGGCTGAGCAAATGAGGATCGCCGTCACCGGTACTGGCGGGCAGATCGCCTGCAGTCTGGCCGAACGCGGATCGGCTGCCGGGCATGAGGTGATCGCCGTTGGTCGCCCTGGGCTCGATCTTGCCGATCCCGCTTCGATCAGTCCGGCGCTCGAGGCGGCTGAACCCGATGTCATCGTGTCGGCTGCAGCCTATACCGCAGTGGACAAGGCCGAAACCGAGCGCGACCTTGCCCACGCCGTCAACGGAACGGGGGCTGGTGCCGTCGCGCTGGCGGCCAAACGGATGGGTGTACCGCTGGTCCACATCTCGACCGACTACGTCTTTGGCGGCACGCTTGGGCGTCCTTATGGAGAGGCCGATCCGACTGGACCCGCCAGTGTCTATGGTTCCTCCAAGCTGGCCGGCGAGCAGGCGGTACTGGCCGCCCACGGTGACAACAGCGCCGTGCTGCGGGTGGCCTGGGTCTACAGCCCGTTCGGCGTCAATTTCGTCAAGACCATGCTGCGCCTGGCCGGCGATCGAAACGAGATTTCCGTGGTCTCAGATCAACTGGGCACCCCCACCAGTGGCTTGGCGATTGCTGATGGAATCCTTCAGGTCGCTGCAAACCTTCGGGCAGATAGCGCCGCGTCCTTGCGGGGAATATTCCACATGACCGCGCGCGGTGAAACCAGCTGGGCTGGTTTTGCCGAAGCGATTTTTGCGGCATCGGCCAAACGCGGCGGGCCATTCGCCAATGTCCGGCGGATCAGCACGGCCGACTATCCCACGCCCGCAACCCGGCCCGCCAATTCGCGGCTCGATTCCAGCCTGATCGCCCGAACCCATGGGGTAACCCTGCCCGACTGGCACCTGTCGCTCGACACCGTGATGGACCGTCTGCTGCCGGTATCGGGCTGAACGAAATTCGAGGAGCACCCACCGCATGAAGGGAATCATTCTTGCCGGAGGCAGCGGCACGCGCCTCTATCCGATGACGCTGCCGACATCCAAACAGCTGATGCCGGTCTATGACAAGCCGATGATCTATTACCCGCTGGCCACGCTGATGCTGGCAGGCATCCGCGAGGTGCTGATCATTTCCACCCCGCGCGATCTTCCCGCGTTCCGATCACTGCTGGGCGATGGATCGCAATGGGGGATGCAATTCGAATATGCCGAACAGCCCAGCCCGGACGGACTGGCCCAGGCCTATATCATCGGGGCTGACTTCGTTGCCGGCCAGCAATCCGCGCTGATCCTGGGCGATAACATCTATCACGGCCATGGTTTGCCCGACATTCTGGCCAGCGCCGCTTCGCGCAATAGCGGAGCCAGCGTGTTTGCCTATCACGTCCATGATCCTGAACGTTACGGCGTAGTCAGTTTTGACGAGGCCATGCGCGCCGTGACCATCGAAGAAAAGCCGCAGCACCCCAAGTCAAATTGGGCTGTTACAGGATTGTATTTCTATGACGCACAGGTGGTTGATATCGCCGCCAATCTCAAACCTTCACCGCGCGGCGAGCTGGAGATTACCGACGTAAACCGCGTCTATCTGGAACGCGGCGGCCTGCACGTGGAAATCATGGGGTGTGGTTATGCCTGGCTTGACACCGGAACCCCGGACAGTCTGCTGGACGCTGCCGAATTTGTGCGCGTCCTTGAAAAGCGCCAGGGCTTCAAGATCGCCAGCCCGGAAGAAATCGCGTTCCGGCAGGGCTTCATTGATGCGACCCAGATGGAACGGACCATCACTGTGCTCGGCAAATCGGACTACGGCAGCTACCTGCGCAGAGTTCTGGCCGGCGACGATTATCGCTAAACGCGCACGCCCTGTCGCGCCGGGCAAAACTTGATTTACCCACGCTGAACCGGCTATCAGTTGGGTAATGTTGTGCGCAGTCAGGGGAAACCATGACAGTGATGCCCGCCTGATTGATCTGGCGGATTTCGCTGACGAGGTATGTTTTGATACCTTCGCCCGCTTTGCTGACCGATACGAGCAGGCCCATCATGCACGGCTGGCTCTGGACCGGCAGCGGCGGCGCTATGCCCGCGCGCATGGGGCGATGCGGCTTGCGCTGGCGCAGCCGGGCGAAGGGCCGGTTGCAGCGCCGTTTGCGCGCAGCGCAGCAGGCAAACCATTTCTGGAAGATGGGCCGCATTTCAGCCTGAGCCATGCTGGCGGCCAATCGTGGCTGGCGATCAGCAACGCGCCTGTCGGGCTGGACGTGGTGGAAGGCGGGCAACCGGATTTGCACCTCGATCATACTTTCGTCACCGCACAGGACCGTGCCGCGCTGCACCGCCGTGGTGTCCTGCCGGCTGACATCAACACAACCGCCTGGGCGATCAAGGAAGCCAGCGCCAAGCTGGCAGATGATGTCGATCGCGCGCCCGGACTGTGGCAAGTCCGGTGCGGGGCGGGACTGACGGTGGTTTCGGGTGGACATGACCCGATAATTGTTGAACTGCGCGCGCCTGCACCCGGCCACATCGCCGCCATCGCACGGTGGCAGCCAGCCATTGAAAAGCCAGATTTAGCATGATGAAAAGTATCTGCCGCGGCAAACCAATGCCCGAACTGCTGCGCGAGGAGACGCTTGCCGCGCTGTTCGCACAAACAGTCAGTGAACATGGCCACAGGGCCGCGCTGATCGATGATCTTGGCGTGCTGAGCTATGCCGAGCTTGATGAGCAGGCACGGCGGCTCGCCGCACAGATGCAGGCCCGCGGTGCCCGCGCGGGCAAGTTCGTGGGGCTGTGGATGCCGCGCGGCCGCGATGTGGTGATTGCACAGATTGCAATCGCGCTTACCGGCGCGGCATGGTTGCCGTTTGACGCCGATGCGCCGCCCGCCCGCGTGGCCGACGGACTTGCCGATCTGGAGGCGGTGGGCATCGTCATGCCGAAAGCTTGGGCGGACCGGCTGGACGGCGCGGTTCCGATCTGGGATTTTGCCGATCTGGCTGAAGGGGCCACCGGCGAACCGGCAAATTCACCTGCAAATATACTGGAAAACGGGGCCGGAGGGCAAGATCCGGCTTATGTCATCTATACCTCCGGATCGACCGGAAAGCCCAAGGGCATTCTGGTTCCCAACCGGGCGATCTGCCACTTCCTGCGCGCCGCTGAGGTCCAGTACGGGCTGAGGTCCAGCGATGTCATGCTGCAATCCGGATCGGTTGCCTTTGATCTTTCGCTGGAGGAAATCTGGCTGCCCTTGCTGGTCGGTGCCGCCCTGCGGATCTGTCCGGCAGAGGTACTGGCCGATCCCGACCGTCTGGCAGCGCTGATCAACGACAGCGGCGTGACCGCCATGGACGTGGTTCCAACCCTGCTGAGCCTGATCGAGCATGATCTGCCCGGTGTGCGCCTGATCATCGTGGGCGGCGAAGCCTGCCCGGAAAACGTGGTCAACCGCTTTGCCACCGGCGGCCGGCGCCTGGTCAACAGCTATGGCCCGTCAGAGACGACCGTGGTGGCGACCGCGACCGACCTTGTCCCCGGCAAGCCGGTGACCATCGGGCATCCCCTGCCCAACATGTCCGTCTATGTGGTCGATGACGCCCTGAACCTGGTCGATCGCGGCACGCCGGGCGAATTGCTGATCGGCGGCCCCGGCGTGGCCCAGGGTTATGTCAACCGGCCAGACCTGACCGCGGAGAAGTTCATCTTCAACCCGTTCGATCATGACGGCGGCGACCCGGTACTCTATCGCAGCGGTGACGCTGTGGAAATGACCGCCGATGGCGATCTGCTGTTTCGCGGGCGGGTTGATGACCAGGTCAAGCTGCGCGGATTCCGTATCGAACTGGGCGAAATCGAAACCCGGCTGGCGCGCGAGGCTGGCGTGACCCAGGCTGCGGTGGTGGTGAACCGCACGACTGGAATCGATCAGCTTGTCGGCTATGTGGTGATGGCGGCGGACCACGAACCCGACGTTGCGGCGTGGAAGGCATCGTTGGCGGAACAATTGCCGCCCTATATGGTGCCAGCGGTGATCGAACCCATCGCCGCGCTGCCCCGCCTGGCCGCATCGGGCAAGGTTGATCGCAATACCCTGGCGGCGCGCCCGCTTTCAGTGGTTGCGGTGGCCGGAGACGATCCGGTGCCAGAAAACGAAACCGAAGCCCGGCTGCTGAACGTCGCGCGGCCGCTGTTCCCCGGTCAGCCGTTATCGCTTGATGCGGATTTCTTCCTTGATCTGGGTGGCCATTCCCTGCTGGCCGCGCAGTTCGTATCGGCGGCCCGGCGTGAACCCGGTCTGGCATCCATGACCCTGGGGCAGGTTTACGAAGGCCGCAGCCTGCGCGGCATGGCCGGGCTGGTCGCTGCGGCGGAGCCTGCCCTGGCCGTGGTGACCGAACCGCGTGAACGCGCTGCGCCATGGCGCCGCTGGCTGTGCGGTCTTGGTCAATTGGTGGTGATGCCGGTGCTGCTGCTGATGCAGGCCGCGCCGTGGCTGGCGATCTTTATCAGCTATACCCTGATCTCGCCCGATGACAGCCACTTCTTCCGCGATCTCGGCCTGGTCTTTGCGGCCTATGGCGGGGTGAACCTGACACTGGCGCTGTTCGCGCTCGCGGCAAAATGGCTGCTGCTGGGCCGCACAAAGCCGGGTCGCTACCCGCTGTGGGGCAGCTATTACTATCGGGTCTGGCTGGTCCAGCGGATGCTGACCCTGGTTCATCTGAAATGGATGCAGAACTCGCCGATCCTGCCGCTCTATCTGCGCGCGCTTGGCGCCCGGATCGGCAAGGACGTGCTGATTTCCGATTTCGACGCCGGCGCGATCGATCTGATTTCACTGGGCGATCACGTCTCCACCGGCAGCAAGGTGGTGTTCGCCAATGCCCGGATTACCGGCGCATGGATGGAAATCGACCGGATCGACATCGGCCGTGATGCCGCGATCGGATCGTCCTGCACGATTGAGGGCGATGTGACGATTGGCGAGCGCGCCGAGCTTGCCGACCTTACCGCGCTGGCAGCCGGAACCCGCGTGCCAGCGGATGAGGTTTGGGATGGATCGCCCGCCGCCAAGGTCGGCATGGCCGATCCCGCCGCGATTGCCGTCCCTCCCCCTCAAACCGTGATCGGCCGGGTGGCGCGCGCGCTGGCCTATCTTGTCATGCTGCTGATTCTGCCGGCGATTTCGATCCTGCCGGTCGTGCCCGCCTTCCGCCTGATGGAATGGCTCGACAGCATCATCAATCCGCTGATTGGCATATCCTATCTGTGGTATATGCCGATACTCGCCCTGTCCGCCGGGGCAAGCCTGGTGGCCCTGACGCTGCTGATGATCGTGGTCGTCCGCTGGCTGGTTCTGCCCCGGGTCCGGGTGGGACGCTATCCAATCGCCAGTGGGTTCTACCTGCGCCGCTGGGCGGTGGGGCTGCTGATCGAGACCGCGCTGGACACCCTCTCGTCGCTTTATGCCACGGTCTATATGCGCGCATGGTATCGCCTGATGGGCTGCAAGATCGGCAAGGGGACAGAGGTTTCGACCAATTTCGCCGGCCGTTTCGAACTGATCACGCTGGGCGCGGGCAATTTCATCGCTGACGACGTCATGCTGGGGGACGATCATCTGCGCCACGGCTGGCTGATTCTCGACACCATCGAAACCGGCGATCAGGTGTTTATCGGCAACGAGGCGGTGGTGCCGCAGGGTTATCGGATCGAAAGCGGGGCGCTGATCGGTGTCCGGTCAAAACCGCCGGCGGGCGGTCTGGTATCCGCCGGTGAAACCTGGTTCGGCTCACCACCCATCAAGCTGCCGGCGCGCCAGACCTTTACCCATGACGTGCGCCAGACCTTTGCCCCCAGCCTGCGGATGCAGATCGGCCGTGCCGCGTTTGAAGCGTTCAACGTCAGCTTTCCGACTGCGCTGTTCATTACCTTGGTCACGATCATCATGGAGATTCTGGCCCCGGTCTATGATGCCGCCAATTGGGGCAAGGCGCTGTGGATACTGCTGGTTGCCAGCACGCTGATCAGCATGGTCCAGTTGCTGGTCGGCGCGGCTTACAAATGGATCATGATGGGCCGGTACCGCCCGACCATGAAACCGATGTGGAGCTGGTGGGCGCTGCGCACTGAAGCAGTGGCGGTGATGTATTGGGCGATGGCCGGCAAGGCCCTGCTTGACGTGCTGCGCGGTACGCCGCTGCTGCCGGTGGCGCTGCGCCTGTTCGGCACGCGCACTGGCAAGGGCGCCTATCTGGACAGCGCGGACATCACCGAATTTGATTGCGTGACCATCGGCGATGATGTGGTGCTCAACAACCATGGCTGTTTCCAGACTCACCTCTATGAGGACCGGTTGATGAAGGTGGGACGCATCACGGTGGGCGACGGGGCAATCATCGGTGCCGGATCAACCGTGCTGTACGATACCGCGATCGGACGGGATGCCGAACTGGGGCCGCTGACCCTGATCATGAAGGGTGAGGCGATACCCGAAGGAAGCACGTTCCAGGGCGCCCCCGCACAAGCCAGCCGCGCCCGGCAATAAACCGCCGGGCGCATATCAATCCGGGCGGGCCATCCTTACCGCTTGCGGACGAATTCGGCGCGCAGGACCAACCCCTTGATCCCGGGGTATTTGCAATCGATCTCTTGCGGGTCGCCGGTCAGCCGGATCGCCGGGATCACCGTGCCGCGCTTCAGCGTCTGGCCCGCGCCCTTTACCGTAAGATCCTTGATCAGGGTAACCTGATCGCCATCCGCCAGACGGTTGCCAACCGCATCGAAGACCTCGACCGAGCTTGCGCTGGCACGGCGCGCGGCAAGCTCGCTGGCCGGCAACCATTCGCCGCTGCCCTCGTCATAAACGTAATCGTCGTCGTCCGTTGCCATGATCCACTCCTGCCTTGCGCGGCCCTTGGCAGGTGAAACGCGCATTTGCCAGTGGCAAGCGCATATCGAACAGCACTTCGTGCCGGCCGATCAAAGCGCCAGCCCGCTCCACACCAGTTTTCCGCCCAGCAGCACCATCAGCCAATAGATCACCGCATAAAACCGTGCCGGATCGAGCCGGCGGATGATCCACACAGATGCCAGTGTGCTGATTATGGCCAGCGGCACCAGCAGCGCCGATGCGGCCAGCACCGCATGATCAAACGTGCCAAGCAGGATGAAGCTGGGCACCTTCATCCAGTTGGTCGCGGCAAAGATGATCGAACTGGTGCCAACGAACACCTGATGCGGCAGGCGGCGCGGGGTGACCCACATCTGGAACGGCGGCCCGCCGGCATGAGCGATCTGGCTGGTGAAACCGGTCGCCACGCCAAACAGGGTTCCGGTCCAGCCGGGCGCGTTGGATGCGGCGGCGATCCTGCCGCCGCGTTCAATCCACAGGCGATAAAGCCCGAAGCCCAGCGTGATCGCGCCCAGCGCCAGCATCACCCGGCCTTCGTCCACCGACGCAGCAAACCACGCAGCCAGCGCCACGCCCAGCGCCGCCCCGGGGAGCATCCAGGCAACGATCGTGCGATCCCAGGTCTTGCGGAACGACCAGACGCTGACAACGTCCTGAACCAGCAGCACGGGCAGCAACAGCGCCGCTGCCCGTGTCGGCGGCATGGCCAGCGCCAGCAGCGGCGTTGCGAGCGCGCCCAGTCCTGAAAATCCGCCCTTGGCCAGCCCCAGAATGATGACGGCAACAACCGCCATTGCCAGGACAAAGGGATCGGACAGCAAATGCATCGCCATTTGCGCAAGCACGCCGCGCCCGCGCGTGCAAGGGGCCGCGTAATCCGGGTGATGGTATCGACTCGCACTTTGCCCTGAAAATGATAGATTTGCAGGCCAAAGGGGTGAGTCGATGCCCGCTGCTTTCAACCGCCGCGATGTCGTGCGGGCCGGCCTTCCCCTGGTCGCGCTGGCCGCCGCCGCACCGGCACGTGCAGCCCAGAGCCTGGGCGATCTGGCCAAGCTGCTGGGCGGCCCCGTACCCCAGCCGCTTCTTAATATGCTGCCCCCTGAAGTTGGCAAGACGGCGGGTCTGGTGGCCGAGGTGATCCGGCTGGAACAACAGGCCAAGACGCTTGACCTGCCAGCCTCGCCGCTGGGCATGGGCGGCGGGGCGATCCCCAGCGATCCGGGGCGGCTTTATGAAGCCGCCATGCCGCGCCTGGTCGCGCTAATTGACCGGGCTTCGGCGACAAGCCCCGGTCTGGCGGATCAGGCGGGGGGTCTGTTGGCACAGCTGCACCGTACGCAGTACGATCCGCCCGACGCGTGGTTCAGTCAGTCTCCGGCCGCCGCGCCCTATGTCAGCAATGCGAATGGCGGACTGCTGCATCTGCCTGATCTGTCGGCAAGGCCGCTGCGGCTGGCCGAGCCGCCGGGCGGTGATGTGGCAATGGGTCTGCCGCAAGACGGAGCGGCCGAACCCGAAATGCCGCCGCGCCGCCCTTTGACCTCGCTGCGATTTGACGACATCGCCGCAGAATATGCTGACTGGTTTGCCGCCGCGCGAATCCGGCCAGAGCATCAGGACAGCGCCGCCTGGCACCTGACCATGATGCGCCAATCGCGCGAACGCTATCAGGCCGTGGGTAAACGGCTGAGCGTTCCGTGGTATTTCATCGGCGCGGTGCACGGGCTGGAAGCCAGCTTCAACTTTCGCGCTCACCTGCACAACGGGGACTATCCGCTGACCCAGCGGACCCGCCAGGTTCCCGCCGGGCGGCCTCTGGTCTGGCTTCCGCCCAGCGACTGGGAAGACAGCGCCGCCGATGCACTGCGGCTGATGGGCTTTGCCGGACAGCCCGACTGGAGCCTGCCGCGACTACTTTACCGGCTGGAGGCCTACAACGGTTTTGGGTATCGCCGGGCGGGCCGCATCTCGCCCTATCTGTGGAGTTTTTCGACGCTTTATGACCGGGGCAAATTCGTCGCAGACGGGCGGTTCAATCCCAACGCCCGGTCCCAGCAGTGCGGCGCGGCGGTGATACTGAAAGTGCTGAGCGACGCTGGCGAGCTTTCCGCCTAGACCAGGGCGACAGCAACAGTTAGCTCTGTGTTTTTCGGCAATCAGGGAGCTGACACAATGCGATTGGCCAATCTGCCCGCCGGCCTGGCTCTTTTGCTGATAGCCGGCCCCAGCGCCGCGCAAACGCCTGAAGCCATTGCCGCTGCCGCGCTTAACGCGGCGCCGGTGTGGGATGGCCACAACGATGTGCCCGAACAGCTTCGTGACCGGCGCAAGGACGTGCTGGGGGATTTCGATTTCCGCGACACCACCGGTACTGGTGATCCGGCCAAGGGTGTGCCGCCGATGATGACCGACATCAACCGGCTGAAAGCGGGCAAGGTTGGGGCGCAGTTCTGGTCAGTCTATGTCTCGGCCCAGTTGCCGGAACCACAGGCGGTTCAGGCGACGCTGGAACAGATCGATGTGATGAAGCGGGTGATCGCCCGCTATCCCGCCGATCTGCAATTCTGCACCGACAGCGCCTGCGTGGAAAATGCGTGGAAGAACCGCCGGGTCGCCTCACTATTGGGCATGGAGGGTGGCCATTCGATCGGCGGGTCGCTCGCCGTATTGCGGCAGATGTATGCGCTGGGCGCGCGGTACATGACGCTCACTCATTTCAAGAATCTGGCCTGGGCCGAAAGCGCGACCGACACGCCGATACCCCGGGGCCTGACCCCGTTCGGCAAGGACGTGGTGCGCGAGATGCAGCGGCTGGGCATCCTGGTCGATCTGGCCCATGTCAGCGAGAAGACCATGCTGGACGCGCTGGCCGTAGCGAAAGCGCCGGTAATCGTCAGCCACTCCAACGCGCGGGCAATCAACCACCACCCGCGCAATGTGCCAGACAATGCACTTGATGCGATCAAGGCCAACGGCGGGATCGTGATGGTCAATTTCTACCCGCCTTATGTGGTGGAGGATACCCGCCAGTGGAGCGCCCGCCGCGCGGGCGAGGAGGCCCGGCTCAAGGCGCTCAATTCCGGCAACCCGGATGCGGCCAGGGCCGCGCTCACGGATTGGGAAAAGGCCAATCCCGCACCAACCGGATCGCTGGCCGATGTTGCCGGACAGATCGACTATATCGCCCGGCGGATCGGCACCGATCATGTCGGACTGGGCGGAGACATGGATGGCATTGAAACCGCGGTGAAGGGGATGGAGGACGTATCGAAATATCCCGCCCTGTTCACCGAACTGGCGCGCCGCGGATGGAGCCAGGCCGATCTGGAAAAACTTGCCAGCCGCAACATGATGCGTGTGCTCAAGGCGGCGGAAGCCTATGCCGCGGCGCATCGCAGCGATCCACCGCTGGAAAATGCCACGACATTCTGAACGCCGGAGCCCGCCTGCATGACCACCATTGCCGCCATTGCCGGAAGCCTGCGCCGCGGATCATTCAACCGGGCATTGCTGCGCGCTGCCCACGAAGTTGCCCCTGCGGGCGTGAAGATCATCGATTGTCCGATCGAGCAGATCCCGCTCTACAACGCCGATGTAGAGGTGGAGCACGGGCTGCCCCCGGCGGTGGCCACGCTCAAGGACGCGATCGCCGGGGCGGACGGGCTGCTGATCGTCACGCCGGAATACAACAATTCGATTCCCGGCGTGCTCAAGAACACGATCGACTGGGCATCGCGCCCGGCGAACGATATCGCCAGGGTCTTTTCAGGCAGGCCGGTCGCGGTGATCGGCGCTTCACCCGGCGGGTTCGGAACGATTCTGTCGCAGGACGCCTGGCTGCCGGTACTGCGCACCCTGGGCATGGACCTGTGGGCCGAAGGCCGCCTGATGGTGTCGCGCGCCGGATCGGTGTTCGATGATCAGGGCCGTCTGGCCGACGATGCGACGCGCCAACGGCTTGCCGAATTCATCGCCGGATTTGCCCGGCACGCCAGCCGTTGACGGGCCGAGGGGGAACGGACTGACCCGGGCGCCCCGATATCAGTCGCGCAGCAGTTCGTTGATCCCGGTTTTGGCGCGGGTCTGGGCATCCACCGTCTTGACGATCACCGCGCAGTAGAGCGACGGGCCGGGCGAACCATCGGGCAGGGGCCGGCCGGGCATCGATCCGGGCACGACCACGGCATAGGGCGGAACGCGGCCAATATGGACCTCTCCGGTCGCGCGGTCGACAATCTTGGTCGACGCGCCAAGATAGACCCCCATTGACAGCACCGCGCCTTCGCACACCCGCACCCCTTCAACTACTTCGCTGCGCGCACCGATGAAGCAGCCGTTCTCGATCACGACCGGTCCGGCCTGAAGCGGTTCAAGCACGCCGCCGATCCCGACCCCGCCGGACAAGTGCACGTGCTTGCCAATCTGGGCGCAGGAACCCACGGTGGCCCAGGTATCAACCATCGTGCCTTCGCCCACGTGCGCGCCGATGTTGACGAAGCTGGGCATGACCACCACCCCCTTGCCGATGTGCGATCCGCGCCGCACCACCGCGCCCGGCACGATCCGGAAACCGGCTTCGCGGAACCGGTTTTCGCCCCAGCCTTCAAATTTCGATGGCACCTTGTCATAGGCGGGCGCGCCGGCGGAACCGCCCGGCACGACTGCATTGTCATTCAGCCGGAATGACAGCAGCACCGCCTTCTTGAGCCATTGGTTGACCTTCCACTCACCCGCGCCATCGGGTTCGGCCACGCGGGCCTTGCCGCTGTCAAGCAATTCAAGCGCGGCGTCGACCACTTGGCGAACATCGGCGCTGGCGGGGGTTACGGTATCGCGGGCATCCCAGGCGGCTTCGATCGCGGCGGCAAGATCGGCGGACATCTTGGTACTCCTGTTCAGCCCATGCGGCTGCCGGCCCGCCTATAACGGCAACCGGGCGGGGGCAAGGCGCGATCCAACCCGGACGCGAAAAGAAAGTTGCGGTTAAGCTTGACCGGTCCATAGTGCTGTTCGCCGATATGCCAGCGGGCCGTCGGCATCGGGCAGGGGATCGCAGAAATGTCGGTAAAGGATTCAAGGGTTTGGGTCTGGCGGCGCGGCGCAGCAATGGCCGCATTGATGGCAGTTGGCGGCTGCGGCGGCGGATCGGGCGTCGGCTCCACACCTACCCCGACGCCGACAGTCACGCCCACACCTACTCCGAGCCCGACACCCTCTACCCCGGCGCCCACTCCAACCCCTGCGGCGAATTTCCAGACCACCGAATACAGCCGCTCCAACGGCCCGGCGCAGCACGGCGCAATTACCGCATGGTCACAGGGCTATTCAGGAGCCGGCGTGACGATCGGGATTGTCGATTCCGGGATAGACAGCACCAGCCCCGAATTTTCCGGGCGTATTTCCGCCGCATCGCGCGATGTTGCGGGCAGCCGCGGACTGAGCAACAGCGACAGCGACCACGGGACGAATGTGGCTATGGTGGCCGCCGCAGCGCGCGACAATACCGGGATCATGGGCATCGCCTTTGGCGCGACAATCGCAATGTTCCGCGCCGATGAACCCGGCAGCTGCGCCACCGCCGATCCCAACGTCAAGGACAGCGGTTGCAAGTTTCTGGACAGCGATATTGCCCAGGGCATCAATGCCGCGATTGCCGCTGGCGCGCGGGTGATCAACCTGTCGCTTGGCGGATCGGCACCGGGGACCGGGCTCAGCAATGCCGTGGCCAGTGCTGCAGCCAACAATGTGGTGGTGGTGATCTCGGCCGGGAACAACGGGGCATCGACCGATCCGGCAATCGATCCCAACAATCCTGATCCGTTTGCTGCAGGGTTGCGGGCGGCCGGCAACGGCAACGTCATCATCGGCGGATCGGTTGATGCCAACAATGTGATTTCCAGCTTTTCGAATCGGGCCGGATCCGAGGCGACATGGTTTTTGAGTGCGCGCGGAGAACGTGTGTGCTGCGTCTACAAAAATGGCTCGATGGAAGTGGTCAGCAACGCCGATGGCACGCAATCCGTCTATGTGTTTTCCGGAACCAGCTTTTCCGTTCCGCAGATCGTCGGTGCCGTGGCCCTGCTGCGTCAGGCTTTCCCCAACCTGACCGCAACCCAGGTGGTTGACCTGCTGCTGCGCACCGCCACCGATGGCGGCGCGGCCGGGACCGACCCGATCTATGGCCGGGGAATTCTGAACATCACCGCCGCTTTCGCGCCGCAGGGCGCAACCAGCCTGGCCGGCAGCACTACCGCGATGCCGCTGGGTGACAGCACCGGGGTCACCTCGGCGGCGATGGGCGACGCCGCAACGGCGGCCGGATCAGGGATCAAGGCAATCATTCTTGATGCCTACAACCGCGCCTATCAGGTTGATCTTTCCGCTGGAATAAGCCCGGCCCGCATCGCCCCGCGCCTGGCCCCGGCGCTGGAATTAGAAACACGCCGGCTGGTGATGGGGACCGACCAGTATTCGCTGGCGTTTTCGATCGATGACCAGAACCACGCATCGCGCCTGCCGTGGAGCGGCCATCTGCGCCTGTCGGACCGCGATGCGCAGCAATCCCGGGTTCTGGCGGGCCGCATCATCTCGCGCCTGTCCGCCGAAACCCAGATCGCCCTGGCCTTTGCCCAGGGCACCGACGGACTGGTTTCTGCATTGCAAGGCCGCAGCGAACCGGGGTTTCTGATTGCCCGATCCCCGCTGGACGATGTCGGGTTTCAGCAGGATTCGGTATTGGGTGCGGCGGTGCGGCAGCGGCTGGGGCCTTGGGGCCTCTCACTGGCAATGCAACGCGGAACGACGCTGGCCGGTGCGCCTTACCAGAGCGCCACCAGTGCGGTGCCGCAGAACCGCTTCGCCGTATCCAACCGGTTCAGCCTGGTTGCCGACCGGGACTTCGGCGCGCTGCGCGGGGCGATGGGCCTGACCTGGCTGCGCGAAAGCGACACCATGCTGGGGGCGCGGTTCCATGACGGATTGGTTGCCGGCGGGGCGGACAGCCTGTTTGTGGACGTCAACGGGCAATGGCACATTGGCGGCGGCTGGCAACTGGCCAGCGCCCTGCGCGGAGGGATGACCTGGGCGCACAGCGGCCTTGCTGCGGCATCGGGAGGCCGGCTCATCACATCCGCCTGGTCGCTTGATCTGGCGCACGACGGGTTGTTTGACGAGGCCGACAGCATCGGGCTGCGCCTGTCGCAACCGCTGCGGGTGGAAAGCGGCGGACTGGCGCTGAACCTGCCGGTGTCCTATTCCTATTCCACCCTGCAGCCGGCCATGGCGACCGAAACCCTGTCGCTATCGCCGCACAGCCGCGAGATCGATACCGAACTCATGTGGCGCGGCGCGCTACAAAACGGCACGGCCATGGTCAGCCTGTTCTATCGCAAGAACCCGGGCCACTTCGCGGCCATGCCCGATGACAAGGGCATGGCAGCAAGCTGGGTCAGGAAGTTCTGAAGCAGGCCTACATCCCGGCCAAACGCGCAAATTCCGCCGCGCGGTCAACCAATGGCTGCACCCGTTCGGACATCGCCTTGGCGTGGCTTGAACTGGCGGTGCCATCAATCACCCGCTTCTTGATTCCCTGCATGATCCCGGCAAGGCGGAAGAAGTTGTAGGCAAAGTACCAGTTCATGTCGGGCACGCTGGTCCGTCCGGTCTTTTCGCAATAGCGCGCAACCACCTCGTCAAGCTCGGGGATGCCGAGCGCCTTGCGATCGAGATCGGCAACGCCGGAACGCCCGCCATTCTCCGTCACCCAGGCCATCGCCACATAGGAGAAATCACCGAGCGGGTCGCCAAGCGTCGACAGCTCCCAATCCAGAACCGCGAGAACTTGCGGTGAGTCCTTGGCCCAGATCATGTTGTCGATCCGGTAATCGCCGTGGACCACAGAGGTCCGGGTCTGTTCGGGCAGGGTGGCCGGCAGCCATTCGATCAGCCGCTCCATGTCCGGCATCAGCTCGGTTTCTGAAAGCTTGTACTGCTTGGTCCAGCGATCGACCTGGCGGCCGAAGTAATTGCCCGGCTTGCCAAAGTCAGACAGCCCCGCCGCTTCGACATCAACGGCGTGAAGCTGGGCCAGGGTGTCGATCATCGCCATATAGGTTTCGCGGCGATATTCCGGCGCGTCATCGGGCATGGCGCCGTTCCAGATGGTCCGCCCATCGACCATGCCCATGACATAGAACCACGATCCGACCACGCCATCATCGGTGCACAGGCCAAACTGGCGCGCGGCAGGAAAACCCGCCTTGTTAAGCGCGTTCTGAACCTTGTATTCGCGGTCAACCGCATGAGCGCTGGGCAGCAATGGCCCGAAGGGCTTGCGCCGCAGCACGTAATTGCCGCTCTCTGCCGCGATCTTGTAAGTCGGGTTCGATTGCCCGCCCTTGAACTTGGTCAGGTGCAGCGGCCCCCTGAAGCCTTCGACATTCGCATCCAGCCAGGTCGCCAGCCTGGCTTCGTCCAGCTTGTCCGCGCCTTCGGGTTCGACCGTGCCGACGAAGGCTTCTTCCGCGTTGAGTGTTGCCGGTTCGTTCATTTCCAATCTCCGTCCACCCTGAGCCTGTCGAAGGGTTGTCCTGTTCTCGCGCCACGTCCCAAATGAAGTGCAGTCCTTCGACAGGCTGGGGACGGACGGCGTGCGAGGTCTGGCCCGCGTTGTCAGCTATCGAACACGATCACGCTACGCGCAGAATGGCCAGCTTTCATCTTGTCGAAACCCTGGTTGATCTGTTCCAGCGGAATCCGCTCGGCAATGATCGTATCGAGGTCGAGCAGCCCGCGCATATAAAAATCAACCAGACGCGGCATATCAACCGGAAAACGGTTCATCCCCATGATCGCGCCCTGCAGCTTCTTGCCCGAAAGCAGGTCCATCGCCGAGAGGCCGACCGAATGAGTCAAAGGCATCATTCCCAGGATCGTTGCCGTGCCGCCGCGGCGCAGCGCCTTGACCGCCAGTTCGCCCGAGGCGGGACGCCCTACCGCCTCGATCGCGTAATCGACCCCGCCCTTGGTCAGTTCGATAATCTGTGCCGCAGCATCAGGGGCCATGGCGTCAACCACGTCGGTCGCGCCCAGCTTTTTCGCCAGTTCACGCTTTTCGGGCATCGGATCAGCGGCGATAATCCGTCCTGCTCCGGCAATCTTGGCCGCGTTGACCGCGGCAAGGCCAACCCCGCCGCAGCCGACCACCGCGACCGTTTCACCCGGCGTCACCTTGCAGGCGTTGAACACCGTGCCTGCCCCGGTGGTTACCGCGCAGCCGATCACCGATGCCCGGTCCAGCGGCATTTCCGGATCGATCGCGGTGCAGGCGTGCTCGTGAATCAACATCATCTCGGAAAAGGCCGAGAGGTTGAGCATCTGGTTGACCGGGCTGCCATCGGGCCGCGACAAGCGCGTTTCAGCCCCGGCGGGACGCCGCGTTTCCGCGCCAAGGCACAGCGCCATGCGCCCGCTGACGCAGAATTCGCAGTGCCCGCAAAACGCGGACAGACAGGTGACGACGGCATCGCCCACCTTGACCGTGCGCACCTCGCTGCCAACCGCCTCGACGATGCCTGCCGCCTCGTGCCCCGGAACCGCGGGAAGCGGGTGGGGGTACGTGCCTTCGATGAAGTGCAGGTCGGAATGGCACAGGCCGCAGGCGGCGGTCCGGATCAGCACCTCGTGCGGGCCGGGCTTGCTGATCTGGAGTTGTTCTATTTCCAGCGGCTTGCCGGGTTCGACGAGGACGGCGGCTTTCATTGCAACAATTCTCCAACAGGTCCCCTCCCGTGCGCGGGAGGGGTTAGGGGAGGGCCTGTGGAAAGCCCCCGCCGAACAGGCCCTCCCCCCGGCCGCTCCCGCACGCGGGAGGGGGGAAGGTGGACCGCTTCGTAAGCCTACCGCGAAACCCCGATATCGCCGGAGCTTGGCCCGGCATCGGTCTGCGGCGCATACTTACCCAGTTCGATCCGGGCGATCGAGCGGTTGTGAACCTCGTCCGGGCCGTCGGCAATCCGCAGCGTGCGCTGGCCGGCGTACATCTTGGCAAGGCCGAAGTCCTCTGAAACACCGCCGCCGCCGTGGGCCTGGATCGCGTCATCGATGATCTTCAGCGCCATGTTCGGCGCCTTGACCTTGATCATCGCGATTTCGGCCTGGGCCGCCTTATTGCCAACCTTGTCCATCATGTCCGCCGCTTTCAGGCAGAGCAGGCGCGAACATTCGATTTCAATCCGGGCTTCGGCAATGCGCTGTTCCCAGATGGAATGAGTGGAAATCGGCTTGCCGAAGGCTACGCGGCTGGACAGCCGCTTGACCATCTTGGCCAGCGCTTCCTCGGCGACGCCGATCGTGCGCATACAGTGATGGATGCGGCCCGGCCCGAGGCGGCCCTGGGCGATTTCAAACCCGCGGCCCTCACCCAGCAGCATATTGCTGGCCGGGATGCGGACATTGGTGAGTTTTACCTCCATGTGGCCGTGCGGCGCGTCGTCATAGCCGAACACCGGCAGGTGGCGGACGATTTCGACGCCGGGCGCATCAAGCTCCATCAGCACCATCGATTGCTGGGCGTGCTTCTTTGCCTCGAAATCGGTCTTGCCCATGACGATCGCGATCTTGCAGCGCGGATCGCCCGCGCCTGACGACCACCATTTGGTGCCGTTGAGGACATATTCATCGCCCTCGCGGCGGATCGAGCATTCGATATTGGTCGCGTCAGAGCTGGCGACCTGCGGTTCGGTCATCAGGAAGGCAGAACGGATTTCACCGTTCATCAGCGGCTTGAGCCAGGCTTCCTTCTGTTCGCGGGTGCCATAGCGGTGCAGCACTTCCATGTTGCCGGTATCAGGTGCGGAACAGTTGAACACTTCCGACGCAAAGCCAATCCGCCCCATCTCTTCGGCGCAGAGCGCATATTCCAGGTTGGTCAGCCCCGGTCCATCGAACTCGAACGTGTCATCGACATGGGCCCGGCCCGACTGCGGCGGCATGAACAGGTTCCAGATTCCCTGGGCCTTGGCCCGGGCCTTTTCCTCCTCAATCACGGGCAGAACCTTCCAGCGCGCGCCTTCGGCGTCCTGCTTCTTGTAGTCACCCTGGCGGGGGCGGACGTGGTTCTCGATGAACTGGCGGACGCGGTCACGCCAATAGACCTGCCGTTCGGTGGGGTCGAAATCCATGGGGTCTTCCTTTCCTGATACTGTTGAGTCTCGATTACCCCCCTGCCACGCCGATCCCGCCGCGCCAAGGGTCATTTAAGTGTTCGGTTAAGGATGCACGCCGTCAGCGTCGGGATCGACCAGCGATGCCGCATCAAGCGCCGCGATGCGCGCTTCGTGATCAGCGCGGGTGATGGGGAAACGGGTCAGGATCAGGGTTGAGGCCACCCCGGCCAGGATCACCAGAATAACGTAATAGATCGTCAGCCGGTCAATCACTTCCGGTGCGACCTGCCCCGGCACCGCCTTGGCGGGAAGTCCGGCGAGGGAAACCAGCAGCCCCGTTGCGCCAATGCCCAGCGCCGTGCCGCACTTGAGCACGAACATCCAGCCAGCGGAAAAAGTGCCTTCTGTGCGCCGCCCCGTTTCCACGAATGAGGCTTCGACCACATCGGCCAGCATCGACTGACCCGAAACCGACACCATGATTGATGCGGTGTTGGTTACCAGAAGAAACACGAACAGCAGCGTTGTCGACGCCTGTGATCCCTCCGCCGGCCAGGCCCCGGCCAGACGCAAACCGAACGGCACCACCCACAGAATCACGCTGATCACACTGCCGATCACCGCGGTTTCCCGCTTGCCAAAGCGCTGGTGCGCGGGCTTGACCAGAATGAAGGCCAGCACCGCCGTTACCATCAGCAGCACTGGCAGCAGCTTGAACCCGCCTTCGGACAGCTGCCAGACATAAAGGTACAGGAAATTGGTGATCGTGAAGGTCATCTGGGTGCTGAAAATGGCGATCAGCATGGCGGACAGCAGCACGAGCGCCGCGGGATGACGCAGCGATTCAAAAATCTCGCGAACGATCTGCCCCGGTGAGGTCTGGGTTGGCCTGGCCGCGGGGCGGTGCGCGATCCGGCTGTGCTGGCCCAGCGCGGAAATCAGCACCGCAGCGGCCATCACGATCGCGCCGCACAGGCCAAAGCGCCAATAGCCATTGGCGTTGAGCTGCCCGAACTTGTGCGCGGCATCGGCGGTCAGGAACACATTGTTGGCAAGATAGAACAGCAGCAAACCGCCAGCCCACCCGAACAGGTAACGCAGCCGGGTCAGTGCGGTGCGCTCGTCATAATCGCTGGTCAGCTCCGCCACGAGCGACTGCGACGGAACCTCGCAGCACGATACCAGCGTGCGAACCATGATCGCCACGACCACCAGATAGCCGAATATATGCGTGTGGTCCGCCGGTGGATCCCACAGCAGCATCCACGACAGCGCCAGCGGAATCGGCGCGGCATAAAGCCACGGCAAGCGCCGACCCCAGCGGGTATAGGTGCGGTCCGACAAGTGCCCGATCAGCGGATCGACAAAGGCATCGGCCAGCAGCGCCAGCATCAGCGCCAGCGAGACCAGCCGCGAATCAAGGCCGATCACCTGGCTGTAGAACAGCAGCAGGAAGGTCGAGAATCCGTTTTCCTTCACGCCATAGGCAATGGAGCCCATCGCGTGAAACAGCTTGAGGCGCAGCGGCAGCGCCGCTCCCGATCTGGCGCGCGCTCCGCTCACTGCGCGGGGGCCGCACCCGCTCCTTCAGCCATGGCCTGCAATGCGTCGAACATCCCCGGTGCCTCTGGGTCCCACGAATGGCGCGGCCCCACGGTGATTCCGCCATCGACGATCAGCGATGCCCCGGTCATGAACCCGGCGGCGTCACTGGCAAGGAAGGCCACGGCATTGGCGATGTCATCCGGCATTCCGGCGCGCGCCACTGGCTGGGCGTCACTGGACATCTGCAGGATCATCGCCTTGGCCGTGTCGGTCATTTCCTCTGGCACCTCCAGCGAGGCGGTGAAGATGTTGGTGTTGATAAAGCCCGGCTGCACCGCGTTCACCCGGATGCCGTGCTGGGCCAGATCGGTCGCCGCGCACTTGGTCAGATGCAGCACCCCGGCCTTGGCCACGGCATAAGCGGTGGGCGAATAGCCCGGACCAACCGCCGCCACCGAACTGGTGTTGACGATGCTGGCCCCCTTGCGCCCCTTCATGTGCGGCGCGGCATAGCGGATGCCCATCGC
This sequence comes from Pseudomonadota bacterium, assembly GCA_018240895.1. Taxonomy (GTDB): domain Bacteria; phylum Pseudomonadota; class Alphaproteobacteria; order Sphingomonadales; family Sphingomonadaceae; genus Novosphingobium. The sequence continues at coordinate 15,284 of JAFEEX010000027.1, read as the reverse complement.
CACCGAACGCAGCAGCAGGTCCATGGTCCGGTCCCACCCGGCGGCGTCAATCTCGTCAATCGCCTCACGCGCGCCGCCGGCCCCGGCGTTGTTGAACACCACGTCGATCCCGCCGCAGGTTCCCGCGGCATGGTCCATCAGCGCCTTGATCTGCGGCACATCGCAGACATCGCAGGCCACCGGCACGATATTCTCTCCCTCGCGCGCCACGGCCTCTGCCCCGGCAAGGTTGAGGTCGGCGGCGAAAACGGTGGCGCCTTCGCGCGCGAACAGCAGCGTCGCCGCCCGCCCGATGCCCGATGCCGCGCCGGTTACCACGACGCATTTGCCTGAGAATCGCATGGCCTCTCCAGTCCTTGTTGCTGGCCCTCAGCTTAGGACGCGAAGCGGCACGGTCAACGCCTTCGCGCTTTACGCTACGGCAAACGTACAATCTGACAAGGCGCGGAAATCTGCCCTTGCGCCCCGGGGCCGACTCACTTTAACCTCTCGGTTAAGAAGAGGAGCCATCCCGTCATGTCCGACCTAGAAAATTTCCGCCAGGAAGCGCGCGCCTGGCTTGAAGCCAATTGCCCGCCCGAAATGCGCGAGCCCGTCCGCGATGAGGATGACGTGTGCTGGGGCGGCCGCAATTTCCAGTTCAAGAGCGAGGCACAGAAGACCTGGCTCGATCGCTGCGCGGCCAAGGGCTATACCGTGCCCGACTGGCCCAAGCCCTATGGCGGCGCGGGGCTGAGCGCGGCGGAAGCCAAGGTCTGGCGCGAGGAAATGGCCCGGATCAATGCCCGCCCGCCATTGTCCAGCTTTGGCATCTGGATGCTTGGCCCGGCGCTGCTGAAGTTCGGGACAGAGGAACAGAAGGTTCACTACCTGAACCAGATTGCCCGCGGCGAAATCCGCTGGTGCCAGGGTTATTCCGAACCGGGTTCCGGCTCGGACCTTGTTAGCTTGCAGACCTTTGGCGAGGACAAGGGCGATCACTGGGTGGTCAACGGGCAAAAGATCTGGACCAGCTATGCTGACAAGGCCGACTGGATTTTCTGCCTGGTCCGCACGGACAAGGCCAACAAGTACCAGGGCATTTCGTTCCTGCTGTTTGACATGGCCAGCCCCGGCGTTTCAACCAAGCCGATCCTGCTGATCAGCGGCAATTCACCGTTCTGCGAAACCTTCTTCGACAATGTCTCGGTGCCCAAGAACCAGATCGTTGGCGAACTCAACCGCGGCTGGGACGTGGCCAAATATCTGCTGGGGCATGAGCGTGAGATGATCTCGGCCACTGGCGGAGGGGACCGCGCCGGATCGCTGGGGGCGGCGCTGTTGCGCGCCAGCGGGCTGGAAGATCCGGTGCTGCGCGCCGATCTGGCGCTGTTCGATGTCGATGCCCTGGCCTTTTCCGCGATGAGCGAGAAGTTCATGGACGAGGTGAAGGTCGGGCGCGGCCATCCCGCTCAGCCGAACATGATGAAATATGCCGGAACCGAACTTAACAAGCGCCGGCTTGAACTGGTGATGGCCGCGGGCGGCAGCGCCGCGCTGGAATGGGATAGTGAGGCCAGCAACGGCGGGGCAAATGCCCGCAACTGGCTGCGGACCAAAGCCAATTCGATTGAGGGCGGCACCAGCGAGGTGATGCTGGGCGTCATTTCCAAACGCATCCTCGACCTGCCGGGAGCCTGATCCATGCCGCTGTACCACACCGAAGATCAGGCGATGCTCGCCGATACCGCCCGCGGGTTCCTGGCTGATGAAGGAACCATCGCCAAACAGCTCCGCCATTTCCGCGACATCAGCTGCAAGGATGGTTTCGGCCATGCCCTGTGGAAGCAGTTCGCCGAACTTGGCCTGACCGGGATCCTGGTGCCAGAGGCCGATGGCGGTCTGGGCATGGGCAATGTCGAGGCGGGAATCGTGCTGGAAGAGATCGGGCGCAACCTTACCCCGTCGCCGTTCCTGACCAGCGCGGTAGTGGCCGCCACCGCCCTTGGCGCAGCGAGTGACGAACTGCGCGGACGCTATCTGCCTGGCCTGCTGACGGGGGACAGTGTCTTTGCCGTTGCCATTGACGAGCAGCGCAAGCACCGCCCCGAACGGATCACCACCCGCGCCGAGCGGCACGGCAACGGCTTTCGCCTGAACGGGGCCAAGACTTTCGTGATTCAGGGCGCATCGGCCGACATGATCGTTGTCGCCGCGCGCACCGCCGGATCGGATGAAGATGCAGAGGGTATCACCCTGTTCGCGGTGCCACGGGATTCGGCGGGGCTGAACCAGGATGCGGTGCGGCTGGTCGATTCCTCGATGGCGACGCACCTGAAGCTGGACAATGTCGAACTGACCGCCGACGCGGTAATCGGTGAGGTTGATGGCGGGCGGCCTCTGCTGGACAAGGTGCTCAATGCCGGGCGGGTCGGCGCGGCGGCGGAAAGCGTTGGCGTGGCCGCGGGCGCCTTTGCCATGACCACCGATTACCTTAAGCAGCGCAAGCAGTTCGGCAAGCTGATCGGTGAATTTCAGGCGCTGCAGCACCGCGCCGCGCATCTCTATTCCGAAATCGAGATTGCCCGCGCCGCAACGATCAAGGCGCAGCAATTGCTGGATGCAGGCAGCGAAAAGGCACCGCTGATGGTTGCGGTGGCCAAGGCCAAGGCCGGCCAGGCGGCGGGCCTTGCGGTCAAGGAAGGCGTACAGATGCACGGCGGCATCGGCATGACTGATGAATATGACATCGGCCTGTTCATGAAGCGTGACCGCGCGCTCGCAGAATTCATGGGCGATGCCTATTACCACGCCAACCGCGTGGCGCAGCTTTCGGGTTACTAGGCCAAGGCAGCGCATCATCCTTGGACAAGCTCAGGATGAGCGGGGCCAGGCAAGTCTCCCTCATCCGCTCAGCCTGAGCTTGTCGAAGGCCACGCGCCAACCTTCGCCCAAAGGAGAACACCAATGGATTTCACCAAACTTTTCAGCCTTGAAGGCAAGATCGCACTGATCACCGGGGGCAGCCGCGGGATCGGCAAGATGCTGCTCGAAGGCTTCCTCGCGGCGGGTTGCGAGAAGGTCTACATCACCGCCCGCAAGCGCGAACAGCTGGCCGAGACAGAGGCCGAGTTCAACGCGGCCTATCCCGGCAAGGTCATCGGCCTGGCCGGTGATCTCAGCCAGCGCGATGATCTTGCCGCGCTGGTCAAGGAACTCAGCAGTCGCGAAAGCCGGCTTGACGTGCTGGTCAACAACGCCGGCGCGGCCTGGGGCGCGGAATTTGGCCAGTTCCCCGAAGCAGGCTGGGACAAGGTGATGGACCTTAACGTCAAAAGCCTGTTCTTTCTCACACAGGCGCTGTTCCCCCTGCTCAAGGCCGCGGGCACGTTTGACCGCCCGGCCAAGGTGATCAACATCGCCTCGATCGACGGGCTGCGCCCCAATCCGTGGGAAACCTATTCCTATCAGGCCAGCAAGGCGGCGGTGGTTCACCTGACCAAGCGGCTCGCCGCGCGGCTGATCAAGGACAACATCGTCTGCACCGCGATCGCGCCGGGGGCCTATCCCAGCGAGATGAACAAGGCGGCGGCGAAAAACCCCGAAGGTTCGGCCCGGGGCATCCCTTACAAGCGGGTCGGCGTGGCAGAAGACATCGCCGGCGGCGCAATCTATCTGGCCAGCCGGGCCGGAGATTATGTGGTGGGCACAACGATTCCGATTGACGGCGGGATCGTAAACGCGTGGATACCGGAGGACTTTAACGATCCTTCGGGCCACTGATTCATGAAGCATAGCCTGCGCACCCTCGCCTCCGGCATCTACTTTGGCGAGGGGCCGCGCTGGCGCACCGGGCGGCTGTGGTTTTCCGATTTTTACGCTCACCGGATCTGCTCGGTCGACCTTGCCGGGGATCTGCGTACCGAGCTTGAGGTAGAGGGGCGTCCGTCCGGCCTGGGCTGGATGCCCGATGGTTCGCTGCTGGTGGTGCGGATGGAACTGCGTGCAGTCTGGCGGCGCTGGCCCGATGGGCGGTTTGAACTGCACGCCGATCTGGCGGATTACTCGGCCTTCCTGTGCAATGACATGGTCGTCGACGGGCAGGGCCGGGCTTATGTCGGCAATTTCGGCTTCGATCTTGACGCGGAAATCCACGCGCGCGGCGCGCAGAGCGTGATCGCCGATCACCCTACGACCATGCTGGCGCTGATCCAGCCCGATGGCCGCGTCAGCGACGCCGCGCCGGGCGAACGCTTCGGCTTTCCCAACGGCATGGTGATCAAGCCCGATGGCCAGACTTTTGTGGTTGGCGAAACGCTGGGCGGGTGCCTCACCCAGTTCGAAATTGGCTCGGACGGCACCCTGTCGGCCCGCCAGCAATGGGCGCCGACCTGGCCGCGCGTGCCCGACGGGATCTGCCTCGACGCCAGCGGCGCAATCTGGATCGCCAACCCCCTCGCCCCCGAATGCGCCCTGATCGCGCCCGGCGGCGAAGTGCTGGACGTGGTGGAAACGGACGGCCTCAACTGCTACGCCTGTATGCTGGGCGGCCCGACCGGACGGCACCTGTTCATGCTTGTCGCGCCAAGTTCGGACGCGACCGAGGCGGCGAAAGCGCCCAAGGGCAAAGTGCTGGTAACCGAGGTGAAGGTGCCGGGCGCGGGGTGGCCCTGATCCGGCACTGCCCACGTCCCCTGCCAAACAGACCAATCCCCCACTTGACCATCACGGATACTCTACTCACCTGGAACTGAAATAAGCCGCATTGTATAAGCGTCCTTGCGCTGGCAGGAGGCATGGATGGTTGGTCGTCAGGCGGACGTGTTGGCATTGAGCGCCGCTGATCGGGCGCTCCTGGAATCGCAGGCTCGGCGTCACAGGCACCGCGCTCGTTATCGGACCGCTGCCGTATGGTCTTGCTGTGTGCGGAAGGCCTGCAAAGCAAGGAGGTCGCCGAGCGGCTCGGGGTTCACGAGCATACGGTCGGCAAGTGGCGTCGCCGTTTTGCGCAAGCTGGCATCGAAGGGCTGACCGACGAGTATCGGGCAGGTCGGCCGCGCACGGTGAGCGATGCGCAAGTGGCACGGGTGATCGAGCGCACGCTGAACACCACGCCCAAGGATGCCACGCATTGGTCGATCCGCTCGATGGCGGCCGAGGCCGGGCTGTCGCATACCACAATCCGCCGGATTTGGGGAGCATTCGGCTTGCAACCGCACCGCTCGGAGAGGTTCAAGCTGTCCACCGATCCGCTGTTCGTCGACAAGGTGCAGGACATCGTCGGCCTTTACCTGTCACCTCCGAACCGCGCGGTTGTGCTGTGCGTGGACGAGAAATCGCAGATCCAGGCGCTCGATCGCGAACAGCCGGTCCTGCCCATGGCGCCCGGCATGCCCGAGCGGCGCACCCATACCTACGTCCGCAACGGCACGACATCACTGTTCGCCGCGCTCGACATTGCCACCGGCGCCGTGATCGGCAAATGCTACAAGCGGCACCATGCGACCGAGTTCCTCGACTTTCTCAAGCAGATCGATGCGGCAATGCCCCAAGGCCCCGAGGTCCACCTCGTGATGGATAACTATGCCACCCACAAGACACCCCGGATCAAGGCCTGGCTCGCTCGTCGCCCGCACTGGCACGTGCACTTCACGCCGACGTCGGCATCGTGGATCAATCAGGTCGAACGCTGGTTTGCCGAGCTTACACGAAAGCAATTGCAGCGAGGCGTCCACCGATCAACGGCGGAACTCGAAGCCGATATCGCCGCCTTCATTGCCGCTCACAACGAAAAACCCAAACCATACAAGTGGGTCAAATCCGCCGACGATATCCTCGCCTCGGTCAGGCGTTTCTGCCAGAAAACAATGAGCCGAACTTTGGATTCAGGTGACTAGGTCGCGTAATGTTCAAAGGGCGGCAGTTTGAAGGCTCGGTGATCCTGCTGTGCGTTCGGTGGTATCTGGCTTACGGTTTGAGCCTTCGGGATCTGGAAGAGATGATCGGCGAGCGCGGCGTATCGGTCGATCACTCCACGATCCACCGTTGGGTGGTGCGCTACACGCAGCAATTGCTGGGCGCGTTCAACGCCCGCAAGCGACCGGTCATGGGCAAATGGCATGTTGACGAAACGTACATCAAGGTGAGGGGCCAGTGGATGTATCTCTACCGGGCGATCGACAAGAGCGGGGCAACGGTCGAGTTCCTGTCCTCGAGGACCCGTAACCTGAAGGACGCCCGGCGCTTCTTCCGCCGCGCATACCAGCGTCACGGCCTGCCCGTCCAGGTGGCCATCGATGGCAGCGCGACCAATCTGGAAGCTGCGCGGCGGTGCCATGCGGGTTCTGTCGCAAACTTTGGCACGTCACACCGGCTTTGTAAGCTGGCTGTAAGCTGCGCCTTATAACGGCATCGCTTGGCGAAGCTGTGGGGCCTGAATATGCCGGAATCCGGACCTGTTGGTGAAGAATCTCAGGCCCTGCGCTTGCCCCGCGCTCAGCAGATGCGATTGTTGGCGTTCGCGGCTGGCGGGCTGATTGCGGTTGGGGTTGCCATCTGGATTGGCCATTTGGTCTTTTCTCATGTCACACCGCATAAAACGCCTGATCCGCCTGGCACGTTCCTGCCGACTTCTGCTCAGCTTTCCTTGCTGCGGTTTGAGCGAATCAGTGATCGTCAGGTTGAAAGCGAGATAAGCGCCACCGGGACGATTCAAGCCGATGGGGATTTGAGCACGCCCGTCTTGTTGCCCTATTCTGGGCAGGTGGCGCGGGTGCTTGTGGATGCCGGACAAACCGTATCAGCCGGCCAGCCATTGCTTACAATACGGACCAACGATTTCGTTGATGCGCGCGCCACACTGCTGGCTTCTGAAGCGACCCTCCGTTCCACCCAGGCGGCCTTGTTCAACGCGCGGCGCAACGCTGAACGGTCAAGGCAACTGGCGGAAACCGCGGGCGGCGCCCGCAAGGATTATCAGCAGGCCCAAACTGACCTTGCGGCAGCAGAAGCGCAGGCGCGAAGCGCGGAGGCAGCAGTTGGCGCGGCGCGCGACAAGCTGGCAATCATGGGGAAATCGGCCGGGGAAATCGAGCGGCTGGAGCGCGCCCGCGATGTGAGCGGGTTGCACGCGACAACAACGCTGCACGCCCCGATCGCCGGAACCATTGCCACGCGCGACGTTTCCCCCGGCCAATACGTGGGGTCCGGAGGCGACAAGCCCATTTTCACCATCACCGATGCCTCAAGGGTATGGTTGCAGGCACAGATCGCTGAAAGTGAAGCGGCCTCGGTTCATGTTGGCGATGCGGTTGATGTCACCACCCCGGCCTATCCCGGCCGCCGGTTTCACGCGACAATCGACATCGTCGGCGCGGGGCTTGATCCGGTTACCCACAGGCTGATGCTGCGGGCGACGATACCCAATCCGGATTTCGCGCTCAAACCGCAGATGTTTGCCAGCTTTTCCATACGCCATGTGTCTGCCGGGACACGGTTGATGGTGCCAGCCACTGCCGTAATTCATGAAGGCGAAAGCGCCAGAATGTGGGTGTTGCGCGGCGATCACCGGCTGGAGGCGCGCTCCGTGCGCACGGGAGACGAACAGGGCGGCCGAATAGAGATAACGAGCGGCCTGAAGGTGGGCGAGACGATCGTAACGGAAGGAGCGATATTCGTTAACGAGGCGGGGCTGGGCACGTGAACCGTATCCTCAGCTTCGCGCTAAGACAACGTCTGCTAATCGTTTCAATTTTTGCGGCCATCATCGTGGCGGGCGGCATTGCCTTCGCCGGGCTCAACATCGAGGCCTATCCCGATCCGGTTCCGCCGATGGTTGAGATCGTCACGCAGTCCCAGGGCTTTTCCGCCGAAGAGATGGAGCGCAACGTTACCGTGCCGATCGAGGTGGCGATGGCGGGCATCCCTCACCTCACCACAGTCCGGGCAATTTCCTTGTTCGGGCTGTCCGATGTGAAGGTGCAGTTCACCTATGACCTGTCGTATCAGGAAGCGCAGCAGCAGGTAATCAATCGCCTGGCGCAGCTTCCGCCACTGGCGGGCGGTGCTCAACCTGCGCTGTCTCCGACCAGCCCCATCGGCGAGATATACCGATACCGGATCGTGGCGCCGCCCGGTTATTCACCCATGGATCTCAAAACCCTTCAGGATTGGGTGTTGGAGCGGCGCTTCAAGCGCATTCCCGGAGTTGTTGACGTTACCGGGTGGGGCGGCAAGCTGCGCACTTACGATGTGACTGTCGATAACGACCGACTGGTCGCGCATGGCGTGACGATTGGTCAGGTCATGACCGCGCTTGGGAAAAGCGACAGTAACGTGGGCGGCCAGACAATCAATTTCGGGGCGCAGGCAGCAATCGTGCGTGGGGTGGGGTTGATTCAATCTGCATCGGCAATCGAGAACGTCCTGGTTGGCATGTCTGGCTCCTCGCCGGTTTTGCTCAAGGACGTTGCGCGCGTCTCGATCGGCAACCAACCCCGCCTTGGTATCGCGGGCTATGACGGTGACGACGATATTGTTCAGGGTATCGTGCTGATGCAGCGCGGGGCCAAATCCATGCCGACCATTGAAGCGGTGCAGAAGGAAGTGGCAGAGATCAATGCATCGGGCATTCTGCCGCCCGGCGTGCATCTTGAACGGATCTATGACCGGTCAGACCTGATCCACCTTACCACGCATACCGTGCTGGAAAATCTGCTGGGAGGGATTGTTCTGATCTTCATCCTGCAATGGATTTTTCTTGGTGATCTGCGAAGCGCGCTGATCGTCGCCGCGACCATTCCGTTTGCCCTGGCCGTTGCGGTGCTGATTCTGGTCGCGCAAGGCGAAAGCGCCAACCTGTTATCGGTTGGTGCATTGGACTTCGGCCTGGTTGTCGATGCCAGCGTCATCATGGTCGAAAATATCTTCCGCCATATGGTGGAACGATCGGCCGCTGTCGAAGCCGGGCACGGCCATTTCACTCCGGCCGGGCGGATGAGCGCAATTCTCCACGCCGGTTCTGAAGTCAGCCGCGGCATTTTCTTTGCGGCGGCGATCATCATCGCCAGCTTCATTCCGCTGTTCACCCTGACGGGGGTGGAGGGTCACATTTTCGGGCCAATGGCCAAGACTTATGCCTACGCGATTACGGGAGGGGTCATCGCGACATTTGCCGTTTCCCCAGTGTTGGCAGCAATCCTTCTTCCCGATCGCCTTTCTGAAGTGGAAACACGCTTCGTTGCCTGGCTGCGTCGCCACTATGAACCTGCGGCCGCATTTGCGCAGGCGAATATCGTGCTGACCCTGGGGAGCGCCGGGCTGGCGATCCTGCTGGCATTCGCCGGCCTGCGAACGCTTGGGGTCGAATTTCTACCGCATCTTGAGGAAGGCAACCTTTACATCCGGGCTTCATTGCCGCCTTCAATCAGCCTTGAGGCAGGGCAGCCGGCGGTCAATGCCATTCGCCGCACATTGGCGCGCTATCCCGAAACCGATTCCGTGCTCTCGGCCCATGGTCGGCCTGACGACGGCACCGACGCTACCGGCTTTTTCAATGCTGAGTATTTCGTCCCTCTCAAGCCGATGGACCAGTGGCCCGCCGGAATGACCAAGGACAAGTTGGTCGACGATATGTCCCGCGATCTGCAGGCGCATTTCCCGGGTGTGGATTTCTCATTTTCGCAGATGATCGAAGACAACGTCGAGGAGGCTGCCTCAGGCGTGAAGGGAGCCAACTCGATCAAGCTTTATGGCCCCGATCTGGTCACGCTTGAACGGACAGCCGCCGCAATCAAGGCCGAGATGGCCAAGGTGCAGGGAATTGAGGATCTGGGTGTTTTCCAGTCACTTGGTCAGCCCACGGTTCGGATTGACGTCGATCTTGCCCGCGCCTCTCGCTACGGGCTTACGCCGGATGACATCAATCAGACCGTTGCCGCCGCGGTCGGCGGGGCCAGCACCGCCCAGCTATACGAACCCGGCACGGATCGTCATTTCCCGATCATGGTGCGGCTGCGCCCCGAACAGCGCAATTCCCTTGATGCAATCCGCCGCATAACGGTTGGCGCCCCCGCGCCGGGCGGTTCCGGCTTGATCCAGGTTCCATTGTCGGAAGTGGCCAGCATCCGCCTGAGTTCGGGTGCTTCGTTCATCTATCGCGAGCATCAGGAGCGATACATACCGATCAAGTTCAGCGTGCGCGGACGCGATCTGGGCAGCGCGGTTGCCGAGGCCAAGGCGCGAATTTCGAAGCGGGTTGTGATACCGGCCGGATATCACCTTGAATGGGCCGGCGAACTTGACAATCTGCAGAACGCGATCACGCGGCTAGAGATTGTCGTGCCGATCAGTCTGTTGCTGATCCTGATCCTGCTTTACGCCAACTTCGGGTCGATCCGCGACACTTTGCTGGCCTTTGCCGCAATCCCGATGGCGGTTGTGGGTGGTGTGCTGACCTTGGCCGTTACGGGCACGCCGTTCAGCATTTCTGCTGCAATCGGGTTTGTTGCCCTGTTCGGCATTGCCGTGATGGACGGCATCCTGATCGTCACCACCTTCAACCAGGTGGTTGATGACGGCGCCACCCGGGCGTTGGCCGTGCGCCGCGCCACGGCCAACGCGATGCGCCCTGTGCTGATGACCTGCCTTGTCGCGGCGATTGGCCTGCTTCCTGCGGCGCTGTCGAACGGAATCGGCAGCCAGGTGCAAAAGCCGCTTGCCCTGGTGGTGGTGGGCGGGATGAGCCTGGCCCCAATCCTTATCCTGTTGGTCCTGCCCGCACTTGTCGAACGGTTTTCCTTGCACCTTCCGCGCGAAGATCGCGGCCCACATGGCAGGGATATCGGCCCACATCCTCAGCTGGAGAGCCACAGATGAAGTCGAGTGCGCGGTTGGTCTGCAACCTGTTTGCTTGCGCGGCCCTGTCGGCGTGCAAGACGATGGTGGATGCAGACCCCCATGCGCCGCTGCCTGACGCCCTTGGCGGCGGAGCGCCGATTGCGGCCATGGGCGGAGGGCAAGTTCCGACACAGATCCTTGCGGTTGGAGAAGCGACTCCGCATCAATGGTGGCGCCGATTTGATTGTGCAGATCTTGACCGCCTCATCGAACTGGGCCTGGCCGGAAGCAACGACATTGCCGCAGCAAATGCGGCGCTAAAATCTGCGCAGGCACAAGCGGGCGTTGCAAACGCCGCGTCAGCGCCCGGGGCCGATTTCTCATATTCCGCGCAGCGTACCCGCACCGCTGGTTCGCTTGCTCCGCCGGTCACCGATTCGAACCAGTTGCTCTATTCGCTGCACACAGCGCAAATCACGGTCAACTATCCGGTCGATCTGTTCGGCGGTTTGCGCGCGCGCCGGCTGTCCGCTGCCGCCGCCGTGCAGGTTGCCCAGGCCCACCTTCTTGCTGCGCGGCAAACCCTTGCTGCCGGACTGGCCGAGGCTGCGATTACGCGGGCTCAGTTGATCGAACAGATCGCCATCACCCGGGATTCGATCGGGGCCGCGAACGAGGCGCTGCAGCTAACGCGAAAGCGGCGCGATCTGGGTGCAATGGGCGATGCCGACGTTGCCGCGCAGGAAGCCGCCCTGGCTTCGCTGGAAGGCACTCTGCCCGCGCTGGCCCGGGCTGAGGCGCATCAACGCGCGATCATCGCGGCGCTGATTGGCCGGGCACCGGGGGCTGACGTGCCTCCCCTGCCGGAGACAGCTTGTCTGTCCCTACCCCGAAATTTGCCGCTTGCCCTGCCGGCGGACGTGGTTCGCAACCGTCCGGACGTAAGAGCCGCATCGGCTGTGGTAAAAGGAGCCGCAGCCGATGTCGGTGTTGCGGTCGCCGCCCGCTTTCCGGCCTTGACGCTTTCGGCAAACGTCGGGGGCACTGCGCAGAATTTTTCCGGTATGTTCCAGAACGCCAATATCTTCTGGTCGGTTCTGGGCGGTTTGACCGGGCCGCTGTTTCACGCCGGCGCGCTGCACCACCAGCAGCAATCAGCTCAGGCAATCCTGGAACAGGACAAGGCGCAATATCGGATCGTGGTGCTTCAGGCCTTCGTCGAAGTGACCGATGCGGTGCGAGGCCTCCAGGCAGATGCCGATGCGCTGGAAGCAGCGCAGCGCGGGCTGGCCGCGTCACAGCGACAATTTGGTTATGTCGTGCGGCAGCAGCAACTTGGTGACGTTGGAACCCTTGTCACGCTTCAGGCGCAGCAGGCGCTTCTGCAAGCGCGTATGCAAATGACCGCCGCCCGGGCCGCGCGCCTTGCCGATACCGTCGCACTTTACCAGGCCAACGGAGAAGCCGGAACTGACCAGGGGACAGACAATGAACCCAAATAGAAAATTGATTTTTGGATCTATTGTCATGCCACTGGCCGTAATCTTGCCACTACTTTCCAGTGGTTGCGTTTCGCGGGGATCTTTGATTCCACTTGCAATTGCACCACCCCCTCAAGGCATTTCAGTTGGGGGAATGACTGCCGATCTACATAACCAGAAACTTCGGATATCCGGGAAAATGCATCGCGCCTGGGGGGCTAATTTTCCTCCGGTGATCGTTCAGGCCCCGGGATGCAGACCGGCCAGTTTCAAGGTCTGGAGCTACGATATGCATCACTGGGGCAGGGGCGGCTTTTCAGGGAGCTTGGAATGCGCTCCAGACGCGAAGCCAGCAGCGGCAACTGTAACGTTTGGTGCGTTGCAGCCGTAATTGACCAGGGGTGGTGGGTGTTATCGCCTGCCTGATGCCGTTCGTTACTTAGGAAAGTTGGTAGGAAGGACTGCCCCGGTGCGAATTTTGATCATCGAAGATGACGCGGATCTGGCTGAAGCTGTTGTTGCGGCATTTGCGAAAAACGGCGTGGCGTGCGACCTTGCACGAAATGCCGGGGACGCAGAGCATCTTGTGCACCAACTTGAGTATCGTCTGGCGATTCTCGATCTGGGTCTGCCCGATGAAGACGGTTTGTCACTGCTGCGCCGATTGCGGCAAAACCGGATATCTCTTCCGATCATCATCCTGACCGCCAGGGGTGATCCGAACAGCCGGGTTCGAGGACTACGCGATGGAGCGGATGATTTTCTTGTCAAACCCTTCTTTTTCGATGAACTCCATGCCCGGGTCGACGCCTTGTTGCGGCGCAGTCCCGACTATTCCAATCATGTCATCTCGTTCGGTTCGTTGACCTTCGACACATGGTCCAAGGAGGCCACGGTTGCAAACGATCGGTTGAAGCTGTCAAAGCGCGAGCTCGATTTGCTCGAACCGCTTGTTCGGCGAGGTGGTCATGTGGTTCCGCGGAGCTTGCTGGAAGATCAGCTATTCGGAATTGACGGCGATCTCGCCTCCAATGCCATCGAGGTCTATGTTCACCGGCTTCGCGGTAAACTGCGCAAAATCGGTCAGGGATTGGACATCGAAACAATTCGCGGCGTCGGTTACATGCTGACCGTTCAATGAGGTTGCCGCGCCCACGTTCATTATTCGGGCAGCTCACCTTTTGGCATGCCATCCTGCTGATCACGGCTGCCGGCGTTCTCATACTGGTTTTTTCTGCGCTTCTCAAACAGACAGCGGAGAGTTTCGTTGAAGCGCGTCTCCGAACGGAGATCACGCGCATCGCAGGTTCGCTTTCGCTTGATCCGCCGTCTTCGGCGCAAATTTCCCGTCAGCTCGGCCCCCTGTTTGATCGCGACGGCGGCAGCATGGGTTTTGCCGTCCTTGATCGTCAGGGAAAGGTGCTGGCAAATGGCGGCGTTGACTTTCCAATTCCGCAAGGAACCGCCACCCGGTTAACGGACCGGCTGAGGATAGTGCGCGGCTTTTACGAACTTCAGGGAAAAATTCACAGATCAGGCCAGGATCTGACAATCGTGGTCGCGCAAGATATGAGCGCGCCGGACGTGCTGATTGACGACGTGGTGATAGCCTTTCTCGCCAAGGCCTGGTGGATTCTTCTGGCACTGTTTGCGGCCATGCTGGCAACCAGTGCCTGGGTGTCTCGACAGATTGCCAACCGTCTGCGTCTGAAGGCTCGCATGGCCGAGGCAATTTCCCGGGAGGATCTCGAAACCAGGATTGATCCTGCGGGGATCCCCGATGAAGTTGCGCCATTGGTGAAGGCTGCAAACAGCGCGCTCGACCGGCTCGCGGCGGCGCTGCGAGATGAGGCAGAGTTCGTCGGCAACGTGTCGCACGAGCTACGCACCCCGCTTTCAACATTGGCAATGCTTACCGAGCAGATCGACGATGATCACCTGCGCTCAGCCATGCAACGCACCATCGCCCGAAGCTCTCACGTGATCGAACAATTGCTCGCTTTGACCGGGGTTGAATCGGCCAATTTCAGATTCGAAAAGTTTGATCTCGTCGCGCTTGCAACCGAAGCGGCACTCGACATTTCGGGAGAGATTTACCGGTCCGGACGATCCCTGGAACTTGATGTCGGCGAAGATGGCCCGATGATGGTTGCCGGGCATCCGGGCCTGATCCGGACCGTTGTGGAAAATCTCATTCGCAATGCCATCGCTCACACGCCCAAGGGCACGCATATAATTCTCTCGGTTGGTCCAGGTCCGGAAATCGCGGTTCTGGATGATGGACCAGGCATAGCCGAAGCTGATCTTGCAAAGACAGGTCAGCGCCACTGGCGCGCCGAGACACGCAATGATGGCGGGGCTGGCCTGGGCCTGGCGATTTGCGGGCGAATTGCGACTGTTCACGGGGCACGGTTTGAGGCTTATCGTCGATCTCCCAAGGGAACGCGGTTTGTGTTCAGACTGCCTCCGAAACAAAATCCGCATCCCGTAAGGCCGTTGTAAGCAGACTGACTCATCTTTGCCGAGGTTCAGGAAAACCTGAATGCCTCGGCGCGGGAATTCCGCCGTGAGGATTCGACCAGTGATGAAAGGACGCGACATGGGATTTGAAAAGCTGGCTGAGGAAGCCGCCGGCGCATTTGCTGCCGACAAGGCTCTTGAAGCGGCAGATCCGGATGCAGGCTTTCTCGCCAAGGCCGCGGCCGGGGTGGCCGGCTTTGTAGGCGCAGGAAAGCTCGGCGATATGCTGAGCGGCCAGAGCGCTTCCGATCAAAACGAAGCAGGCGCGGATGCGCAGGACCCTCAAGATGGTCAAGATGCTCAGGGGGATGGCAACACCCAATAGCCACCCTGACCCAGTTCCCGGACCTCGTGACGTACCGCCCCAAAGGTCCGCCATCCTCGGACCGCAGTCACGGGGCCGGGATCTGTTTCAATCTTG
Organism: Pseudomonadota bacterium; assembly: GCA_018240895.1. Lineage (GTDB taxonomy): Bacteria > Pseudomonadota > Alphaproteobacteria > Sphingomonadales > Sphingomonadaceae > Novosphingobium. The sequence continues at coordinate 47 of JAFEEX010000027.1, read as the reverse complement.
GTTGAAGAACCTACGCGGCAAGACCTGGACTTGTAACGGTTTTGCGC
>JAFEEX010000026.1 GCA_018240895.1 Pseudomonadota bacterium | reverse complement strand
CATCTGCGGCGGGGCCTTTGCCGGCCTTGAAAAGATCATTGCTGACCGCTTGCAAAAGCGTTCGATCGGCTTTGGCGCACACGTTGCCGATCCCGACAAGCGCCGGGTGGGCGAGTTGCTCCAGAAGGCCGAGCCGGAAGATCTGCTGAAGTTCGGGCTGATCCCCGAATTCGTCGGCCGCCTGCCGGTGATCGCCACGCTCAACGACCTCGACATCGAGGCGCTGGTCAAGATCCTCAAGGAGCCGAAGAACGCGCTGGTCAAGCAATACGCCAAGCTGTTCGACCTTGAGGATGTGCAGCTGACCTTCACCGACGACGCGCTCGAGGCGATCGCCCAGCGCGCGATCGAGCGCAAGACCGGCGCGCGCGGGCTGCGCTCGATCGTCGAAGGGCTGCTGCTCGACACCATGTTCGACCTGCCGACCGAGCAGGACATTGCCGAAGTGGTGGTCGACAAGGACGTGGTTGAAGGCCGCAAGGAACCCGTTCGCGTGCTGAAGGGCAAGGAAGAGGCGGCTTAAAAGTAATCGTAAGTCGCGATTAATCGTTTGGGTTCATACCGGATTTCTAGAGGAGAAGCCGGTATGAACCGAAAGTACTTTCCTGCGATCGGCTTGGTATGTGCAGTTCCGCTGCTAATTGGGGCATCATCCAACAGCAGCGAATCTGATTCGCAGTACACCCGGCTTTCGGCTTCGGGCGTGGGCTATTCAACCCAGATTGCCGAGACCATGACCATTTCTGCAGGGGTGCGGAACTTCTCAACCAGCGCATCGCAGGCTGTGAGCGACAACGCTGTGAAGATGGACCGACTGCGGTCGCGTTTGGCGGGGTTGGGGGTTAAGCAAGACGATTTCCGCACCGCCGAGTTCAACTTCTCTCAGGCGCGGAATCCGGAGGGCAACAACGACGAACGCGGCTTTATGGTCTCGCATCGTCTGTCGATCGTGCTGCGGCAGCCCGGCCAGGCCGGTTCGGTACTCGATGCACTGGTCGCGGCCGGGGCAACTGACGTGACGGTGCAAAAAGGTTGGGGCTTCAATTCCGATATCGACCCGAAAAGCCTGGCCCAAGCCCGCGGTCAAGATATCAAGGATGCCCAGGCGAAGGCTGACCAATACGCGCGAGAGCTTGGCATGCGCGTTCGCCGTATCGTGTCGGTTGCCGACAATTCCAGCTACGTGAGCGACGCTCCCGTTGTGAGGTATGGGTTCGCAGCAATCGATGCCGGGACAAAGATCGATCAACGTCCATCGACCGTTCTGGCCAATGTCTCCATGGTGTTCGAGCTGGAGAAGTAGGTCCGCCTACTTCCCTTCGTGGAAAAACACCTCGCCGTCGCGCTTGACGGTGCGGCTGACCTGAACCGTCTTTGACAGTTTCCAGACATCGCCGGTCTTGACCCAGGTGTCAGTGCTTTCCGCAACCATTTCCATGGTGTGTTCCTGCCCGTCGTCACCGGTACGCTTGCCGCCGGCAACAAGTTGCTGCTGCACGGTGGCGCTGTTGCCGGAAACGGCGGCTGACAGCACCGTGGTTTCAACGTGGCGCGAAGGGTCAGCCGGGCGGGCCGCCATCTTGCTCATCCGGGCGATCAGATCAGTGCCGGGATGCGTCTCGCCGCTAAGGTCGGTGATCTGGTAATCGGGGGCGAAGACCGCGCTCACCGCGGCGGTATCATGTGCCTCCATCGCGCTGCGCAAGGCGGTATAGCGCGCCTGGAACTGCGCCTTGGCATCGTCCTGCGCCTGGGCGGGGGTGATCAGCGCGATGCTGGCAAGGCCGCCGGCAAGCAGCGCGGCAAGGCGGTTTGAACGGTGCATGGCAGTCTCCGGGAAAGGGTTGGGGAAAGAGTGAATGGCCTGCTTCCTAACGGCCAGTCGATGAACGGCAATTGACCGGTTCTATGCGTGAACGTGCCCGGCGTGCAGGCTGCATTCGGCGGCGATCTGTTCGATCTGGATTGTGCTGTGATGAATGCCGAAATGCGCCTCTAGGTGAGTGGAAACGCTTTGGACGAAGGCGTCGCCGGGGTGCCCGGCCGGCATCACCAGATGCGCGGTAAAGGCGGTTTCGGTGGTGCTCATCGGCCAGATGTGCAGATCGTGAATGGCGGTGACACCGTCCAGTTCTGAAAGGTAATGCCGCACCTCGGCCTCCTCGATGTGCGCCGGAACCGCCAGCAGGCCCATTCGGATCGCCTCCTTCAGCAGATCCCAGCTTCCCCAGGCCAGGCCGATGGTGATGATCAGGCTGGCCACCGGATCGATCCATTGCAGGCCGGTCAGCATGATCGCCAGCCCGGCAAAGACCACGCTGGCTGAAACCACCGCATCGGCCAGCAGGTGCTGGAACGCGGCCCGCAGGTTAAGGTCGGTCTTGCGTCCGCCTGCGAACAGCAGGGCTGACACCAGGTTGATGGCGATGCCGATTGCCGCAACGATCATCATCTGCAGCCCGTTGACCGGCTCTGGCTGCCAGAACCGCCGCAGCGTTTCGATCAGAACCGCGCCCAGCGCCACCCACAGCAGCGCGACATTGGCCAGCGCTGCCAGAATCGAGCTGCTTTTCAGCCCATAGGTAAAGCCCTTTGACGCCGGCCGGGTGGACAGCACGCTGGCCCCCCAGGCCAGCAGCAATGACAGCACATCCCCCAGGTTGTGCCCGGCATCGGCCAGCAATGCCGCCGATCCGCTGATGAAACTGGCCGCGGTTTCGGCAACGACAAAGCCGGCATTCAGCAGCACCGCAATGGCGAATGCCATGCCGTGGCTGCCCCCGCCATGATGATGGTGATGATGGCCGTGCCCGTGCCCATGGTTGTGGCCGTGTCCGGACGCATGGCCTTGCTCGCCGTGATCGTGGTGTTCGCCCATTTGTTCGCCCTTGATCAAGCGTTGCACAAATGCCGCAGTGCAGCAAGATTCGACGGGATGCAATGTCCAAAGTCCCGGCAATTCGCTGCATATCAATCCCGAACGTGTGCGAAGATTACCAGCCTGCTGACACTGGTGTAACAAAGTTTCATTCGCGGCGTGGGCGGGCCGCCGCCAGCGCTGGACTGTCAACAAGGTGTCAAATAACCGTGTTTTTAGGGCCGCGGCAGGCCTGTATCACGCACGGCAGGTCTATGGACCGGGAGCGATTCGCATCCCCGTCCGCTATTCGAACCGAGTTGACTGAGCGCCCGGCCGACGGGTGAAATGGGGACTGACAGATATGCAATTCAAATACTTCCTGGCGGCCGGCACGGCCAGCGTTTCCCTGGCCTGCGGGCTGGCGAGCCCGGCACTGGCCCAGTCCACCGGCTCGGTTGACTTCGAGAAGGAAATCGTGGTGACCGCCACGAACAACCGCGGCGTTGCCGGTGTCGAAGCTCCCGATACGGCCAAGGCAAAGCAGGTTCTGGACCAGGCAATCATCGGTCGGCAAACGCCGGGGCAGACGATCAACGACACGATCAATCTGGTTCCAGGGGTCAGCTTCCAGAACAACGATCCCTTCGGTTCGGCTGGCGGCAAACTGTTCATTCGCGGTTTTGACAACACGCGCATTTCGCAGACGTTTGACGGGCTTCCGCTTAACGATACCGGCAACTATGCGCTCTATTCCAACCAGCAGCTTGATCCTGAACTGATCGAACAGGTCAATGTCAACCTGGGATCGACCGACGTCGATTCGCCAACCGCCTCGGCCTCTGGCTCGACCGTCAACTACCGCACGCGCAAGCCTGCTCACGATTTTGGAGCCCGCTTCGTCGGTTCGACGGGGGATTTCAACTTCATGCGGGTTTTTGGGGAAGTGGACACGGGTGATCTTACTGCATCCGGACTGCGCGCCTTCATCGCGGCAAGTTCGGCCACCAACAAGGCGATCTATGGCGGAATTGGCAAGATCGACAAGAAGCAGATAAACGCCCGCATCTATCAGCCGCTGGGCGATGGCGGTGATTTTATCTCGGTCGCTGCCCACTATAACACGAACCGGAACAATTTCTTCGGTTCGATTCCGATGTGGAACATGAACTACGGCACCCGTGTCGTTGGATCGGGTTCCGGCAATCGCTTCCCCGTGACCGATGCGGAGCGGTTCTATTCCGTGGCGCGCTGTGTCGTTCCCGCTGGTGTCGCCGGCACCGCTGACGCCGCCAGCAGCTGCGGCTCGGATTATGAATACCGCTATAATCCGTCGAATACGGGCAACATCCGCATCAATTCGCGCTTTACCCTGGCCGATGGTCTGGTGCTGACGGTTGATCCAAGCCTGCAATATACCAAGGCCAACGGCGGTGGCACGGTGGTTGCTTCTGAAGGCACCGCCACCGTCGGAACTACAACCGGCCTGACCGGCTTTTTCGGCAATCTTTCGGGAACCCAGTACTTCTTCGGGCGTGACCTGAACAACGATGGTGATACGAAGGACACCGTCAGGCTGCTTGCCCCCAGCAACACCGTGACCTGGCGGCTTGGGGTGATCGCGTCGCTGCGCTATGACATCAACAGCCACAACACCGTGCGCGTCGCCTATTCCTATGATCGCGGCCGTCACAGGCAGACCGGTGAACTGGGCTACCTTCGTGGGAACGGCTTCGGGGTCAATCCCTTCCCGATTGATGCGCCGATCACCGACGCAAGCGGAAACATGATCGAAAAGCGCAATCGCCTTTCCTTTGCCATTCTGCACCAGATTTCGGGCGAATATCGCGGCGAATTTGCCGGTGACGCTCTCACCGTGACCGCCGGGCTCCGCCTGCCGTTCTTCAAGCGCAATCTGACCAACCACTGCTTCACCTTCAGCGCGGGGGGCACGCTTGGCTGTCCGGCAACCGCGGCGGGCCTTACCGCTTACGCCGGTGCCTATCCCGCGGCGGCAGGGCCGCAGCAGCGCATCTTCACTTACAACAGGGTGCTCCCCAACGTTGGGCTGACCTACAAGGTCGCCCGCGATTTCAGCCTGTTTGCCAACTATTCAAAGGGCTTGCAGGTTCCCGGCACTGACAATCTCTATAATTCGTTCTACTTCCCCGCGAACTCGGCCGCTGCGCTGCCAACGCCGGAAACGACCGACAATTTTGATGGCGGTGTTCGTTTCCGTTCGGGATCGTTGCTCGCTCAGGTTTCGGCCTGGTACACCATTTACCAGAACCGCCTTGCCTCGGCCTATGATCGCGATCTGAACGCATCGATTTATCGCAACCTTGGCCGGGTCGACAAATATGGGTTCGACGGCAGCATCGCCTATAGCCCGGTCAAGGCGATCACGCTTTATGCCATGGGTTCGTACCTGCATTCCAAGATTCGCGACAACGTCGATGCCGGGGCGAACTGCACGGCAGCCAACGTCACCTATGGCACCCTGGGATGCACCACCGTCGGCTCGGTTGCCTACTACCAAACAGCGGGCAAGCGTGAATCGGGTGCGCCGGTTTACAGCTTTGGCGGGCGTGTTCAGGCTGATCTGAGCCTGGTGTCGCTGGGCGTTCAGATGAAGCGCACCGGGCCGCGTTATGTCAACGACCAGAACCTGCCGTTCTATGTCACTGTGGCAGGCGTTCCGACCCAGATATTCGCAGCGAAGGCCCCGGCCTATACGCTGGTGGATCTTGACGCCAAGGTTTCGCTTGAACGGTTTGGTCTGGGCAAGAAGACCTATCTCCAGTTCAACGTCACCAATCTGTTCGATCAGCGCTATGTCGGCGGGTTCGATGGCACGTTCATCAGCCAGACGTCGAGCGCGACCAGCCCGATCACCTATGCCCAATTGGGCGCGCCGCGCACGGTTATCGGGACGATCAGCTTCGGCTTCTGATTGCCGGAAGGTTGCTGAACATCTGAATGGGGGAGGGGCACCGCGGTGCTCCTCCCCTTTTCGATTCCGGCGGTTATCGCGATGGTGACGGCAGGCGCAGTGCCTGGTGCGGGGACATGATGTTTACGTGGACCTGGTAATAGCATTTTCCGGTGGGTCTGCCGGCATCGGTCAGGTCAATCCGCACCTGCCGCGCTACACCGCCGAAAACCGCGCTTTTCCCTGGCAGCCGCCGGCGCAGCTGATCGAGATCGGTGGTTCCGAATATCTGATGCGCCAGCGCCAGTGGCAGGGCGATCGTCAGGCAGTTGCGGTCGAGGTAGTCGGTCTCTGAATTGAGGAAGATGATGCCGTGCTGCTGGCCTACGGCACGCACGGTCAGTTCGAATTCACCGGCAACGCCGGCGCGATCGCCCAGATATGAGGCATAGGTTACTGTCTCGATCGGATTAAGGCAGCCCCTGGCGCAGGGTTGGGCTTGTGCAATCCGTACCACGGCCGGCCCTGCCACATCCGGCGCGACCGAAGGTGGCGCTGGCGGGGTGGAGCTATCGGCCAGCAGAACCGTTGCGGCGCTGGCGGTTGCTGCCAGCAGAGCGAGTTTGGCGGCAACCACGGATTTCATGAAGCCCCCTGGCGGTTGTTATTGGTAAACGCAGGCATCCAGCGCCGAATTGCGCACCACGCCGCTGCGCGCGGCGATGGCGTTGCCGTGGCGGCGGGTGAAGCCGGCGGGATCAACCACCTCACGCCGTTTGGGCGCGGGCAGGGCGGCGGCGATGCGCGCGGCCTCCACCTGGCTCAGCCGCGCGGCGGAATGATCGAAATAGCGCTGCGCCCCGGCCTCTACTCCATAGGTGCCCACCCCGGTTTCGGCGACGTTCAGGTAAACCTCCATGATCCGCCGCTTGCCCCAGATATTCTCGATCAGCACGGTGAACCAGGCTTCCAGCCCCTTGCGCAGATAGCGGGTCCAGCCGGTGCCTTGCCACAGGAACACGTTCTTGGCGGTCTGCTGGCTGATGGTTGATCCGCCGCGCAGGCGGCTGGAACTGGCGTTGCGCTCCATCGCCTTTTCGATCGCCTGCGTATCGAAGCCGTTGTGGCTGCAGAACTTGGCATCCTCACCCGCGATCACTGCATCAACCATGGTGCGATCGATCCGGCTTAGCGGGGTCCAGCTTTTGTCAAAACCGTTGGGATCCAGCACCATGGTCAACGTCACCGGCACCGGCACGAATTTGTAAAGCAGCGTAAAACCAAGGCTGATCGCCAGAAAGGCGATGATCAACCGCCCGATCCACCACGCGATGCGATAGGCAAGACCATGCTGTGAGCTGCGCCGCGAAGGCGAAAGGAACCGGGCCATTGCCGCCAGTCTAGCGGAGGTGCGCGGCGCAGGTAAAGCGCCGTGGCGAATATGATGCCGGGCGGTTATGGAGAGCCATGCGAAAACAGCTTCTGGGCCTATTGCTTGCCATCGTTCCACAAACCGCCAGCGCGCAGGAGCGTGAGTTTTGCGCAGACCGGCCCGGACTTGGCACCCCGGCTTGCACAGTTGAGCCAGGGCGGATCATGGCCGAAATGGGGATCGTCGGCTGGGACCATTCCAGCGATCCGGCGCAGGTCGGCGATGATCTGACCTATGGCAACCTGCTGATCCGTACCGGCCTTGATGACAGGACCGAAATCGAACTGGGTTTCGATGGATATGGCACAACCCGCTTGCGGGATCGGACCAGCGGCCTGGTTTCGCGCCAGCATGGGGCCGGTGACATGACGATTGCCCTGCGGCGCGGTCTTTCAGGCCCGAACGGGCCGATTGCCGTGCACGGATTTGTTTCGCTGCCAGCCGGCGGCGGCGGAATCGGGGCCGGGGATTGGGGGGCGGGTCTGCTGGTGCCGATCGGCATTGGCCTGCCGCGCGGATTTGAAATTGATCTGACGCCCGAGCTTGACGCTGCGGTCAATGGCAGCGGCAAGGGTCGCCATCTGGCGTGGGGCGGGGTGGTAGGGCTGAGCCACGCCGTGGGGCCGATGTTGTCAATCGAGGCAGAACTGGCGGCCTGGCGGCACGATGATCCGGCTGGGCACTATACCGATGCCCGCAGCGCCGTTTCGGTGGCGTGGCAGGCGGGCAAGAACTGGCAGATCGATCTGGAACTGGATCTGGGCCTCAGCGCGGCAGCGCCGGATCGTTCGCTGATGTTCGGAATGGCGCGGCGGTTCTGAACGCCTGTTTGCAGTATCTGAATGACAGCGGCCCCTCCCGCAAGCGAGAGGGGCCGCCGGATCAGGCAGTTGCGCCCCCGTCCCGATTCTGCCCGATCGTCCCGCGATCAAGCTTCGCCAAAACTTGCGACGCGGAAGATCTGCTCACCACGCGGAATGGCGAAATTGGCAAAGCTGAAAGAGCGTCTGGCTGCCGCGTGATGCTCAATGGTTGCGCGGTGCTGCTCATAATGCCGGTACAACTCTGCCGGCAGGCCCAGGTGCTTTCGGTCGTGCGGATCGAAACCGGGCCAATCGCGCATTTCCCGCCAGCCGGTACGGATCGAGTATCCCGGGTTCTCCCCGACATTCTCTTCGACCGAGCGCCATAGCGGGATGACGCCGTGTTTGGCATTGCTGTGCCGTTCCACAATGATCGTCCATTGCGAGTTCAACAGCTCGAGAACGGGTGTCTGATAGCGGATGACCTTGCAGGGGTGCCGCGAGCTGGCCAGGATGCGGTGATGGACAAGCTCGATCCTCTGATCGCAGGCCGGCCAGATCAGCACGGGCGGCCCCGGGGCCTGATGCACCGCAGTTCCGGCTTCGGCGCAAGGTTCTTCCTGCCCGGTGTCTTCCGCATCCGACGGGTTGCCGGGTGGGGGTGAGGCGGTCCGGACAAGGCAACCCGCCGCGAACAGGTGCTGCAACAACGTGCGGAGCGCGGGGCCGGTATCATCGTTTTCAAGCAGTGAAGCGGGATTCCACATTTCGAATCCCGTGCCGGTCGCCATCATGATCACTTCATCATCAAGACCGGCGCATTCGCGCATGAACGCGGGCACGGTGAAACGATCGTCCATGCCGATTTCCACCTTCTGGGACAGGCCGAACCAACTGCGCGCGTTCTGACTGGCGCTTGTCTCATCGCGCCGCGTGTCACCCTGCGCCGAAGTCCCCGGTTCGTGCCGCATCAGGCGGCAGTCATGATCGGCATCGTGCACGTCGATAAACCGGCGCTCCACATCAAGGTGCAGGATCAATTCCGCCGTATTTGAATTGCCCATCATCACCCGGCGAAAATCCACCGGAACCTTGATCCGCCCATCGCGCCGCAGGTGGCCGATTGCGTAACCGTAAACCAGTGACAGAGGTTCCATGTCCCTCTTCCTCGATAAATGGGGATCCGGCCGGACGCCGGACTTTCCAGGCAAGCGGCCGCAGCCTTACCGTAAGAATGAGGGTACCCGATCGGCGGATTTGTCCACGAGCTTGAGGTTACGACACGTTTGAAAGCGCTAAGAGATGTTAGCGACATGGTTAATTCCCGGAATTGACCAACACCGGGGCAGATGCCGGCCCTTTACCAGAAATGGAATGACTTGGCGGCGAAATTCGCGGCGCTGGCAGACCAGGTAACGGTGGGGTGTCGGGGTAGGCCGGTTTGCCGGCAAGTCCATGTCACCGCTTTGGACGCGGCACTTCCGCAGCGTCAACGCGCCCCAATTTGGCGGCATCGCGCCAAACCAGCCCGCGAGTCGAAATCCGCGAACCCTTGGCTTCCGGATGTCCGGGCGGGATGGCTGGGGCCGGGCCGCACGATCCGCACAGGCATTGCCGGTCGCGGGCGCTCATCATTTGTGCGGCGGACCAGCCCGCGCGATTCAGCCCGAATGCGGCGGTTGACCCGAAGCGCCACTTGCCGCCATGGTTCGGTTGGCCATGCACGGAATGGTCTTGAATGCCGCCGCCGATCGGCGGCGGCGTGATTCGTGTCAGGCCGCGGCCAGCAAGCGCTTGTCGCTGGCAATCCGCAGCATCGCCTTTTGCAGCTTTTCAAACGCGCGCACCTCAATCTGGCGGACGCGTTCGCGGCTGACGTTGTATTCCTGGCTCAGTTCCTCCAGCGTCTGCGGATCGTCGATCAGCCGGCGCTGGGTCAGGATGTGACGTTCGCGCTCGTTAAGGCTGTCCATCGCCTCAACCAGCAGGGCATGGCGGTTGCTTGCCTCCTGCGCTTCCTCAACCACCTGGTCCTGCAAGGGGCCGTTGTCCTGCAGCAGATCCTGCCACTGACCCTCGCCATCATCGTTGAACGAGACGTTGAGGCTGGAATCCCCGCCCATCATCATCCGACGGTTCATGTTGACCACTTCCTGCTCGGACACGCCGAGATCGGTGGCGATCTTCTTCACCTGATCGGGATGGAGGTCGGAATCCTCGTAAGCGTCAAGGTTCTTCTTCATCCGGCGCAGGTTGAAGAACAGCTTCTTCTGCGCGGCGGTGGTGCCCATCTTGACCAGGCTCCACGAGCGCAGGATGAATTCCTGCATACTGGCCTTGATCCACCACATCGCATAGGTCGCCAGGCGAAAGCCGCGTTCGGGCTCGAACTTCTTGACGCCCTGCATCAGGCCAATGTTGCCCTCGGCGATCAGTTCGGAAACCGGCAGGCCATAGCCGCGATAACCCATGGCGATCTTGGCCACCAGGCGCAGATGGCTGGTGACGAGCTGGGCCGCCGCTTCGGGGTCCTGATGCTCCGCATAACGCTTGGCGAGCATATATTCCTGCTCTGCCGTCAGCAGCGGATATTTGCGGATCTCTGCCAGATAGCGGTTGAGGCCCTGCTCTCCGCTGAGGCTGGGCATTGCCGAGCTGCCGGTTGCGGGCAGGTTGCTTTCACGTTCGGACATTGTCGTCATTCGTCCTTTCCTTGTCGGCCCACCCATACCCGACCCTTTATAGGCATCTGGCGGCGGCGGCCACATAGACTGTTCTTTTTAGACCAATAGTTCAGCTTGAACGATGCAATTCGACCAACAGTTCCCTCATATCGTCGGAAAGCGCACTTTCGCATCGCACCGGAGCGCCCGTGACCGGGTGGGTGAAGCCAAGTACGGCGGCGTGCAGCGCCTGCCGGGCAAAGCCGATTCGGGATAGCAGCGGGCGCAGCCGCGCGGGGGAACGTCCATAGACAGGATCACCCAATAGCGCATGACCGATTGATGCCATGTGAACGCGAACCTGGTGGGTTCTCCCGGTTTCCAGCCGGCATTCGATCAGCGCGGCGCCATCCAGCGGTTCGATGGTGCGATAATGAGTGACGGCGTGCTTGCCGCGCCCGTCCTCAACCAGGGCCATCTTCTTGCGGTTGGCGCTAGACCGCGCGATCGCGCCGCGCACCGTTCCGGCGGGCGGAATGGGCTGCCCCCCGACAATCGCCAGATAGGCCCGCTCGATCGAATGGTCGGCGAATTGTTTTGCCAGCCCCTCGTGCGCGGCGTCGGTCTTGGCGACGACCAGCAGGCCCGAAGTATCCTTGTCAATGCGGTGAACGATCCCGGGTCGGGCCACACCGCCAATGCCGGAAAGCTGGCCGTGGCAGTGATGAAGCAGCGCGTTGACCAGGGTGCAGTCAAGGTTGCCCGCCGCCGGGTGGACGACCAGCCCGGCGGGCTTGTCGATCACGATCAGGTGCTCATCCTCGTATGCGATGACCAGCGGGATGTCCTGCGCCTCCGCCTCCGCAGGTGCGGCCTCGGGAACGCGGATGGTGAAGGGGGTGCCGGCAGCGGGTTTGAGGCTGGCCTGGCTGACGGCCTTTCCGGCCAGACTGATCCGACCTTCACCCAGCAGCGCCTTGATCCGTTCCCGCGAAAGGTCGCTCGCCTCGGCCAGGGCCTTGTCGAGCCGCAGGCCTTCGGCGGCGATCGTGCCTTCGATGATGCGTTCCCCCCCGTTCATGGCTAGGGACATGGGGATGGAGATCGAGGTGACAAGTGGCGCATTGGCCACACTGCTGGCAGAAGCGACGCGGGCCTTTCCCCGGGAATGCTGTGGTCTGCTGCTGGGACAGGGTGGGCGGATTGAAACGGCTTGCCCCGCAGCGAACGTGCACGCCGATCCGTTGCATCATTTTGAAATTGATCCTGCGGCGCTGATCGCCGCGCACCGCGATGCGCGGGCCGGGCGCGCGCAGGTGATGGGCTATTACCATTCGCACCCCAATGGCCGGGCCGGACCATCTCCTGCCGATCGCGCCGCGGCAAGCGGCGATGGCCGGATCTGGGCGATAGTCGCCCGGGATGACGTGACATTCTGGCGCGACGGACGAAATGGATTCGAACCGCTTCCCAGCCGAGTCGCGGATCGCTAAGAGCGTCTGACACTTACGGGAATTGTTGATGAACGAACCTGCCGTTGACCTTGCCAGCCTGCTGTGTTCGCGGCTGTGCCACGATCTGCTCAGCCCGGTTGGGGCGATGACCAATGGTCTGGAACTCCTGGCGGAGGAAAAAGACCCGGAAATGCGCAAACGCTGCATGGAATTGCTTGAACAATCCGCGCGGACCAGCGCCGACAAGCTCAAGTTCTTCCGCCTGGCCTTTGGCGCGGCGGGCGGATTTGGCGACCGTGTGCCGGTGGAAGAGCCGCGCGCGCTGGTCGATGCCCTGGTGGGTGATGGCGGGCGGATCACGGTTAACTGGTCGCTGGGTACGCCAGTGCTGCCCAAGCCGGCGGTCAAGGTATTGCTCAACCTGGCGCATATCGCGATTGACGCGCTGGTGCGCGGCGGCACGCTGGACATTGGTGCCGAACAGCGCGACAAGGCCAGCGAAATCGTGGTGCGCGCCGCCGGCCCCAGGATCGCCTTTGATCCCGCCATTGGCAAGGCGCTTGACGGCAGCCTGCCTCCCGCCGAACTATCCAGCCGCACCGCGCCCGCCTGGATGCTGCGCGAACTTGCGGGGCGACAGGGCGGCGGCCTGCAATTCGCCCTAAGCGAAGAGGCACTGGTGATGGGCGCGGTCCTGCCGGAAGGGTGAGCGGGATCTGGAAATGCCCCCGCTCGGCCCGAGCCTGTCCAAGGCCGCGCGTCAGCATTTGATCTGGGGAATGCAATGTCCGAACTGATCCACCGCGAAACGCCTTCGCCCAATTGGGGAGAGCGGTTGCTGCCCGTATCGATGGTGGTGCTGCATTACACCGGGATGCGCAGTGCGGCGGAGGCGCTGGAGCGACTGACCGATCCCGATGCATCGGTTCGGGTTTCTGCGCATTACTGCATTGATGAGGACGGCACGGTCCACGCCCTGGTCGATGAAGCCAAGCGCGCCTGGCACGCTGGCCGATCATACTGGCGTGGGATGACCGACATCAATTCGGCCAGCGTTGGGATCGAACTGGTCAACCCCGGGCACGAATTTGGCTATCGCCCGTTTCCCGATGCGCAGATGGAATCGCTGCTGCCGCTGCTGGCGGACATCGTGAAGCGGCACGACATTCCCCGCGCCAACGTGGTCGGCCATTCCGATGTCGCCCCGGCGCGCAAGGACGATCCGGGCGAACTGTTCGACTGGGATCTGCTCGCCGCTCACCACCTCGCCCTGCCGCGCCCGAAAGTGCGGATGCCCAGCCCCTATGAAAACGACGGGGCCTTCTTTCTGGCGCTTGAGCGCTTTGGCTATGACATTTCCGATCCCCAGGCGGCCATGCGTGCCTTCCAGCGCCGCTGGCGCCCGCATATCATCGATGGGCAGGTCGACGGGGAATGTTCGGCGATGCTGTTTGCCTTGTTGTTGGACAGGGACAGCGGGAAGGCGCGGTAATCTGCGATTTTGCTGACAAATGAAGAGTATTTCTGCGCGATGAGGGTTCTTGCTCCTGCCTTGATATTGACCGTTGCCCTTGCAGTTCCAGCTGGCGCGGCGCCGAAAAGCCGCTGTCTTGACGATCTGATCAGTGCTTTGGTCCGGGGGCATTTTTCTGGTCCACTGATTTGCCCGGGTGAACAGGCATCCATGCGCTTGGTCGGTCACACACCGGGGACAAGCTTCAAAATCTATGACTATCGGTATCGCTTCTTGCCTCACCCAGAGGGGGTGTTTCACGGAGGGCAACGACTGCTTGTTTTTCGTGATCAAGACTATCTGGGAGGATATGTGCTTTCGACGCCGCCCTATGCGACTATATCAGTAAGTGGTGCGAAGCTGTTTCTGCAAAATCCGGATTCAACGGAAACTCTGACGTTGGACCTCTCCAAGGCACCACCCGAACAGATTTTGTGGAACGGCGAGATCTCCAAATTCGACCGCTAGAAATGCCTACCTGGTGAAGCCGGTCCGTTCGTGCGCTTTGTTGTTGGATCGTGACAGCGGAAAGACTAAGCAGCGCTTGCCAGGGGGCCGGGCAGCCGCGCTATCCGCAAGGGTATCGAGGAAAGTCCGGGCTCCACGAAACAAGGGTGGCGGGTAATGCCCGCCGGGGGTGACCCCAGGGAAAGTGCCACAGAGAGCAGACCGCCTTCCGGGCCTGACGAAGGATCGGTAAGGTAAGGGTGAAAGGGTGCGGTAAGAGCGCACCGGGGGGCTGGTAACAGCACCCGCATGGCAAACCCCACCCGGAGCAAGACCGAATAGGGGCGGCGCGCGCTTCGGCGCAGGCGTGTTTCGCGCTGGACCGCCCGGGTTGGTTGCTTGAGCCGCGCCGCAAGGCCCGGCCTAGAGGAATGGCTGCCGATGCGGATACGGTCTCTTCTGGGATACCGTCCGCGCTACAGAACCCGGCTTACAGGCCCCCTGGCGAATTTGGTTCAGTCTTCGACGTAGAGCGTCGGACTGATTCCGAAGGCGACAATCGGGCATCCGCCGCCCGATCCGCCGCGCAGCCGTGGCAACAGCTTTCCCATATGGGTGGTGGAATTGCCATAGCTGCTTCCTTTACCCAGCGCGTTGAAAATGCTCTGCAATTCGGTGCAGCGGGTTATGATCACCCCCACATCGATGACTTGCAGATCGAACAGCAGGCGAAAGTTGTTGAGATCCCGATCATAGAAGGGATCCTTGTTGTTCCACTCAACTTCGATCGCAACCCTGCCCTTGAAACAATCAACCTTGTGCGTCGGGGATTCGCGAGTTTCTCCATCTACAAGAACGCCAGTGGCGAACTGCTTTTCAACCCAGCCCGCTGCTTTGAGCGGTGCTTCGAGGCGGGTCACGATCTTGGATCGGTTTCTGCCCGGTGCAACAATTTCGGATCGGATCAACTGGAACGCACGCAGCGCAGCCTGGATTTCGCTCCATTCGGCAGGACAGGCTGTCGACAACACACCCACGGCATTGCGCCATTCGTGCACTTCATAGCGGCTGGAGATATCCAGCGGAACAAGGTGGTCGGTGACCATCGGCTATTCGGCAGCAACGCTCAACGAACTGTTGTAGGAATATGTTTCCCAGCTTGGCTTGTAGTCATCGTCGGCCTGGTTGCCCCATACCGTCCATCCCCGCCGTTTGCCTCGACTGAAAAGTTCAATGCGCGGCCCCCAGCTGCAATCTTCGATTATTCGGTATTGTTCATCCGGTTTGCGGCTGTGTTCACGCTTGCGTGATTGGATCATGTTGACCTGACTGCGCCCGGGGGCAAGCGTCCGTGCATTTTTTCCGCGCACGCCAAACAGCAACAGTTCGGTGACGTTGCGGAAATAGAAACCGACACCGCGCCCGTCTGACCCTCCGTCCTTGCGGACCTTGTGCCAGACAATGTTGGAAATGTAGCGAAACCCCCATGCCTCCATAACCCGGATGCCCTCCGGGAGAAGGGCATTGGGCACCCACAAATAAAGGTGCGCGGGATCATCCGCTATGTCAGCCACCGGAAGCGCACAAATGTCGTCGAGCGACATGGTCCCGTAACGGTTGAGGCGCTTGTGTTCCGGCGCCACTTTCCCCGTACGGTTCTGAAATTGCCACGGGGGATCTGCCAGTACCGTTCCAAACTTGCGGCCGTTCGCCGTTTTCAACAGGCTGGCGTCAGCTTCGGACAAAGAATGATCTTGGAACATAACGGGATCTTGTCCGAGGATTTCGGCCGTGTCAACGGCGGCGGGAAAAGTCCACGTCAATTTGGATCAAACGCCGGACAGCATCCAGCTAAACCCGCCCCACACTGGAATAGGCAAACCCCTTGGCGCGGGCTTCTGCCGGGTCATAGACGTTGCGCAGATCGACCAGTACCGGGGTTCGGGCGATTGCCTTGATCCGGTCAAGATCGAGGGCACGGAAGGCGTCCCATTCGGTGACTATCACCACCACGTCCGCCCCTTCGATCGCAGCATAGGCATTGGGCTGCATCGCCACTTCCGGCATCAGCGGCTTGGCCAGGTCCATCCCTTCAGGATCATAGGCGGCAACGCTGACCCCGGCATCGGTCAGCGTTTGCGCCACGGCGATTGACGGGGCATCGCGCATATCGTCGGTATTGGGCTTGAAAGTCAGGCCCAGCAGCGCGGCCTTTTTGCCACGCGCGGCGTCGGTGCCGCCCAGCGCCTCTATCACCTTACGGCCCATGGCGCGCTTGCGGGCATCGTTGACCTTGACCACCGCCTCGATGATCCGGGTTGGCGCTTCATAGTCCTCTGCGGTTTTCAGCAGGGCCAGCGTATCCTTGGGAAAGCACGATCCGCCATAGCCCGGCCCGGCGTGGAGGAATTTGGACCCGATCCGTCCGTCCATGCCGATCCCGCGCGAAATGTCCTGCACATCGGCACCAACCTTTTCGCACAGGTCGGCCATTTCGTTGATGAAGGTGATCTTGACCGCCAGAAAGGCGTTGGCCGCATATTTGATCAGTTCGGACGAGCGGCGGCTGGTGAACAGCAGCGGGGCCTTGTTGAGGAACAGCGGGCGATAGACCTCGCTCATCACCTGGCGCGCCCATTCATCCTCGGTGCCGATCACGATCCGGTCGGGGCGCTTGAAATCGGCGATGGCCGCGCCTTCGCGCAGGAATTCGGGGTTAGAGGCAACCGCGAATTTCACGCCCGGGTTGGCATCGCGCAGAATCCGCTCCACCTCATCGCCGGTGCCGACAGGCACGGTCGATTTGGTCACGATCACCGCCGGTTGCCGCAGGTTCTCTCCCACTTCGCGGGCCACGGCATGAACGAACGACAGGTCGGCATGGCCATCGCCGCGGCGGCTGGGCGTGCCCACCGCAATGAAGATTGCCGCCGCGCCGTCAATCCCGCTGGCAAGATCGGTGGTAAAGGTCAGCCGCCCGGCCTTGACGTTGGAGCCGACCAGTTCGGCCAGACCCGGCTCATAGATCGGCATGATCCCGGCCTGAAGGCTTTCGATCTTGGCCGGATCCTTGTCGATGCAAACCACATCGTGGCCAAAATCGGCAAAGCACGCCCCGGAAACCAGGCCAACGTAACCCGAACCGACCATTGCGATCTTCATCAAATGCTCCTTTTCGCGGTGGTGATAGTGCCACCATCATCTTCGGCGGTAATCAGCCAGCGCCGATCCCCTTGCAGCCCCAGTGCGGTCAGCCGGCCAGTGGAATAGGCGCCGGTGTCAATACCGATGCGGTTTGCCTTTACTTCCGGCTTAGCGAATATTGTGTGACCATGCACTATGATCGGGCCAAAGCTTTTTGGATAATCAAGGAATTCGCCGCGAATCCAGTGAAGGTCTGACGGGCGCTGTTCGTCAAGCGGCACACCGGGACGAACTCCGGCATGGACAAACAGATAATCGCCAATCGCAACCGAATCCTCCCACCCGGTGATGAAATCGCGGTCTGCCTGGGGGACCAGTTCAGCGATCAGCATCTGCAACTCGTCCAGCTCCGCAGCGACATAGGTGTCCGATTCAATGCCATAGGACAGCACCGTCTCGCGCCCGCCAAAGCGCAGGAATTCGCGCAGAACATTGATATCGTCGAAGGATCGAAGAAACATTTCCTCATGGTTGCCGGCCAGGATGCGGACCTTGCGGCGGCCTTGCCAGGCGCGGGCAAATGCGATCACCCCGGCGCTGTCAGGGCCGCGGTCAACCAGATCGCCCAGCATGATCACGGTTGTTTCGGCATCCCCGCGCGCAGCGTCATCGCACTCTATTGCGTCCGCCAGGCATTCAAGCTGCGGCAGGCAGCCGTGGACATCGCCAATCGCATAGACGCGCTGGCCGGTCGGCACCGCGGGGAGCGCCACGGCCGGAGAGAGGCGAAAGGGATTCTTGAACGGTAACATCGATTTGACGGGCGGGCACGGGATCCTGATGGCAGTCGCGCTATAGCTTCATCGCGGATAACCGGCAATGTTGCGGAAAAGTGCGGGCCATGCCGCCAGTCCCGTCATGGAGCAGTTGCAAGAATACCACACTGAACGGCGTTGTCTTGCCGGATGGCACGCGGCCTCTTGTGCAGTGCAGCAATTCGGGTCAGCACTGTGATCGCACACCCATCATGCCTCCGCACGAGAGGCAGCGGGGTGAGCGCAGGCGGGACGAAGCACCCAATCGGATTACCCGGTTCAACAAGGGAAGATTGATTATGCTCACGTCCATTCGCGGCCTTGCGGCCGCTGCACTTTTTGGCGCTGGAGTTGTGGTTGCCGCACCGGCCCTGGCGGATGAAACCGATCCGCCGTCAGACATCACCATCAGCGGTAGCGCGTCGGTCGTATCGCAGTACCGTTTCCGCGGGCTGGCGCAGTCAGACAATCTGCCGGCGGTGCAGGGGGCGATCAAGCTGACACATAGTTCGGGCTTCTATGTCGGAACCTGGGGATCATCCGCAGCGCACAAAACCAGCCCGATCGATATCGGCGGATCGGAAATCGACGTTTACGGCGGCTATGCCCGCACCGTGGGCGGTGTCACGCTGGATGGCGGGGTTTACGGTTACCTCTATCCCGGGGCGACGGGTGGCAACTATTACGAACTGTTCGGATCGCTGGCCAAGACGCTTGGTCCGGCGCGCGCCGCAGTCGGCGTCAATTTCGCCCCGGCGCAAAAGGTGTTCAATTACAATTTCAGCTCGCCGACGCGCAGCAACACCTACGTCTATGGCGATCTCAGCAGCGGGATTCCGGGCACGCCGCTGTCAGTCCACGGCCATGCCGGCTACACCGCCGGCGGGTTTGACTATGGCCGGGACTATCTCGATTACAGCGTCGGGGTCAGCTATGCGTGGAAAAGGCTGACGCTGGATGCTTCGATCATGGGCACAGACATCAGCCATGCCGCGCTGGCCGGCACTTTCGGCCCGGTTGGCAGCTATGCCAACGAACAGGCCTTTCGTCAGGCCAAGACCGTTGGGGTCATCTCGCTGACTGCATCGTTCTGACCGGCTTTCGGGGAACAGTGCCGCCATATTTGCGGCGGCTCTGTTCCCCGCGCCGATCCGGCGCTAGAAGCAGGTGCTATGACCCGTTATCTTCACACCATGATCCGCGTTGCGGATCCCGATGCGACCATTGCCTTCTTCGCCATTATCGGCGTCAAGGAAGTGCGCCGTTTTTCAAACGACCAGGGCCGCTTTACCCTGATTTTCCTGGCCGCGCCGGGCGATGAAGGCGTGGCGGAGGTGGAACTGACCTGGAACTGGCCGGACGAAGGCGGCGCTGGCGAAAGCTATAGCGGCGGGCGCAATTTCGGCCATCTCGCTTACCGGGTCGATGACATCTATGACGTTTGCCAGCGGCTGGCCGATGCGGGGCACATCATCCACCGCCCCCCGCGCGACGGGCATATGGCTTTCGTCAAATCGCCCGATGGCATTTCGGTGGAGCTGTTGCAGGAAGGCCATCTGCCGCCGCAGGAGCCGTGGGCATCGATGCCCAACACCGGTTCCTGGTAAGCGATCAGGCTGGTCTGCGCGGAGCCAGGCGCAGCACGGCGAAGCCCAGCAGCGCTGCCGCGGTTGATCCCATGATCACGCCCAGCTTGGCCTCCTCGATCAGTTCGGGGCTGGCGGGAAAGGCAAGCTGGGTGATGAACAGGCTCATCGTGAAACCAATCCCGCACAGCAAGGATATGCCCCACAGTTGCAGCAGGCTGGCGCCTGCGGGCCGCGCGGCAAAGCCGCTGCGCTCCGCCCCCACGATCGCGCCGAAGATCCCGATCTGCTTGCCCAGGAACAGCCCCAGACCCACGCCCAGCGGCAGCGCGGCGGCCAGGCCCGCTCCGCCGCCCGAGGGCAAGTGGACCCCGGCGTTGGCAAAGCCGAACAGCGGGACCACAAAATAGGCGCTGACCGGCGCAAGCGCGTGTTCCATCCGCAGCAGCAGGCAGTTGCCGTTCGCATCAAGCTTGATCGGTACGCACATCGCCGCCAGCACACCCGCCACCGTGGCGTGGACGCCGGAATGCAGCACCGTGAACCACAGCACCAGCGCGCCGATTGCATAGGGCCAGCCGCTCGTCACCCCGCGCCGGTTGAGCGCAACCAGCACGGCCAGCACCGCCATCGAAGCCGCCAGCCAGCCCAGCGCCAGGTTTGCGGTGTAGAACAGGGCGATGATCGTTACCGCGCCAAGATCGTCAACGATCGCCACGGTCAGCAGAAACAGCCGCAATGAGGGTGGCACCCGCGACCCGAGCAGGCTGAGCACCCCCACTGCAAAGGCAATGTCGGTTGCGGCGGGAATGGCCCAGCCCTGATGCAGGCTGGGCTGATCGCGGGTGACCAGCAGGAAGATGGCAGCGGGAAAGATCATGCCCGCCGCAGCCGCCAGCACCGGCAGGCGGCGCTGCGCCGGGGTTGCCAGTTCGCCCTCCAGCACCTCGCGCTTGATCTCAAGCCCGACCACAAAGAAGAACAGCGCCATCAGCGCATCGTTGATCCAGAGGTGCAGCGTATCCAGCTTGGCGACCGGGCTCCACCACAGGGTGCCATGGAACAGGTGATGATAGGCATCGGCAAGGTTGGAGTTGGCAATCGCCATGGCGGCGACGGCGACCAGTATCAGCAAAATGCCGGCACCGGATTCGCCATGGAACAACTGGTTTATGCGGCTGGCGATCCGGGAGATGGGGTGGCGATTGAAGGGCATGGCAGGCGATTTGCGGAACTTTGCCGCGATGGCAACCAAAACCGGAACTGCGGACGGCTTTTTGCAGGGCTGGCCAGATTGCCAGAGGATCAACTTGACATTAGGGTCAGGAAAAATTGCGCCGGTTAAGGGGGTTGAGGACCATGACTTGGGCTGAATCGGGTTTCGGCCCGTTTCTGCAGTGGCTTGTGCCCATCGAACACGAACTGCTCGTCTTCGCGGCGTTCTGGTTGGTGGTGGGCCTGATTGACGAATTTGCCGTAGATTTGACGTGGGTCTGGCTCAAGCTCACTGGCCGCGCCCGCACCACGCGGTTGCCTCACGGATTTGGCGGGGCGGAATTGACCGGGCCGACCGCGGTGCTGGTTCCGGCCTATGACGAAGCCGGGGTGATCGCCACCACCATCACTCATATGCTGCGGACCTGGCACCAGCGCGAACTGCGTCTGTATATTGGCTGTTACGCCAATGATGCGGCGACGATTGCCGTTGCTGCGCAGGCGGCATCCGACGATCCGCGGGTTCGTGTGATCGTTCACGCCGCTCATGGCCCAACCACCAAGGCGGATTGCCTCAACCGGCTCTATGCCGCGCTGACGCTGGATGAAGCGCGTGGCGGCCAGCGGTTCCGCGCGGTGATCCTTCACGATTCGGAAGATATGGTTCACCCCGCCGCGCTTCAGGCGATCGACATGGCGCTGACCGGGCACGATTTTGTGCAGATCCCGGTTCGCCCCGCGTTGCAGGCAAATTCGCGCTGGATTGCCGGGCACTATGCCGACGAATTTGCCGAAGCCCATACCAAAACCCTGGTGATGCGCGCTGCCGTGGGCGCGGCCATTCCGGCAGCGGGGGTTGGCTGCGGCTTTTCCCGAAGCGCCCTGGCCCGCCTGGCCGATCTGCGCGCTGGAGAGGGAGAGAGCGGCCCCTTCGCCACCGATTGCCTGACAGAGGATTACGAATTGGGGCTGACCCTGTCGCGCGGGGGGCGCGGCAGCACGTTCCTGCGCCTGCGTGACGCGGGCGGCAATCTGGTGGCCACGTCCAGCTATTTCCCGGGGGAACTGCCCGGCGCGGTGCGGCAGAAGACGCGCTGGGTTCACGGCATTGCCTTTCAGGCGTGGGACCGCATGGGCTGGAGCGCGCGGCCGATGGAGTTGTGGATGGCGCTGCGCGACCGGCGCGGGCCGCTCACGGCGCTGGTGCTGTTTGCAGCCTATTTGCTGTTGCTGATCGAGACGGTGCTGATCGCGGCGCATGGGCTGGGCTGGGCCGGCGGCCATGAACCGGGCCGGTTGATCGGGATGCTGACGGCAATCAGTCTGGTGGGTTTCGTGTGGCGAGCCGCCTGGCGCATGGCTTTTACCGCACGCGAATATGGCTGGGCCGAAGGATTGCGGGCGGTGCTGCGTATCCCGGTTGGCAATATCATTGCGATCATGGCCGGCCGTCGGGCGCTGGGTGCCTATGTGCGGTCACTGCGCGGCCAACGGGTTGTGTGGGACAAGACTGCGCATCATACCCATCCTGCCGATCAGGCAGTGATGATCAACATCGAGCCGCGTGGAGCCAGGGCATGACGACAGGCGGACGATCCGGACGCAGGGGGCAGCCGATCGTGGCGCTGTCGCTGCTGCTGGTGACGTGGGCCGGTGCCCGCGCGGTTGCATGGTCTGGCACGGATCGCCCTGACTCTGCCGCCGCCCACACGAAAGCGCCCGGAAAGATTGCGGCATCTTCCCGGCAGCAGGATCTTCCCGCTGTCGTCCTTGCCGGAACACGGCCCGCACCGGTGGCGGATGACGCTGGGCGAGCGGGGTCGGTGCTTGATGCAGTGCGTCTGCATCGTGCCCCGGTTCCGGTTGCGGCACCGGTCTGGCGCGACGCACCGATCGATTCGAATGGTCACGCCGTACCGCTCGCACCCGCAGGCTCATTTGCGCCGCAACCCGTCAGCCCGCGCATTGCAGGTGGACACCAGATGCTGTGGCTGGCTGCGTTGGCGCAATTGCCTATGCCCGATCTGCCACCGCACGCCGTGCCGCTACCGGTTCCGGCGGGATCGGCGGGATCGCCACGGCCTTCGCGGTGGTCGGCGGATGGCTGGCTGATGCTGCGCCGCTGCGGCACGGGCTTCAACCTGCCCGGCGGCGGACTGGCTGGGGGCGGTGCGCCATCGGCAGCCTATGGCGCGAGTCAGGCCGGCGCGGTGGTCCGCTATCGGCTGGCACCGTCCAGTCCCAACCGGCCCGCGCTTTATGCCCGCGTCACCAGCGGTCTGCAGTCCCCGCGCGGAGAGGAATTCGCGGGGGGCCTTTCCGCGCGCCCGATTGCCCGCGTGCCAGCATCGGCAATGGTGGAGGTCCGCGCCACACGCACCGCCAGCGGGACGGTGCTTCGCCCGGCACTGGCCGTGGTCAGCGAAGTGCCGCCGATCAAGCTGCCGCAGGGTTTCCGGGCAGAGGTCTATGCCCAGGCAGGCTACGTCGGCGGCCGTTTTGCGACCGGCTTCGTCGATGGTCAGGGCCGGCTTGAACGGCGCATTGCCGGGGCGGGGCGCTGGGAACTGCGCGCCGGGGCCGGCGCCTGGGGCGGGGCGCAAAAGGGTGCCGGGCGGATCGATGTTGGCCCCACGGCGACGCTTGCCCTGCCGCTGGGATCGGTGGGCAGCCGTGTTTCGGCTGACTGGCGGTTCCGCGTTGCCGGCAATGCCGTGCCGACATCGGGACCGGCGATAACACTTTCCGCCGGATTCTAGGGCTGATAGTCTTTCCTCCACCATGCCGCTAGGATAGGCGAAGGGGCACGACATGGACGTCTATCTTCCCATCGCCAACCTTTCGGTGAACGGCCTGGTTATCGTCGCGCTGGGGGCGTTGACGGGGATTCTTTCGGGTATGTTCGGCGTCGGCGGCGGGTTTCTGACCACGCCGTTGATGATCTTTTATGGCATCCCCCCCACGGTTGCCGCCGCATCAGCGGCCAGCCAGGTGACCGGGGCCAGCGTATCGGGCGTATTCGCTCATTCGAAGCGCGGCGGGGTCGATTACCAGATGGGCGGGGTGATGGTGGCTGGTGGCATCATCGGCACCGTGCTGGGGGCGGGGATTTTCCGCCTGCTTCAAAACCTTGGCCAGATCGACGTGGTGATCAACATCCTTTACGTCCTGTTGCTTGGCGGGATCGGCGGGGTGATGGCGCGGGAAAGCTGGGCTGCGTTGCAGGCGCAGAAAACCGGTATTCCGCTGCCCGCGCGCAAGCGCCGGCATCATCCGATGGTCGCCAGCCTGCCGCTGCGCTGGCGGTTCTATCGATCGGGCCTTTACATCTCTCCGCTGGCTCCGTTGCTGCTGGGCATATTCACCGGGATCCTGACCATGCTGATGGGGATCGGCGGCGGGTTCGTGCTGGTGCCCGCGATGCTTTACATCCTGGGGATGAGCGCGGGGGTGGTGGTTGGCACATCACTGTTCCAGATCCTGTATGTGACCATGGCCACAACCATGATGCACGCCGTGACCACCAAGGCGGTGGACGTGGTGCTGGCGCTGCTGCTGCTGGTCGGTTCGGTATCCGGCGCGCAGATCGGGGCGCAGCTGGCGCAGAAGCTGCCGGCGGAACGGCTGCGTTTTGTTCTTGCCGCAATCGTGCTGGTGGTGGCGCTGCGCATGGCACTGGGACTGGGCTGGCGTCCGGATGAGATTTACACGGTGGCGCCGCTGTGAAGCGGTTGCTGTGCCTTCTGGCGCTGGTCGTGCTGACCGGCGCACGCGATCCGATTCTGGTTCCGGAAATCTCCCAGCATGAAGTGCAGGTGCGGCAGGGATTTCGCGGTGCGGACCTGCTGCTGTTCGGCGCGATCCTGACGCCAGAGGGATCGCGCGCGGGGCAGGATTATGACATCGTCGTGGTGCTGAAGGGGCCAACCCGGTCAATCGTGCTGCGCGAAAAACAGCGCATCGCCGGGATCTGGGTCAACGCGGTCAGCGCCGAATTCCGTTCCGCCCCCACATATTTCGCGGTGGCATCATCAAAACCGATCAACAAGATCGTCGATGACAAGACCGCCGCAATCTATGAACTGGGGCTGCCGTGGTTGCAGCTTTCACCGATCGGATCCTACGATCCCAAGCAGCAGGCACGATTTTCTGCCGGGCTGGTCGATCTGATGCAGCGCGACGGGCTTTACAAGGAAGATGCCCGGGGCGTCACGGTAAGTGAACAGGTACTCTATCAGGCCCGCATCGCCCTGCCATCCAACGTCCAGACCGGAACCTATACCGCGGAAACCTTTGCGATCACCCATGGCCGGGTGGTTGCGTCGGCGATCAGCCGGGTTCAGGTGAAAAAGCAGGGCTTTGAACGGTTCGTCGAACTGTTCGCTGAAAATGACGGATTTTGGTACGGACTGGTTGCCGTTGCCATATCGGTTGCCATGGGCTTTCTGGCCGGACGATTGTTTGCCCTTATTTGATGCACTTGGCTGTGTGTTTAGGCCAATCTTAACTCAAGCCCCCTAACACTTCGGCAGGGTCGCAGGGGAACGCACATTTCAATGAGCGATATGAACCACCAGGGATATGCTGGCGCCAGTCCGGCGCAGGGGGCACACATTCCGGCCGATGCGGTCAACGCCGCGGCAGGCGTGGCGCAGCAGCCTTTTGAAAATGCGCTGGAACCGATTGGCATCGTGCTGGAAATCGCCGGTTCGGGCAGCCAGATCGCGCTGGACCTGACCCGCTTGCAGGAATGCGCGGGCGATGGTGATCCGTCCGTGGCGCTGGCCGGCCAGGTTGGCAGCCAGGTCAAGATCCGGGTTGGCCGGGGCTGGCTGCTCGCATCGGTCCGCACCCAGCGTCAGGATTCCAAGACCCCCGGCGGCATTCTGGCCGCGATCGATTTTCTGGGCGAAGGTGATGAAGAACGGCTGACTGGCCGGATTCACTCATTCCGCCGCGGCGTCACCCGGTATCCCATTCCCGGCGCGCTCATCTACCCGGCCACCAGCAACGATCTCAAGCAGATCTATGCGTCCGACGGGCGCGCCAATGTTGAAGTCGGCACGGTCTTTCCCACCCGCGACATCCGCGCCGGGCTTTATGTCGATGCGATGCTGGGCAAACACTTTGCACTGCTCGGCTCGACCGGTACCGGCAAATCGACCAGCGCCGTTTTGATCCTGCACCGCATCTGCGAACATGCCCCCGAAGGGCATATCGTGATGATCGATCCGCACGGCGAATATTCGGCGGCCTTCAAGCAGACCGGCATGATCTTTGACGTGTCCAACCTGCAGATGCCCTATTGGCTGATGAATTTTGAAGAACATTGCGAAGTGTTCCTGACCTCTACCGGCAACCAGCGGCAGGAAGATGCCGACATCCTGTCCAAATGCCTGCTCGCCGCGCGGACCAAGAACCGCATGGCCGAAGGCATGGGCAAGCTGACGGTAGATTCGCCGATCCCCTATCTGCTCTCGGACCTGACCACGATCATCCAGAACGAGATGGGCAAGCTGGACAAGGCAACATCAACCGCGCCGTTCATGCGGATCAAGACCAAGATCGATGAATTGAAGGCCGATCCGCGCTATCAGTTCATGTTTTCAGGGATGCTGGTCGGCGATACCATGGCCGAATTCATCGCCAAGATTTTCCGTATGCCCAGCCGGGGCAAGCCGATCTCGATCATCGACGTGTCGGGGGTGCCTTCAGACATCACCAGTACCGTGGTGGCCGTTCTCAGCCGCCTTGTGTTCGACTTTGCGATCTGGTCGCGCGATGAAAAGACCCGGCCGGTGCTGCTGGTCTGTGAGGAAGCACACCGCTATGTCCCCAACGAGAAAAACGCCGATGGCTCGTCAGTTGGCCGGATTCTCAGCCGCATCGCCAAGGAAGGCCGCAAATACGGCATCTCGCTCGGCCTGATCACCCAGCGCCCATCGGACCTTGCCGAAGGCGTGCTGTCACAGTGCGGCACGATCATTTCGATGCGCCTCAACAACGATCGCGACCAGGCCTTCGTAAAGGCCGCCATGCCCGAAGGCGCACGCGGCTTTCTTGATGCGATCCCGGCGCTGCGCAACCGCGAATGCATCATCTGCGGCGAAGGTGTTTCGATCCCGATCCGCGTCAGCTTTGATGATCTTGAAGAAGTCAAACGCCCGGCCAGCGCCGATCCTTCGTTCTCCCAGCTGTGGAACAACAGCGGCGGCGAAGAAGAGATGGTGCAGCGCACCGTCCAACGCTGGCGCGCTCAGGGGCGCTGAGTTCGGCGCTTCACGTCCCGCGCGTGTCACCGTAAAGGTGGATGTGCAGCCGGTCTGACAGGCGCAGGCCGTGCTCTATCGCCAGCGGTGCCAGCCAGCGTTCCCGGTCGCGCAGGGTCTGGCTGTCGGTGCCCTCAGGCATCAGATAGACGCGGGCGCGATCGATCCCGTGGCGGGCGATCAGGTCCAGCACTTCGGCGAGGTCATCCGCCGCCGCGATCACGAACTTGAACCATGCTTTAGGTTCATTGGCCCAGGCGGTCAGCCGCTCGGGAATCTGGGCAAGTTCAAGGGCATTGCCCGAATGTTTCAACTTCGGACTGACCGTATATTGCACCACCAGCGGATCGAGCGCGGGGTGAGGGGCGACGGTTCCGTTGGTTTCGATCTCCACCGTCATGTCGCCCAGCAAGGCGACCATCCGGGCCAGCGCCGCCGCCTGGAGCAGCGGTTCGCCCCCGGTAATAACCAGCCGGTCCTGCGCCAGCATGGCAATCCGCTGGGCAACGTCGCGTTCGGACAGGGCGATCCGGTTGGTCGCGCGATCGAAAGTCAGCCCATCGCGATGCGGGCGGTTATCGCCATCGAACCGCCAGGTGTAGGCGGTGTCGCACCATTGGCAGGCCAGATTGCAGCGCGACAGGCGGACAAAGGCCACCGGGCGGCCCATGCTCGGCCCTTCGCCTTGCAGCGAGGCGAAGATCTCCGGCTCGCCCGGGGTGGTGGTGGCAAGGGTCAGCATCGCCGCGCGTCATAGAGGCAAGGCCCGGGCTTGTCGAACCGGCTTGGCTGCCCGGCAGTCCGCGCCTATCCTATCCCCTTAACGCGCAAGGAGAATCACAATGACCGGGATCGCCAACCCCGACCTGTCTGCCGCCGGAACCTGGACGCTGGGGGATCGCACGGTCAAACGCATGGGATACGGCGCGATGCAGCTTGCCGGGCCGGGTGTGTTCGGCCCGCCGCGCGACCATGATCAGGCGGTAGCGGTGCTGCGGGCAGCTATTGCAGCCGGGGTCGATCACATTGACACCAGCGATTACTATGGCCCCTATGTGACCAACCGTCTGATCCATGAGGCGCTGCATCCCTATCCTGCCGACTTGACAATCGTTACCAAGCTGGGTGGGCGGCGCGGCGATCAGGGCGAATGGCTGGGTGCCTTCTCTCCCGACGAGTTGCGCCGGGGGGTGGAAAGCAACCTTGAAAACCTGGGGCTGGATCAGCTTGAAGTGGTCAATATGCGCTCGATGCACGGGCTTCATGCACCCGGTGAAGGCCCGCTTGAGCTGCAGCTTGAAACACTGGCGGCGCTTCAGCAGCAAGGGCTGATCCGCCACATCGGCCTTAGCAACGTCACCCGCAAGCAGGTTGAGGACGGGCGCAGGATTGTGCCGATCGTCTGTGTCCAGAACGCCTGTAACCTGGCCAACCGTCATGATGATGGCCTGATAGAATGGCTGGCGGGGGAGGGGATTGCCTATGTTCCGTTCTTTCCGCTCGGCGGGTTTAGCCCGCTGCAATCGGATGCGCTCAACGCGGTCGCTGCCGGACTGGGGGCCAGCCCGATGCAGGTTGCGCTGGCGTGGCTGCTGCAGCACTCACCCAACGTGCTGCTGATCCCAGGCACATCCTCGCTGGGGCACCTGCGCGAAAATCTTGCCGCGGCGGACCTGGTGTTGCCCGATGAGGCCGTGGCGCGGCTGGATGCGATTGGGGGGCAAGCATAGAGCGCAGCGTCCGGATCGGGCGCGCGCGGAGGCCTTACGCACGCCTTCAACAGATCAGGCTGAGCGGCGACTGTTTGACTGGGTGAGGCAGAATTCTCGCCCGGAATACCCCACCCCGCTCAGGCTGAGCCTGTCGAAGCCCATGCGCACCCTCACCCCAATCGCTGCAACGCTGCCGCCAGCCGCTCGGCTTCGGCCGCGTGCATGGCATGGTCCGCACGGGCCTTCTCAACCGCTTCGGGCTTGGCCTTCTCGACAAAGGCGGCGTTGGAGAGCCGCCCCTCAAGCGCCTTGGCTTCCTTGGCCGAAACCTCAAGCGCCTTGGCCAGACGGGCCTTTTCAGCGGCGATGTCGATCACGCCTTCAAGGGGAACCACCACATTGGCATCCCCCACGCCAATCTGCATCGCCGCGCCCGCCGGGGCAGCCTCGAAGCGGATGGCGCTGAGCCGCGCGAGACGTTCGATCGCCGCTGGATTGCGCTCGATGATGCCGCGCGTTGCTGTACTCGGGGCAGGCAGGTAGGCGTCGAGTCTGGCACCGGGAGCTATGCCAAGCTCGTTCTTGGCGGTGCGCAGGTTGCCGATCAGCGCGATCAGCCAATCGACCTCGGCCTTGGCCGCGCCGTCCACCTTTGCGCCCGGCTCCGGCCACTTCGCGGTGATCAGCGGATAGTTGGCCCGGTCGCCCAGCTTGGCCCACAACTCCTCCGTCACAAAGGGCATGAACGGGTGGAGCATCACCAGAATCTGGTCAAGCACCCAGCCGGCCACGGCCTTGGTTTCATCGTCGAACGATCCCTTGATCAGCTCGATGTACCAGTCGCAGAACTGGTCCCAGACGAAGTGGTAGATCGCGTTGGCCGCCGCATCGAAGCGCAGGTCGGCCATGGCCTTGTCCAGCTCGGCCAGGGTTTCCACCACTTCGCCGGTGATCCACTTGTTGACCGCGCTGGTGGCGGGGGGCGCTTTGATCGAGTGGCTCGCGCCGATGCCGTTGGCCTGGCAGAACCGCGCCGCGTTCCACAGCTTGGTGGCGAAGTTGCGATAGCCTTCAACCCGGCGCTCATCCATCTTCACGTCGCGGCCCTGGCTTTCCATCGCCGCCATGAAAAAGCGCAGCGCATCGGCCCCGTACTTGTCGATCAGGCCCAGCGGATCGACCACGTTGCCCTTGCTCTTGGACATCTTCTGGCCATCGGCGGCGCGGACCAGCCCGTGAAGGTACAGCCGCCGCCACGGCACCTCGTTCATGAAGTGAATCCCCTGCATCGCCATCCGCGCATCCCAGAAGAACAGGATGTCAAAGCCGGAGATAAGGAGATCGTTGGGATAGTGGCGCGCGAGCAGATTTGCCTCCCCTGCAAGGGGAGGGGGACCGCCCGCAGGGTGGTGGAGGGGTGTCGCGCTTGCCGGAGGGGGCGACACCCCTCCGTCAGCGCTACGCGCTGCCACCTCCCCTTGAAGGGGAGGGACTTGTGCGTCCGGCCAGCCCAGCGTGGCAAAGGGCCACAGCGCCGAGGAGAACCAGGTGTCGAGGACGTCGTTGTCCCGCACAACGGGGACTGGATTTCCGTCAACTCCTGGGTGCTGCCCTGACGCAATCCCATTCAGAATGATCCGCCGCCAATCTTCCCAGCTATCGCAGCGGACAAAGCCCACGTTCTCTGGATACTGAGCTTTCAGAATTGTCACCGCGTCCTCGTAGGACTCCGCGACGGAGATGTTTGGATTTGTCATCACTGGGGGGTTGTTCCCGTCGATCGAGAAGCCCGAGTGATAAGTGGTTTTGCCGCCAGAGGACGTTACCTTGGGCGCATACCACGCCGGAATCCGGTGCCCCCACCACAACTGCCGCGAGATTGCCCAGGGCTGGATGTTCTCCATCCAGTGGAACCAGGTCTTTTCCCAGGTCTTTGGCACGATCTCGATCGCGCCGCTTTTCACCGCCTCTATCGCGGGCTGGGCCAGCACCTTGGCATCGACATACCATTGGTCAGTCAGCCACGGTTCGATTTCCACCCCGCCGCGGTCGCCGAAGGGGGTCTGGATGGTGCGCGGTTCGGCGTCATGTTCCGCGCCGTCCTTGTCGACATGGGGGATCAGGAAGCCAAGTTCCTTCATGCGGCTGACCACCAGTTTGCGGGCGGCGAAACGTTCCATGCCGATGAATTCGTCCGGCACCAGCCCATCGGCGGTCTGCACCACCTTTGCTTCGGCATCGAACATATTGAGCATATCGGCGGGTTTGATCCCGGCGCGCTTGCCCACTTCGAAGTCGTTGAAATCGTGCCCCGGGGTGATCTTGACCACGCCGCTGCCCAGTTCGGGGTCGGCGTGTTCATCGGCCACCACCTTGAAGGTGCGGCCCGTGATCGGCTGGAGAATGTCCTTGCCGATCACCGCCTTATAGCGCTCATCCTCCGGGTTCACCGCCACGGCCATGTCGGCCAGCATCGTCTCGGGCCGGGTGGTCGCCACCTCAACCGAACCGCTGCCGTCGGCGAAGGGATAGCGGAAGCGCCAGAAGCTGCCCTTTACCTCGCGCGTCTCCACCTCAAGGTCAGAGATTGCGGTTTTCAGGCGCGGATCCCAGTTGACCAGCCGTTTGTCGCGGTAAATCAGCCCTTCGTTGTAAAGATCGACGAAGACCTTCACCACCGCCTTGGTGAAGTGCGGGTCCATGGTGAACTGTTCGCGGCTCCAGTCCATTGAACAGCCCAGGCGGCGCAGCTGGCGGGTGATCGTCCCGCCGCTTTCGGCTTTCCATTCCCACACCTTGTCCACGAATTGTTCGCGGGTGTAATTGGTGCGCTTGTCCTGCGCGGCTTCCATCTGCCGTTCGACCACCATTTGCGTGGCGATGCCGGCGTGATCGGTGCCGACCACCCACAGCGCATCCTTGCCGCGCAGCCGCTCATAGCGGATCACTACGTCCTGCAAGGTGTTGTCCAGCGCGTGGCCGATGTGCAGCGATCCCGTTACGTTGGGCGGCGGGTTGACGATGGTGAAGGGCTGGGCGTTCGGCCGGTCTGGGCGGAACAGGCCGTTTGCCTCCCAATGGGCATACCACTTCGCCTCGATCGCGGCGGGGTCGAAGGTCTTGTCTAGCGCGGTGTCGGTCATGGCCGGGCGCTTTGCCAGCGCCCCGCGAACCTGGCAAGCGCGGCCACGCTTGTCGGCGCGCGGATTTTCCCGCATGAACGGCAACGATGCGTGAATTGAGTGATTTCACCAGTACGACTGACGCTGACGGTGCCGTGACCCTGGCGCTCAGCGGGCCGTTGGTCGTTTCCTCCGCGTCACGGCTTGATGCAGGGCTGCGCGCGTTTGACGGAGCGGTTGCGCGGGTCGATCTCAGCCAGGTCAGCGCAATCGATACGGTTGGCGCATGGATCGCGGTGCGGCTGGCGCGGCACCACGATGCGGAGATTGTTGGCGCCAGCGCCCGGGCGCGGCGTTTGATCGATGCCATAGCCGGCACGCGGGATGATACCGCAATTGTCCCGCCGCGGCTGCCGGCGGTGCGCCGGGTGCTGTCATCGGTGGGGGACTATGTTTCGGGCATGGGCACCGGGGCGCTGGCCTTTCTGGAATTCATCGGCGCGATGATGGTTTCCATGGGGCAGCTTATCGCTCACCCATCGCAGTTTCGCGGCAAGGCGCTGGTCCGGCAGATGGAGCTGGTGGGGGTTTCGGCGCTGGGCATCGTTGGCCTGATGAGCTTTCTGGTCGGCGTGGTGATCGCTCAGCAGGGGGCGGTGCAGCTTCAGCAATTCGGCGCGGAAATCTATACCATCAACCTGACCGGGCGGCTTTCGTTTCGCGAACTGGGCGTGTTGATGACCGCGATCATGGTTGCGGGTCGTTCCGGATCGGCCTTTGCCGCACAGCTTGGGACGATGAAGCTGACCGAAGAGATTGACGCGATGCGGACCATCGGCGTTTCCCCGATGGAGGCCTTGGTCATCCCGCGGGTGCTGGCCTGCACGCTGATGATGGTGCTGCTGGGCTTCTATGCCTCGGTGCTGGCGGTGTTCGGCGGGGCGGCGATTTCCACGCTGACGCTGGACATTCCGTTCGCCACCTTTCTCAGCCGCATTCAGGACGTGGTGCCGCTGCATGACCTGTGGGTCGGGCTGGTCAAGGCGCCGGTATTTGGCGCAATCGTGGCGCTGGCCGGCTGTTATCAGGGGATGCAGGTAGAGGGCAATTCGGAGGAAGTCGGGCTGCGCACCACGATCGCGGTGGTCCAGGCGATCTTTGCGGTGATCGTGCTTGACGCCTTTTTTGCGGTGTTTTTCAGCGAGGTCGGCTGGGGATGAACCGGCACAGACCTGACCGCGTTACCGACTATGACCGGGATCATCCGATCGTGGTGGAGGGGCTGCGCAACAGTTTTGACGGACAGGTCATCCACGATGATCTGTCCCTGACGGTCAGGCGCGGTGAGATTCTGGGCGTGGTGGGCGGATCGGGCACCGGCAAATCGGTGCTGATGCGATCGATCATCGGTCTGCAAGTGCCCGATGCCGGGAAGATCACGGTGCTGGGCGATGATATTACGGCCGCGCGCGATGATGACGATATCGATATTCGCAGCCGCTGGGGTGTGCTGTTCCAGGGCGGGGCGCTGTTTTCAACCCTGACCGTGGCGGAAAACGTAGAGGTGCCGCTGCAGGAATTCTATCCCGGCCTGTCGGACGATCTGCGGCACGAGATTGCTCGCTTCAAGGTCAGGCTGTCTGGCCTGCCGGCCGAGGCGGCGGCGAAGTATCCATCGGAACTGTCAGGGGGGATGAAGAAACGCGCCGGCCTGGCCCGCGCGCTGGCGCTCGATCCGGAACTGCTGTTTCTGGATGAGCCGACCGCCGGGCTTGACCCGATCGGCGCGGCGGCGTTCGATTCGCTGATCGGGGCGCTGCAGGATACGTTGGGGCTGACGGTGTTTCTGATCACCCACGATCTCGATACGCTTTATGCGATTTGCGACCGTGTGGCGGTGCTGGCGGACAAGCGGGTGATCGCGGTCGGGACGATTCCAGAGCTGCTGGCGCTCGACCATCCGTGGATCCAGGAATATTTCAACGGCCCGCGCGGGCGCGCCGCGCGCAGCGTCGGCGAAAACGTAAGTGCCGCGCGGGATGATCAACCAAAGGCCAAGGGCATGGACAAGCGCCCGGAAGCAGGGGAATAGGGAACCGATGGAAACCAGGGCCAATCATGTCTGGGTGGGCGCGGTCACGCTGGCCCTGCTGGCGCTGGTCGCCGGGATCATAATCTGGGTCGCGCGGATCAACCGCGGTGACCTCAACGAATATGACATCTTCTTCAAGCAATCGGTCGATGGGCTGTCCAAGGGGTCGGGCGTAACCTTTTCGGGTGTGCCGGTGGGACAGGTCAAGCGGATCGAATTATGGCGCAAGGATCCCAGCTTCGTCCGGGTGCGGATTGCCATCGATGAAGGGGTGCCGATCCTTCAGGGCGTGACGGCAACCTTGCAAGGCAGCTTTACCGGCGTGTCCAACGTCCAGCTTGAAGGTGCGGTGAAAGGTGCGCCGCGATTGGTGGAGGTCGGCCCGGAAGGGGTGCCCGTGATCCCGACCAAGCGCGGCGGGCTTGGCGAACTGCTCAACAGCGCGCCCGTCCTGCTTGAACGGCTGGCCACCCTTACCGAGCGGATGACGCTGGTGCTGTCCGACGAAAACCAGAAATCGATCGCGCACATCCTGTCCAACACGGATACGCTTTCGGCCAATGTCGCCAAGGCTTCCCCGCAATTCGAAAAGACGATGACGGATTTGCAGGCAACGCTGATCCAGGCCCGATCGTCTCTCGCGGCGTTTGAAAAGGTTGCCGGTTCGGCAGACCAGCTTGTCAATGGCGAGGGCGTGAATCTGGCTCAATCGCTGCGCGGTACATTGAAATCGGCTCAGGGTGCAGCGGATCAGTTGCAGGAAACCCTGAAGAGCACGCAGCCGGCCGCGCGCCAGTTCAACGAAACGACGCTGCCCGCCGCCGAAGCCGCGATCCGCGATTTGCGCTCCACCACCAAGGCGCTGCGCGATGTGACCGAAAAAATTCAGGACGAGGGCGCGGGGGCCGTGCTCGGCGGCCGGAAACTGCCGGATTACAAGCCGTGAACGGGAAAATGGAGCACATGAAGATGCGGGCACGGGCTTTGCGCGGGGTTGGTCTGGCGGCGCTGTTGACGCTGTCCCTGGGGGGCTGCCTGGGCGGACTGGTGGGCAATTCAAAGGCGCCGGCAATGCTGCTGCGCCTGTCTTCCACCGAAAGCGCAAAGCCGGGCGCCACGGCCAGCGGCCGCCCCGCCGACGCGGTGATGGTGATGGAGCCGGAAACCGACAGCCGGCTGTCGGTGCAGCGGATACCGGTGCAGGTCAACGCGGTCGACGTGGCTTACATAAAGGACGCGCAGTGGGTGGAACGCCCCACCCGGCAGTTCCGCGCCCTGCTTGCCGAGCGGCTGCGCGCGCGCGGTGGACGGCTGGTGCTGGAGGATGACCAGCAGGTTCCCGCCACCGGCACCCGGCTGGGCGGCAAACTGCTCGACATGGGCTATGACGCGGGCACCAACTCAGTCATCGTCCGCTTCGATGCCCTGCGCACCGCACCCACCGGCGAAGTCACCACCAAACGGTTTGAAGCGGTGGTCAAATCGGTTGATCCCGCCGCCGCTGCGGTTGGCCCCGCGCTTAACGAGGCGGCCAATGCCGTTGCGGGCCAGGTGGTGGACTGGATCAGCGGATAGGGTGGCTGCCTAACCGGTCCGGGCCATCCGCGCGAATTCCACGGCGGCAGTGAAAGTGGCAAGACGCCGGGTGCGGCGGGCCTCAGCCTCGTCGTCCTTGCCCCATTGCTCGGCCTGCCAATCCTCCTCGAGATTGGCCAGCGCCCACAGATCGACCGCATCGGCACCGGGTTGCAGTGCGGCGAGCGCGACGGTGAGCGAGGCAGCGAGCGAGGCGACGGTATTGACCGCTGACAGCGTAAAGTCGCCCTCCGCGTCCAGCACCGCGCGCAGCCTTGCCAGCGTCGCAGCGGGCTGGGGCCGGGCAATGATCCCCTCCATCCGCTCGAAATGAATGTCCCAGCGCGCTTCGGCGGCGTTGATCAGAGGTTCCCACCGCTCGACCTGACGCCGGTGCAGCGGTTCGCCCGCCTCGGCGCGATAGAGCAGCGTGTCGCCCTCGCCGAAGCGCAGCAGCGCGGCGATCGCGCCGGGGCGATCGGGGCCGATCACGTCGATCGCAAAATCGGCCATGTCGCGCAGCACGAAGCCGGCTGGATCGATTTCCTCGCCTTGGCGGTTCCATTCGGCGGCCAGCGCATCGGCCAGTGCGCGGGTGGGGACGATCTGCGGACGCCCGCCGACGCTCTTGATCCCGCGGCCGTCGAGGAACACCTGCCAGCCGCCCTCTGCCGCCTCGACCGCCACCGCCTTGTAAAAGCGCTTCATTGTGGCGGTGACTTCCAGCGTTTGGCCAGCAGCAGCGGCACCACGAACAGGTCGACGAAGCCGACGATCAGGAAGGCATAGCCCGCAGCGATCGGCATATCGACCCGGCGCGCAACGATCAGCAGGCCAAGCAGGGCGAATACCGCTCCGCTGAGGCGCAGCAGTTGCAGGACGATGAAGCGCTGGCGGGCGGGATCGGGTTGGCTCATGACAGAAGTTCCAGCAGGTGAGTGGGGGATGTGGCGACGGCATCGGCCCCGGCGGCAATCAATTCATCCGGAGTGTGATAGCCCCAGTTGACCCCGATCGCACGCACGCCGATTGCCCGGGCCATGTCCATGTCAAACTGCGTGTCGCCGATCATCACCGTATCATCGGGCAGGGCAAGTACGTCGTCCATCGCGGCCTCGAGCATGGCCGGGTGCGGCTTGGACGGGTGGCGATCAGCGGTCTGGAGCGTACCGAACAGATGGGAAAGGCCGTGGGTGGCGAGACAATGGGCGAGGCCCCGATCGCTCTTGCCGGTCGCCACCCCCAACGCCCAGCCTTGCCCATGCAGGGCGGCGAGCAGTTCGGGGATGCCGTCATAAAGCGGTTCGACCAGGGCACCGCTCTCGCGCGTCTGGCGGAACGAGTCGCGATAGGCACGGTCGATCGCGCTGCGCAGTGTCTCGTT
Source organism: Pseudomonadota bacterium (assembly GCA_018240895.1). GTDB lineage: Bacteria > Pseudomonadota > Alphaproteobacteria > Sphingomonadales > Sphingomonadaceae > Novosphingobium. The sequence goes on along the minus strand of JAFEEX010000026.1, from coordinate 1,339 downwards.
GGCGTCGGGCAGCAGCAAGCGGATTGCCTGAGGCAGGCTGAGCCCCACCGCGCGGCGCACCGCATGACGATCGGGCAGCGCCGCCCCAACCTCGGCAAAGGCCGCATCCATCGCATCGCAGACCGCAGCCTGGCCATCGACCAGTGTCCCGTCACAGTCGAATACGGCGAGCCGCACGCTCATCGGGCAAGGTTCCGCATCAACTGGGCGATTGCCGGCGATCCTTCTGCTTCCAGCCCATCGGCCAGTCGGTCTCGCTCAGCCGCGTCCTTGTTCTGGCTGAGTTTGACGGTTTCGCGCCAGGCCTGAATTTCCATCTCGAACCCGGTGATACTCGCAAGCAGTCCGCTCAGCCGGGCGGGAGAAAGCTTGTCCATGGTCCAGGGCGGACCCTCTGCGATCCGCGCCTCGTGCTTGTCTGACAGCGCGGTAACAAGGCCCAGCAGGCCTTCATCATCCATCCGCCGCACCCGTCCTTCAAGTTCCAGCGCGACATAGTTCCAGGTCGGCACCTGATCACCATCGGCATACCAGCGCGGGCTGACGTAAGCGTCAGGGCCGTTGACCAATGCCAGCGCGGTCATGCCGTTCAGATGCCGGGTCAGGGCATTGCCGCGCGCCAGGTGGAACTGCACCGCGCCGTCTCCGGTCCACAGCAGCGGCACGTGGGCCACGCGCGGGCCATCCGGCGTCTGCGCGAAGATCATGCCGAAACCGATTTCCTCAAGCATCGTTTCCAGCAGGGCGCGTTCGGAATGGCGAAAGGCTGGGTTGGGGTGCATCAGCGGGCCTTGGGGCGCGGCCCCGGCTTGGGTGAGCCCTTGCCCTTGGTCGGGCCGCGTTTTTTCGCCGGACGTTCCGGACCCTCGCTGCGCGACCGCCGTTCGCCCCGGCGTTCCTTGCGGTATTGCTTGGCGTGAGCCTTGGCCTGCTGCTTCTTGACCTCGCGGCTGGGCGGCGGGGGCGCGGCGGGCAGAGCGGCTCCGTCGGCCTCGTCGAAGCCCAGGCTCGCCATGCTCGCGGCGAAGTGTTCGGGCAGCGCGGCGGTAACGTCGATTGCCTTGGCCCCGCCCGGCTGATCAATCAGCAGGCGGCGGGCGTGAAGGTGCATCTTGCGGCTGATCGTGCCCGACAGGAACGCATCCTGCCCACCATACTTGCCATCACCCACGATCGGGTGGCCGATCGCCGCCATGTGGACGCGCAATTGGTGCGTGCGCCCGGTCAGCGGTTGCAGCTCAACCCAGGCGGCGCGGTTGCCGGCCCGGTCAATCACTCGGTAGCGGGTTCGCGCGATCTGGCCCTCACCGCTCTCGTCAACCATCATCTTCTCGCCGCC
>JAFEEX010000025.1 GCA_018240895.1 Pseudomonadota bacterium | reverse complement strand
GCCCAGCGCCGCGAATGGAGCGAGGAGCGCGCACTCGATTGGCATCTGCTTGATGCCCCGGCCCACGCCGGGGTCCGGGCGCTGCTGCGCGATCTTAACCGCGCTTACCGCGATCTGCCCGCGCTTCACGCCCGCGACTGCGAGGGTGACGGGTTTGAGTGGCTGGTGGTTGACGATGCCGCAGCATCGGTCTTCGCCTGGCAGCGCAAGGCGCCGGATGCGCCGCCGGTGGTGGTGGTCAGCAACATGACCCCGCAGCTTCACGATCACTACCGCTTGCCGCTGCCGCATGACGGCACCTGGCGCGAGGTCATCAACACCGATGCCGCTGTCTATGGCGGCAGCGGACAAGGTAACGGCGGGACTATCACAGCGAAAGACTGTGCAGCCATGGTGGTGCTGCCGCCGCTCGCCACGCTGATGCTGGTATTCGAGGGATAGGACGCCGAACGGGCGAGTGATGGAGAGGATAAGCGATGACCAAGGAACGCCTACACGCCCCGCTGGCCCGCGACGCCATGGCTTATGTCCTGGCCGGGGGGCGCGGATCGCGATTGATGGAACTGACTGATCGCCGTGCCAAGCCGGCGGTCTATTTCGGCGGAATGAGCCGGATCATCGATTTCGCCCTGTCCAACGCGATCAATTCGGGCATCCGCCGCATCGGTGTCGCCACGCAATACAAGGCGCACTCGCTGATCCGTCACATGCAGCGTGCGTGGAACTTCCTGCGCCCGGAACGCAACGAAAGCTTCGATATCCTGCCCGCCAGCCAGCGCATCGACGAATTGCACTGGTACGAAGGCACGGCGGACGCGGTGTTCCAGAACATCGACATCATCGAAAGCCACGCCCCCAAATACATGGTCATCCTGGCGGGCGATCACATCTACAAGATGGATTACGAATTGATGCTGCAGCAGCACGTCAATTCGGGCGCGGACGTGACCGTTGGTTGCCTGGTGGTGCCGCGGGCGGAGGCCAGTGGGTTCGGCGTGATGGCGGTGGATGAAAACAGCGTGATCACCGCTTTCGTCGAAAAGCCCAAGGATCCCCCGGCAATGCCGGGCAACCCCGCTATGGCACTGGCTTCCATGGGGATCTACGTGTTCGAGACGGCCTTTCTGTTCGAACAGCTGCGCCGCGATGCCGAAGACCCGGATTCCAAGCGCGATTTCGGCGGTGACATTATCCCCTACATCGTCAAGCACGGAAAGGCCGTGGCGCACAAATTCACTGACAGCTGCATCCGCGCTGCCGATGAAATTGGCGAATACTGGCGCGATGTCGGCACGCTGGATGCCTATTTCGACGCCAATCTTGATCTGACCGACGTGGTGCCCAAACTGGATATGTATGATCGGGACTGGCGGATCTGGACCGACCAGATCGTGTCATCGCCTGCCAAATTCGTTCATGATGAAGAAGGGCGGCGCGGCACTGCCATCAGCTCGCTGATCAGTCAGGATTGCATCGTCTCTGGTGCGACGGCCTGGCGCAGCCTGCTGTTCACCGGGGTCAAGATGGGTTCGTTTTCCAGCGTCAACGAGGGAGTGATCCTGCCCCATTGCAATATCGGCCGGGGTGCGCGGCTGTCCCGCGTGATTATTGATTCGGGCGTGCGTATTCCCGAAAACCTGGTGGTCGGCGAAGACCCGGAACTTGATGCCCGCCGCTTTCGCCGCACGGAGAGCGGGGTATGCCTGATTACCCGGTCGATGATAGACCGACTGGGATGACTCTGAAGGTTCTCTCGGTTGCTTCCGAAGCGGTGCCGCTGGTCAAGACCGGCGGGCTTGCCGATGTGGCCGGAGCGCTGCCGACCGCGGTGGCGCCGCACGGGATCAGCATGACCACGATGCTGCCGGGATATCCGGCGGTGCGGCAAAAGCTGAAGCGGGCACGCACGGTCCACGCCTGGGATGATCTGCTGGGTGAACCGGCACGCCTGCTGGCGACAAGGATTGGCGATCATCCGCTGCTGGTGCTGGATGCGCCGGCCTTTTTCGACCGACCCGGCGGCCCCTATGCCGATCCGCACGGTACGGACTGGGATGACAACTGGCGCCGCTTCGCCGCCTTTGGCCGGGCCGCAGCCGATGTCGCCGGCGGCGCGGTAACCGGCAAGGGCGCGCAGTTTGACCTGATTCACGCGCATGACTGGCAAGCCGGACTGACGCTTGCCTACAACCGTTTCGCGCCGTGGGCCGAGATTTCGTTGCCCAGCGTGATGACCATCCACAACATGGCCTTTCAGGGCTATTTCGATGCGCGGATCTTTCGCAGTCTGGGCCTGCCGCGCAGTGCCTGGGCAATCGACGGAGTGGAAACCTATGGCGGGGTGGGGTTCCTCAAGGCCGGGTTACAGGCCGCCGATGTGGTCACCACGGTCAGCCCGTCCTACGCGATAGAGATCCGCCGACCGGAATTCGGCATGGGGCTGGAAGGATTGATCGCCGCACGGGGGGATAATGTAATCGGCATCCTCAACGGGATTGACAGTCACGAATGGAACCCCGGGCATGACCCGGCGCTGGCCCGGCCCTTTTCCGCGCGCAAGCTATCCGCGCGGCGGGCCAACAAGCGCGCGCTGGAAGCCGAATTCGGCCTTGAGCGCGGCGATGGTCCGCTGTTCATAGTGGTTTCCCGCCTGACCTGGCAGAAAGGCATGGACGTTCTGCCCGAGGTGGCTGACCATCTGGTCGGGCTGGGCGGGCGTCTGGCCCTGCTCGGTTCGGGCGATCCGGCAATCGAGCGTGAATTGCACAAGGCCGCCGCGCGCCATCCCGGCCGGATCGGCATTCGCATCGGTTATGACGAGGCCTTGTCGCACCGGATGCAGGGCGGCGGCGATGCCATTCTGGTGCCAAGCCGGTTTGAACCGTGCGGGCTGACCCAGCTGTACGGCCTTGCCTATGGCTGCGTGCCGGTGGTGGCGCGCACCGGCGGGCTGGCCGATACCGTGATCGACGCCAATACCGCCGCCCTGGCGCAAGGCGTGGCGACCGGCATTCAATTCACCGGGGTATCCTATGACACGCTGGCCGGCGCGATCAGCCGTGCGGTCGCGCTTTATCGGGTGCCGGCGCTGTGGCAGCAGATCCAGAAGAGCGCCATGGCCAGCGATTTTTCCTGGGCGGTCAGCGGCAAGGCCTATGCCGACCTGTATCGCCGCCTTACCGGGACCGAACAATGACCGTAATTACCCATTCCACCACGCCCTTCGCCGGGCAGAAGCCCGGTACATCCGGCCTGCGCAAGAAGGTAAAGGTATTCCAGCAGCCCGGTTACGCCGAAAATTTCATCCAGGCGGTGTTCGATGTGGTGCAGGCCGCACCGGGCGCGACGCTGGTTATTGGCGGTGATGGCCGTTACCACAACCGCGCGGTGATCCAGCAGGCGATCCGCATGGCGGCGGCCAATGGCTATGGCCGGGTGCTGGTTGGCCGGGGCGGCATCCTGTCCACACCTGCCGCCAGCCATGTGATCCGCAAGCACAGGGCGAGCGGCGGGCTGATCCTGTCAGCCAGTCACAATCCCGGCGGCCCGGACGAAGATTTTGGCATCAAGTACAACGGCGCCAACGGCGGCCCTGCCCCCGAAAACGTGACCGAGGCGATCTATGCCCGGACGTTGGAAATCGGCCGCTGGCTGGCGGTGGACACGCCCGATATCGATCTTGACGTGCTGGGCACGGTTGAGGTTGCCGGACTGACGGTGGAAGTGATTGACCCGGTTGCCGACTGGGCTGACCTGATGGAAAGCCTGTTCGATTTTCCCGCGATCCGCGCGGCAGTGGCTGGCGGATTATCTATGGCCTTCGATGCGATGCACGCGGTCACCGGGCCTTATGCGCATGAAGTGCTGGAACGCCGCCTTGGCTTTCCCGCCGGCACGGTGCGCAACGGCACGCCGCTGGAGGATTTCGGCGGCCACCATCCCGATCCCAACCTGGTCCATGCCAAGGTTTTGTATGACCTGATGATGGATCCGGAAATGGCCCCCGCCTTTGGCGCGGCATCGGACGGCGATGGCGACCGGAACCTGATCATCGGCAAGGGCATCTTCATCACCCCGTCGGATTCGCTCGCCATGCTGGCGGCCAATGCGCACCTTGCCCCCGGCTATGCCGCCGGACTGAAAGGCATTGCGCGATCAATGCCGACCAGCGCCGCGGCAGACCGGGTGGCAGAGGCGCTTGGCATCCCCGGCTTCGAAACCCCGACCGGGTGGAAGTTCTTCGGCAACCTGCTCGATGCCGGCAAGGCGACGCTGTGCGGTGAGGAAAGCGCCGGAACCGGATCGGACCATGTCCGCGAAAAGGACGGGCTGTGGGCCGTGCTGCTGTGGCTCAACATCCTTGCGGTGCGCGGCATTTCCGTGGCGGATCTGGCGCGGGAACATTGGGAGAAGTTTGGCCGCAATTACTATGCCCGCCACGATTATGAAGCGATCGAAAGCGCCAGGGCCGATGCGCTGATGGCGGAACTGACCACGGCATTGCCCACGCTGCCCGGCAAGACATTCGGGCCGCTGACGGTGGCCAGCGCTGACAGCTTTTCCTATAGCGATCCGGTCGATGGCTCGGTCAGCCGCAATCAGGGCATTCGCGTACTGTTCGAAGGGGGATCGCGCATCGTTTTCCGTCTGTCGGGCACGGGGACCGAGGGTGCGACGCTGCGGGTCTATCTTGAACGCTATGAGCCGGCAGGGGGGCATCTGGACGCCGGGACACCTGCCATGCTGGCTGACCTTGTGGCCGCCGCCGATGGCATCGCCGGCATCGTCCGCCATACCGGCCGGACCGCGCCTGATGTGGTGACATGACGCCCACCACAGGCGGAGCAGGGACGCAATTGGGGGTCTGGTTCGATGGAACCGCAACGCACTTCACGGTGCGTTCGCCGCGCGCCGCGGCGCTGTGGCTCTGCCTGTTCGACGGTGAGGCCGAGACCCGCCATGCGATGAACCGGCAGGGCGAGAACTGGACCCTGGCCATGCCGGGCAACCTGGCCGGCGCGCGCTATGGCTACCGCGCCGATGGAGGCTGGGCACCCGATCAGGGTCTGTGGTTTGATCCCGCCAAATTGCTGGTCGATCCCCACGCGATCGAACTTGATGCGCGGTTCGTTCAGGATCCGCGGCTCCACCAATTCGGCGCCGACACCGGTGCGCTGATCCCCAGGGCCATTGTTCAGGCATCATTGCCGCGAACAGGGCGCGCTGCGCAGCCGCTGCCCTATGGGGCGCTGATCTATGAACTCAACGTGCGCGGCTTCACCCGGCTGCATCCCGCCGTACCGGAGGCCTTGCGCGGCACCGTCGCCGCGCTGGCCGATCCGGCGGTGATTGCCCACCTGAACAAGCTGCACATTGATGCGGTTGAACTGATGCCGCTGGTGGCCTGGATTGACGAACGGCACCTGCCCCCGCTTGGCCTGCGCAATGCCTGGGGTTACAACCCGGTGGTGCCGATGGCGCTCGATCCCGGGCTGTGCCCCGGCGGGGTCGCAGAGCTGCGTGATACGGTACAGGCGCTTCACGATGCCGGGATCGCCGTAATCCTTGACCTTGTGCTCAACCACACCGGGGAAAGCGATGCCCAGGGCGGCATCCTGTCCCTGCGGGGGCTGGATGATGCCGCCTATGCTCACGATCCGGCGGGGAACCTGATCAATGACACGGGCTGCGGCAACACGCTCGATTTCGCCAACCCGGCGGTCAGGGCACTGGCCCGCGCGACATTGCATCATTTCGTCCGCCACTGCGGGATTGACGGGTTCCGGTTCGATCTGGCCACGGTGTTGGCACGCGGGCCGGGTTTTGCTGCGGATGCCCCGTTTTTTGCCGAACTGGCGGCAGACCCCGTGCTGTCCGACCGGATCATGATTGCCGAACCGTGGGATGTTGGCCCGGGCGGTTATCAGCTTGGGCGTTTTCCGCCAAACTGGCTGGAATGGAACGACCGGTTTCGTGATGATGTCCGCCGGTTCTGGCGCGGTGATGGCACGCCGGGGGTGCTGGCAACGCGCATGGCGGGATCAGCCGACCTGTTTGGCAAGGATTGCCGCAGCATCAACTACCTCGCCTCTCACGACGGGTTCACCCTGGCCGATACGGTTTCCTATGCCGCGCGCCACAACCTGGCCAATGGCGAGGACAACCGCGACGGACACGGTGAGAATTTCAGCTGGAACAATGGCGTGGAAGGACCGAGCGACGATGCGGCGATCACGGCCCGGCGCGCGGAGGACCAGCGCGCGCTGCTGGCCACGTTGTTCGCCTCCACCGGCACGATCATGCTGACCGCCGGGGATGAATTCGGCCGCAGCCAGCAGGGCAACAACAATGCCTATTGCCAGGACAATCCGATCGGCTGGATCGACTGGTCGCAGCGCGATCATGCGTTGGAAGACTATGTTGCCGCGCTGGCCCGGGAGCGATCCGAACGGCGCAGCGCCTATCGCGCCTTTCCCGAAGGGGGGCAGTGGCTCAATCCGGCTGGGCAGCCGATGTCGATTGCAGAGTGGGAAGCGGAAGGGGCGGAAGGGTTCGATTTCATCCCTCCACCGGGGGCGGAGCGACTGCCAATCCGCGTGCGCCGAAGCGAGCACAGCGCTTCGGGATGATCGAAGGGAGGGAGCCCTGGTCCCGGGCCCCTCCCCTTCGTCACACGCCTATCGTGCCTGCGGAGCCGCCTGTGCGGCATTGGCCGGCAGACCACCAAGCTGGCTGACCAGTTTGGTGTAGGCATCAAGGTAGGCAAGAACGATGATCTGGCCGATTTCCGTGTTCTGATAGCCGCCGCCGCCTGCGCCGCCAAAGGTGCCGCCGCTGAACAGGCCGCCGCCAGCACCCCAGCCCAGATCGCTCTTGCGGTAATAGCCTTCGGTCAGCGCCTCTTCCTCGGTCGTGCGGGCGTTGACGGCTGACAGGGTGACGTTGGCCTCACCCTTCTTGACGCTGATGCCGCCAAGGACAGCCCCGGCACCCCGGCCGAACAAACCGCCGATCCCGCCAAGAACGCCGCCAATGGAATTGCCGCCCGAATTGCGGTTGGTCGAAACGATATCGGGCTGAAGGAAGTAGTCGGCCGCCTTCACCTGGCCCTTGCCAAGGTTCGATCCGGCTTGCAGTTCGCCATTGTCGGCCATGGCGCGCTCCATCGCGCGGCTCTGCATTGCGCGGCCACGATTGACCAGCCGGAAGCAGCCCGATTGCTGGACGAATATCTTGATGATCGCCTCGGGGCTGCCCAGGCTCAGTTCGCGCCACCATTGGTTGTCGGGCTCGACTATCGCCACCGTCCCCAGGCTGCGGGTGCAGTGCGGAATCTCGCGCGTGCCCTTGGTCTGTGCCTGACGCCCGGACGAGCCGTTGTCCTTGGAAAGCGCCGGCGTTGCCGTGGTTGCGACAAGCGCCATAGTCAGCAAACCGGAAACAAATCTACGCATCAAATCCTCCTCGATCGTATGAGGCCTTGCCCGTGAAGGGCCAAAAGCCCGTGAACCTGTCCAAAACTCGCGGCCCTGTCGTGCCTGGCAATCCTCAACGCGAGTCACACCGGCTTGTTGTCGATCAGGCGCGTATCACCAATCCGCGCCGCAACAAATAGACGTGCGGAATTATTCTGAAAATTCAATGTATAGTCCAGAGTTTCCGCATCACGAACCTCTGCATAATCGATCGATGCGAAGCCGGCATCGATAAGATCGGCAGCCAATCGAGCCAATACCGCGGCCTGTTCCTGCCCGCTGCGCAGCGCGGCGATGGCGCGGTCCATCGCGCGCGGCAAAGCTGCCGCCTGGGCCCGCTGCCCGGCCGACAGGAAGGCGTTGCGCGATGACAGCGCCAATCCATCCGCATCACGCACGGTCGCCACCCCGTGAATGGCCGATGCGGCGGGCGCTGTCAGATCAAGATCGCGCGCCATGCGCCGGATCACCGCAAGCTGCTGCCAGTCCTTTTCGCCGAACAGGGCCATATCGGGCTGGACCTGATTGAACAGCTTGGCAACCACGGTAGCCACGCCGTCAAAATGCCCGGGCCGCGCCGCGCCGCACAGCCCCTCGCTGACCTGTGCCACACTGACCGAGGTGGCATAGCCGGCCGGATACATCGCCTCTACGTCCGGCACCCACAACAGGCTGACACCTTCGCCTTCCAGCAAATCGCGATCGCGTTCAAGCTGCCGTGGATAGCGCGACAGATCCTCACGCGGGCCAAACTGACGCGGGTTGACGAAGATCGACGCGACCACATGGCGGGCCTGTTGCTGCGCCGCGCGAACCAGCGCCAGATGGCCTTCATGCAGCGCCCCCATGGTCGGAACCAGCGCGACCGGTCCATCGCGGCGGAGCGCGGCCAATGCATTGCGCAGTGGATCAAGCGTTGTCACCGTTTGCACAGGCAAACCCCCTCCTGTAAACAGCACTGGCGGCCAGTGCCGCTCCTATGCTGCATCGCGGCACTGGGCAACCCGTTCAATAGATCATCACAAGGTAAACCGTGTCCGCTCCGACCGCACCGCACCGCATTGTCTTCGCCAACGAAAAGGGCGGAACCGGCAAATCGACCACCGCGGTTCACGTGGCCATCGCGCTGGCTTACCAGGGGGCACGGGTTGGGGCGATCGATCTTGATCCGCGCCAGCGCACCCTGCACCGCTATCTGGAAAACCGAGCGGAAACCGAAACGCGCCGCGCCATCGATCTGCCCAATGCGCGCTTTGCCGTGTTCAACGGCGCAACCACCACGGAACTTGACGAACTGGCGGCGCAGATCGGCGAAGGTATGGATTTTCTGCTGTTTGACACCCCCGGCCGCGACGATGCGTTTGCCCGCCACGCCGCGACGGAAGCGGATACGCTGGTCACCCCGCTGAATGACAGCTTTGTCGATTTCGATCTGATCGGCCAGGTCGATGCGGAAACCTTCAAGGTCCGGCGCCTGTCATTCTATGCCGAGCTGATCTGGGAAGCGCGCAAGAAACGCGCGATGGCCACCATTCAGGACAAGCGGCGCGAAATGGACTGGGTGGTTGTGCGCAACCGCACCCAGCATATCGAGGCGCGCAATATGCGCCGGCTTGACCAGGCCCTGACCGAACTGTCCAAGCGGGTCGGCTTCCGCATCGCCAGCGGCCTGTCCGAACGCGTGATCTATCGCGAGCTGTTCCCCTCGGGCCTTACCCTGCTGGACAAGGGGCATCTGGGTGAGCTGGGCACCAGTCATCTGGTCGCCCGGCAGGAACTGCGCGCACTGATCGCGGCGCTGGGCCTGCCGATGCCTGCGGCAAGAGAGCCGGAACTGGCCCTGACTTCGCAAGGCTGAACCTGCGCGTGGGCCGCCTGATCACCCTGCTTGTGCTGGCGACCCTGGCCAGCAAGGCATTTACCGGACGCTGGCCGTGGGAATTGTGGCGGCTGTCCGAACGGTCGCAGGACGAGGCGCAGGCGCGTGCCCTGCTGGGGCTGGGGCGCGATGCCCGGCGGGATGAGATTATCGAGGCGCATCGCCGGCTGCTTACCAGGGTCCATCCCGATCGCGGCGGCACCAGCGATCAGGTTCACGCTGCCGCCCGCGCGCGCGATTTGCTGCTCGCCCGGCTGGAACGGCTGGGACAGCAGCAGTGAAGCAGCACCGGTTCGATCCCACCATCCTGCGCGAATATGATATCCGCGGCGTTGTCGGCCAGACCCTGGGCGCGGCCGATGCCTGTGCCGTGGGCCGCGGCTTTGCCACCGTTCTGCGCGAAAGCGGTGGAACCAGCGTGGCGGTCGGGCGCGACGGCCGCACTTCCTCACCGGAACTTGAGGCTGCACTGACCGCCGGCCTGACCGCAGGCGGAGCAGACGTGGTGCGGATCGGGCTGGGGCCTACACCGATGCTCTATTTCGCCGAAGCGTCAATCGATCAGGTGCAGGGCGGCATTCAGGTAACCGGCAGCCATAATCCCGCCGATCACAATGGCTTCAAGATAGTATTGGGGGGGCGTCCGTTTTGCGGGACCGACCTGCAGGAGCTGGGACGACGCGCGGCGATCGGGGACTGGAGCGAGGGCAGCGGCACGGTCCGGAACCGCGAGATCCTGCCCGCCTATGTCGACCGGTTGACCAGCGCCCTTGCCGGGCTTGATCCCGCGGCGCTCGGTGCCCTGCGGATCGGCTGGGACGCCGGCAACGGCGCCGCCGGCCCCGCTCTCGAACGGTTGATAGGCCTGCTTCCCGGCGAACATCACGCGCTTTTCACCTCCGTTGACGGCGGGTTCCCGAACCACCATCCGGACCCGACCGTTGAGGCCAATCTTGCCGACCTGAAGGCATTGGTCGCGGCCAGATCACTCCATTTCGGAGTGGCTCTGGACGGTGACGGCGACCGGATCGTGGTGGTTGATGCCAAGGGGCGGGTGCTGTGGGGCGATCAGTTGCTGATGATCCTGGCCGAAGACCTGCTGCGCCGCGCGCCGGGATCAACGGTGATCGCGGATGTGAAAGCATCGCAGGTGCTGTTTGACCGGATCGCTGCGCTGGGCGGGCAGGCGCATATGAGCAAGACCGGGCATAGCCTGATCAAATCCGAAATGAAGGCGATTGGCGCGCCGCTGGCCGGGGAGATGACCGGCCACATCATGTTCGCGGACCAATGGTACGGGTTCGACGATGCGCTCTATGCCGCGCTGCGCCTGATCGCCGCGTCGATCCGCCTGGGGCGCAGCGTGACCCAGCTGCGCGATGCGATGCCGCAACCGGTCAACACGCCAGAGCTGCGCTTTGCCGTGGCCGATGGCCGCAAGTTCGCGGTGGTGGAAGAGGTGGCCGCGCGCCTTGAACAAAGCGGCGCGCAGGTTTCGACGGTGGACGGGGTGCGCGTCACCACCCCGGATGGCTGGTGGTTGCTGCGCGCTTCAAACACCCAGGCCATGCTTACCGCGCGGGCGGAAAGTGAAAGTGACGAAAAGCTGGCGCGACTGCTGGCAGAGCTCGACGCCCAGCTATCCTTGTCCGGCGTGACGCGCACATAGGATCGGGGCAATTCCCGTGCTGGCTGCAAGCAGCGCGACGCGGTATGGCCATGCCGTGACCGTCCGATGGCCCATGACAGCACCGCGTCCGGCAAGTATCCGCCGGGACCACGAAACGCGATGAGCGCGCCATTGCTCCCCCTTGAACTTGATCAGTGGTTTGCCAGCCGCGGCTGGACGATGCGGCGTCACCAGCGCGAGATGCTGGAGGTGGCGGCACAGGGACGTCACGCGCTGCTGGTGGCCGATACCGGGGCAGGCAAGACCCTGGCCGGCTTTCTGCCGACGCTGGCCGCGTTCTGCCCGTCACGCCTGGCCGGCGCCTCCCCCCCGGATGGATTGCACACACTCTATGTTTCGCCGCTGAAGGCGCTGGGGCATGATGTGCAGCGCAACCTGCTCGCCCCGGTCGAGGAACTTGGCCTGCCGATCCGGATCGAGACGCGCAGCGGCGACACGCCGTCTGATCGCAAGGCCCGCCAGCGCGCCCGCCCCCCGCACATCCTGCTGACCACGCCCGAATCCTTGTCGCTGCTGCTATCCTATCCTGAGGCGGAGCAGCTGTTTGCCGGGCTGAAGCGGGTAGTGATTGATGAGGTTCATGCCTTTGCCACCGGCAAACGCGGGGATCTGCTCGCCTTGGCATTGACCCGGCTGCAGGCTCTGGCCCCGGCGATGCAGCGCGTGGCGCTCTCAGCCACCCTGGCGGATCCCGCGGGCTTCCGGCGCTGGCTTGCCCCCGGCGGCCGGGAGGAAAGCGTTACGCTGGTTGATGGTGAGCCGGGCGCGCCGCCGGAAGTTGATATCCTGTTGCCGCAAGATGCCCGCGTGCCGTGGGGTGGCCACGCCGCCACCTGGGCCATCCCGCAGCTTTACGACGCGATTTGTGCCAATCGCACCACGTTGATCTTTTGCAACACCCGCTTTCTTGCCGAGCTGATCTTTCAGCAATTGTGGGATGCCAATGCCGATCACTTGCCGATCGGCATTCATCACGGATCGCTGTCGCGAGAGGCGCGACGCAAGGTTGAAGGGGCAATGGCGCGCGGCGAACTGCGCGCACTGGTGGCGACCGCCAGCCTGGACCTGGGGGTCGATTGGGGCGATGTTGACCTGGTGGTGCAAATGGGTGCGCCCAAGGGATCGTCGCGACTGCTCCAGCGAATCGGGCGGGCCGGGCACCGACTTGATGTCGCAAGCCGGGCCTTGCTGGTGCCCGGCAATCGCTTTGAGTTTCTGGAAGCGGTCGCCGCGCGGCAGGCAGTTGATGAGGGGCAGCGTGATGGTGAGGATTTCCGTCCCGGCGGGCTGGACGTGCTGGCCCAGCACGTCATGGGCCGGGCCTGCGCCGGACCGTTTTCGGGCACTGCGCTGCTGGCAGAGGTTCAGTCGAGCGCGGCCTATGACTGGGTGGACGAGGCGGTATGGAGCCGGGTGCTGCATTTCGTGGCGACCGGCGGCTATGCGCTCAAGGCCTATGATCGCTTTCGCCGGATCTTTGAAGGGCGCGACGGGCTTTGGCGGCTGACCCACCCTGAGCACGCGGCGCGCTATAGGCTCAATGCCGGGATCATCGTCGATTCGGAAATGATTGACGTGCGCTTTCGCAATGGCCGCGCGCTCGGCCGGGTAGAAGAAGGGTTTGCCGCCGCCCTTGCCCCCGGTAGCACGTTCCGCTTTGCCGGGCTGGATCTGGAAGTCGAGTCACTGCGCGAGGGGGAACTGCTGGTTCGCGCCGCGAAGCGGACAGGACAGATCCCCAGCTATATGGGCCAACGGATGCCGCTGACCACGCACCTGTCACAGCGGGTGCAAGCGCTGCTGGCTGATCGTGCCGGCTGGGCGCGCTTTCCCGATGATGTGCGCGAGTGGCTGGAAGTGCAGGACTGGCGCTCTGCCTTGCCGGAGCCCGGCACGTTGCTGGTTGAGAGTTTTCAGCTGGAGCGGCAGCACTATACCGTCTTTCATACCTTTGAAGGATGGCCCGCCAACCAGTCGCTCGGGATGCTGGTGACGCGGCGGATGGAGGAACAGGGGCTGGCCCCATTGGGCTTCGTGGCCAACGACTATGCCCTGGCCGTTTGGGGCCTGCGCCCGGTGGATGACCCCGCACGGCTGCTTTCTCCCACCATTCTGGCCGACGAATTCATTCAATGGGTTGAAGGCAGCTACCTTCTTCGCCGGGCCTTTCGCGAAGTGGCGGTCATTTCCGGGCTGGTTGAACGGCAGCAGCCCGGCAAACGCAAGACCGGGCGACAAGTGACCTTTTCGACCGATCTGATCTATGACGTTTTGCGCAAATACGAACCCGATCACCTGCTGATCGATGCCGCCCGGGCGGACGCGCGGGCGCGGATGACCGATGTGAGCCGGCTGGCGGGGCTGCTGGACCGGGCACAGACCGCATTGCGACATGAAATGCTGGACCGGGTGAGCCCGCTGGCGGTGCCGGTACTGGTGATGATCGGGCGCGAACAGTTACCGCAAGGCGCGGCGGATGACGAACTGCTGCTGGAAGCCGAAGGGCTCGCCGATGCAGCGATGCGGGTCGATCCGCCGGCTGAAGATGAGGATTAGCGGGCGAGGGTTTGGCGGACTGGCGCTGCCTTCGTGAACTGTCCGTACCGCTCGTTTTCCGAGAAGGCGAAGCTGGCGATGCCCGATTGCTTGACTATGTGCAGTACCCGCGCCGAAGTGCCATAGGGTGCCTGGGCATTCGGCTGAAATCGCACCAGCGGTTCCGGCCTGAGGTGAACCAGCGAAGCCAGGGTCACCGCAAGGGTTGCTTCCGATACAGCGTTTCCGTTCCACAGGATCGTTCCGACCGGCGTGATCGACAAGGTATTCTGCGCCTGAATCGGGCGCGCTGCGGCGGTATCGGGGCTTGGCAGGTCAACCGGGGTAATGTTGGCGGCAACCGGGACAGACATGATGAACATGATCAGCAGCACGAGCAGAACGTCGATGAGCGGCGTGGTGTTCATCTCTGCCAGGGGTGCGTCCGGAACGGACAGGGTTGCAGCCATGACGTTTCCTTTCCCGATGTCTACACGTTCGAATGTTATAGTATAACATTTTACTATCAAGCGTTCCCGGAATTTGCGTCATTCCCACTTCCAGTCCGGCGTCTGCGGGATCAGCCTTCGCGGGACGCCCATGCAGCGAACAAAAAAGGGGGCGGATCGCTCCGCCCCCGGCCATTCGTGATATGATCGGGCTTACTGCGCTTTCGGTGCGTTCGGTGCCTTGCCGAATTCAGAATATTGTTCGTTTCCGACAAAACCGAATGCAGTCACGCCCGAGCCCTTGATAATCTTCAGCACCTTGGCAGCGGTATCATAAGGTGCCTGCGGATCCGGCTGGAACTGCAGTTCCGGTTCAGGCTTGATCGCCAGCGTCGCTTGCAGCGCGCCCATCAACTGGCTCTGATTCATCGGGGTGTTGTTCCACAGGATCGTACCGTCGGGCAGAATCACCAGTTTGTTCTTGTCACGCTTGATAATCGTGTCCGGCGGCGGAGCCGACGGGTTGGGCAGGTCGATATTGACCGCGTGCGTTGCCACCGGGATGGTGATGATGAACATGATGAGCAGAACGAGCATGACGTCGATCAACGGCGTCGTGTTCATTTCCATCATCGGCGAGCCATCATCCTTGCCGCCTGACATTGCCATGGTGCGATACTCCTAAAAATACTGGCCAGAACCGCGGATCAACCGTTCGGATCAACCGGGGTCGAAATGAAGCCGACAGTCGGGTAGCCCGAAATCTGCACGTTGTAGACCGCGCCCGCAATGCAGCGCCACGGGGCATTCACGTCGCCGCGAATGTGCACCTGGGGCACCATTTCGGGGTTGTCACGCAGCGCCTCGGGGCCGCCTGCGCGCTTGACGATGGAGTCAAGCCGCTTGAAGGCCATGTCACGCAGTTCGTTCGAATCGACCGGTGTGATGTTGTTGAAATAGATGCGGCATTCCCCGCCCAGCGAGGCACCTTCAAACCCGGGATCGCCCGCAGACCGGCCAGCCGAATCAGTGGTGCTGACAGTCAACAGCAGGTTTTCGACCTTGTTCTTCGATTCCTGCGAAACCATAATCGGGACATGCAGCTTCTGGATCGTCTGGATCGCGACCGGAACCGCGATCAGGAAGATGATCAGGAGCACCAGCATCACGTCCACGAGGGGCGTGGTGTTGATGTCCGACATCGGCCTTTCGTCGCCGCCGGATCCGCCCGTCGAAATCGCCATGAGTTAAATCCTATCCTTGGAAATTCACGGTTGGTCCGGGCGGTTGCCCTGGGGCCTGCGCCCGGCCGGACCTGGCCGCAGGCGCTGCGGGCTTATCCCGCAGCGCCTGCGGCATGGCGACTTAGTTCTTGGCGGCGGGGGCAGCAGCCGGTTTGGCGGCGGCCGGGGCAGCCGACACGGCCGGACGAACCGCGCCCTTCGAGTTGATGTTCGCCAGCACGTCAGTCGAGAAGCCCGAAAGCAGTTCGGCGATACGCTTATTGCGAGCCTGCAGGTAGTTGTAGGCAAGCACCGCAGGCACCGCGACGAGCAGACCGATTGCGGTCATGATCAGCGCTTCACCGACCGGACCGGCCACCTTGTCGATCGAAGCCGAACCGGCAATGCCGATCGCGATCAGCGCGCGGTAGATGCCGACAACGGTACCGAACAGACCGATGAACGGCGATGTCGCGCCAACAGTAGCGAGGAACGGCAGTCCGCCGGCAAGACGGGCATTGATCGAAGCTTCCGAACGCGCCAGCGAGCCAAGCAGCCATTCATGTGCGTCGGTTTCGTTGACCATCTTGCTGTGCTGTTCTTCCGCAGACAGGCCATCATCGACGACCTGGCGCCAGGCGCTGTTCTTTTCGAGCTTGGCAGCGCCTTCCTTGAGAGACCCGGCGCGCCAGAAGCTGCCGCGCAAATCGCGGTACTGGCCCAGAATCTTGTTCTGCTCAGCCCACTTGGTGAACAGGATGAAGAACGAACCGAACGACATGATCGCCAGAATGGCGGCCACGATCAGCGCGATCCAGTTGGGCTTTCCATCCGGGAACATCATTTCGGAGAAGCCGAACTTGTTCTGCGGGGCCGCGTTGGCTGCAGCGGTAAGAAGTTCAAAAACCATGCGATAGTCCTCTCAAGAGAATTTAAGTCTTAAAAAACCAGTACCCAGATCTGCAGCCCGGCAAGGCCGCACAAACGAAATCAATCCTTCGGGATCTGCCAGCGAATCGAACTTGTCCACGTGCCGGAAACCGGATTGCCTTCACCATCGGTCGCCGGAGAGAACCGGCCACGACGGGTGATCAGCGAGCAGGTGGTGGAATCGAGTTCGCTCGATCCGCTCGATCCTGTCACGTCGCACGAGGTGACCCGGCCGTCCGCCCCCACACCAACGCGAATGCGGGTGACACCCTGCTCTTCGCGGCGAAGCGGCCCCGAAGGATAGTCGTTGGAATTCGCCCAGTTGCCGGGGTTGCCCTTGGGTTGCGGGGTCTTGGGCTGAAACTTGGGCGGTGGCGGCGGCGGTGCGGCAACCGGCGCAGGCGGCGCGATGACCGGAACCACCGGCGCAACCGGCGGCGGCGTCGTGACCGTCGTGATCGGCGGCGGCGCCACGTTGACGTTGATCTTCACCGGCGGCGCGACGATGGGCGGCGCAGCAGCCTTTTGCTTGGGCGGCGGCGGCGGCTCCTTCTTCGGCTCGTCCTTCTTGATATCGACAGTAGTCACCCTCTTGATGATCTTCTGAAAGCCCTCGGTCCGCAACCCGATCCACAGACCCAAGCCAATCAAGACCAGGAGTATAGTGGAAATCACCACGCCAACAGCGTTTTCCGCGGTTCTATCACGATCTGCGTAAGACATTCAGCCACACCACTCCTAACAATCCCACCGGGCAGTAGCCCGGACCCGACGTACAGACCCGCAAAACGGATCCGCACGCCCCAATTCTTATTATTCCACCCTGTCGGTCAATCCGGGGCCAGCCTGCTCCCGATATACGGGCTGAACCAGATCGCGGGCCCTGTATTTTTTGTGGCCCGGTTTCCTCCGTGCTTTAACCGCGACAAAGCGGGTGCGCAACGCTTTATCCATTAACGCCGAATTCACCCCTGTTAAGATCAAAAGTGCGACGCAGTTCCGCTGATTCCCGTAATTTCGTATCCGGGTTGCCGTCATGGCGCCAGGCAGGAGCATCAATGAATACGCATGGATTGTCATTTTTCTGGACCTTTGCCGCGGTGGCACTCACGGCGCAAGGGGCTGCTCACGCCGCTGATTCGCGGCAAAGCGCTGTGATTCTTCCCGCCCCGACCTATGCCGATCTGGCGGATCTGTCCGATCAGACCCCGCTGGTCATCAAGGCGCAGGTACGCAAAGTCATTGCGCTCGAGCCAGCGCGGGCGGCGGGGGTGCGGCCCGGCTGGGCGCGCGTTTATATCGAGGCGCGGACCGAGGCGCTGATCGCCGGTAATCGCGGCCTTGGCGAACAGCTTTCCTATCTTGCCGATCTGCGGCTTGATCCGCGCGGCAAGCTTCCTTCGCTCAAGAAGAAGAGTGTGATCCTGTTCGCCCGGCCCGTTGCCGGACGGCCGGCGGAACTGCAACTGGTGGCGCCCGATGCCCAGCTTGCCTGGGATGCCGCGCTGGAAACGCGAATCAAGGCCATCCTGGCCGAACTCTATGCGCCCGGCGCACCGCAGAAGGTGACCGGCGTGCGCGAGGCCCTGCACGTTCCCGGCAATCTGGCCGATGCCGGTGAAACCCAGATATTCCTGGCCACCGCCAGCGGCGAACCTTCGGCGCTGACCGTGGCGCGCAGCCCCGGCGGCCCGCCGCGCTTCAGCGCATCGTTTTCTGAAGTGGTCGGCGATAGTGGCGGCCTGCCCGCGCGCGATACGCTGGCCTGGTACAGACTGGCTTGCTTCCTTCCGCAGCAGTTGCCGGCCCGGGCGAACATTTCCGATTCTGTGGAAGATCGCGCAGCCGCCGCGCGGGATTATCGCGCCGCGATCAGCCAGCTTGGCCCATGCGAGCGGACCCGCAGCTAGGGCCGCGGCGTTACGCCCCATCAATGCTTGCTGCGCGTGTCCGCCCTGCCTAAGGGGCGAGCCACCGCGAACAGGGGAATTCCATGGCTGAACCGTCCAAACCACTGCGTATCGCCCTGGCCGGGCTGGGCACGGTTGGTGCCGGGGTGATCCGCCTGGTGGAAGCCAATGCCGCGCTGATCGCACGCCGGGCCGGTCGGCCGATCCAGATCACGGTGATCGGTGCGCGGGACCGCTCAAAGGATCGCGGCGTCAACCTTGCCCCCTATGTCTGGGAAGATGACATGGTGATCATGGGCGAGCGCGATGACGTGGATGTGGTGGTTGAACTGGTGGGCGGGTCCGATGGCCCGGCGCTGTCCTGCGCGCGCACCACGATCGAGGCGGGCAAGGCGCTGGTCACCGCCAACAAGGCGATGATCGCCCATCACGGGCTGGAGCTGGCCGGCAAGGCTGAGGCGGCCAAGGTCGCGCTGAAGTTTGAGGCGGCGGTGGCGGGCGGCATCCCGGTGATCAAGGGCCTGCGCGAAGGGGCCGCCGCGAATGAGATCGAGCGGGTTTACGGCATCCTCAACGGCACCTGCAATTACATCCTTTCCACCATGGAGGATACCGGGCGCGACTTTGCCGACGTGCTGGCAGAGGCCCAGGCAAAGGGTTATGCCGAGGCTGATCCGGCTTTCGATATCGAGGGGACCGATGCGGCCCACAAGCTGTCAATCCTGGCGGCGATCGCATTTGGCGGAAAGCTGGACTTTGCCGGGGTCGATGCCGCCGGCATCACCCGCCTGCGCGCCGCCGACATCGCCCAGGCCGATTCGCTGGGCTATGTCATCCGCCTGATCGGCATGGCCGAAACGGTGACGACCGCGCAAGGCAAGGTATTATTCCAGCGGGTCCAGCCGCACCTGGTGCCGTTCGATCATCCGCTGGCCCATGTCGACGGCGCAACCAATGCCGTGGTGGCAGAAGGGAATTTTTCCGGTCGGCTGCTGTTCCAGGGGGCCGGCGCAGGCGAAGGCCCAACCGCCAGCGCGGTTGTGGCTGACCTGATCGACATTGCCCGGGGCGAAATCGCCGCGCCGTTTTCCGTGCCGGTGGAAGAGCTTGAACCGATGCCGCGCGCCGATGCCGGCCACCGCAGCGGCAGGGCCTATGTCCGGCTGATGGCGGCTGATCGGCCCGGGGTGCTGGCAGAAATCACCGCCGCGTTTCGCGATGCGGGCGTCTCGATCGAAAGCCTGATCCAGAAGGGCCGGTCAAGCGATCAGGGTGCGGTGATGGTGGCCATGGTCACGCACGAGGGGCCTGAAAGCGCGGTGGGTGAGGCTGTAAGGCTGCTGAACGGCTCTGACAGTCTGGCTGAGCCGCCGCTGGTGATGCACATCCTGGGTGATTGAGGCGCTTCAGGGGGCAGCCTTCTCCCCCCTGGCGATTTTGTCCGCGTCTGACCCCGCAGGTGCTTCGGGCAGGGCCTTGACATCAATGTAGTAGATCGGGGGTGGCGGACAGGGTGGAACGAAACAGCCACGTGCCGCGCTGACCCCGTGATATTGGGGGACAAGATCCGGAGCACTGGGAATTGCACCGTCGCGTGCGCGGCGTGCCGCTAGCGAATTGGGGTCGCTTTCGGCAGTGGACGGCACCCTATACTTGCTGCTGTCGGTTCGCGCGCAAACCACGATTTCATCATCATCGCCAGGCTGGCAACTTGCGCGAGGCGGAACGGCGCTGTAGGTGTCCTTTGCCGCCGCGATCATGGCGGCCACACGGTCATCCCCGCTCTCTCCATCGCTGCTTTGGGCATGGACCGCAGCCGGGATCAGGATCAGTGCCGCGCACAGCGGAACGGCAAGTGCCCGAATTGCCACACTACCCATCCCGCTCCTGCACCACGCGCAAACAGAGCCACCGGCACTGAACCGCGCATGAATGCGTCCGCGCAAACGCGCGCTCGACAATCGCGCCCCGGCTGGCTAAGCGCCGCGCCACATAGGTATGCAACCTTACGGCAAAGGACAGTCCGAGACATGAGCAATTCCACCCCCGCTTCCATGGTGCTTGACCGCGTCCTCGTCCTCGAAATGGTCCGGGTGACCGAAGCGGCGGCGGTCAGCGCCTCGAAGCTGATCGGGCGCGGCGATGAAAAGGCCGCCGATGCCGCGGCGGTGGAAGCGATGCGGGCCGCGCTCAACGAACTGGCGATGGACGGCACCGTGGTAATCGGCGAGGGTGAGCGCGACGAGGCACCGATGCTGTTCATCGGCGAAAAGGTCGGCAGCGCGATCGGCTCTGGCCCGAAGATCGACATCGCGCTCGATCCGCTGGAGGGCACGACGATCACCGCCAAGGCCGGACCCAATGCGCTGGCGGTGCTGGCCTGCGCCGAGGAAGGCAACCTGCTCAACGCCCCCGACGTTTACATGGACAAGTTGGCGGTTGGCCCCGGCTATCCCGATGGCATCATCGATCTTGCCAAGAGCGCGACCGACAACGTCAAGGCAGTGGCCGCGGCCAAGGGTGTCGCGCCGCACGAAATCATCGTCTGCGTGCTGGATCGCCCCCGTCACGCCGATCTGATTGCCGAACTGCGCGCGCTGGGCTGCGGTGTGGTGCTGATTGGTGACGGAGACGTTGCCGGGGTGATCGCGGTGACCAACCCCGATACCACCATTGACCTTTACATGGGCCAGGGCGGCGCGCCAGAGGGCGTGCTGGCGGCGGCCGCGCTGCGCTGCGTTGGCGGGCAGTTCAACGGCCGCCTGGTGTTCCGCAACGAGGATGAACGGTCCCGCGCGCGCAAGTGGGGAATCGCCGATCTGAACAAGATCTACACCCGCGATGAACTGGCCAAGGGCGACTGCATCTTCGCCGCGACCGGGGTAACCGACGGTTCGCTGCTGAAGGGGGTCAAGCGCCTGCGCGACGGCCTGATCACCACTCATTCGGTGGTGATGCGCGCCAGCTCGGGCACGGTCCGCTGGGTGGCCGGCGAGCATCGCAACAAGAGTTGAGGTCAGGGCCGGTTGCCGCTCCGCAGTCCCTTGCATTCGCACCATGCTTGGCTAAGGGCGGGCAAGACTGGGCAAGCGCGGGGAAGGGCGACTCATGAAGATCCTGACGGGCAATTCAAACCTGCCGCTGGCGCGTGCGATTGCCGGCTATCTTGAGCTGCAACTGACCAATGCCGACGTGCGCCGGTTCGCGGACGAGGAAGTCTTCGTTGAAATTCATGAGAACGTTCGCGGCGAAGACGTTTTCGTGGTCCAATCAACCAGCTTTCCGGCCAATGACAACCTGATGGAACTGCTGATCTGCATCGATGCGCTGCGCCGCGCTTCGGCCAAGCGGATCACTGCGGTTCTGCCCTATTTCGGCTATGCCCGGCAAGACCGCAAGCCGGGGCCGCGCACCCCGATCTCGGCCAAGCTGGTTGCCAACCTGATCACCAAGGCCGGGGCTGACCGGGTGCTGGCGGTTGATCTTCACGCCGGGCAGATCCAGGGCTTCTTCGATATCCCAACCGACAACCTTTATGCCGCGCCGGTGATGGCGGCGGATATCCTGTCCCACGCGGGCGATAAGGATCTGATGGTGGTATCGCCCGATGTCGGCGGCGTGGTGCGCGCCCGTGCCCTGGCCAAACGACTCAACAATGCCCCCCTGGCGATCGTTGACAAGCGGCGGGACAAGCCGGGATCGTCAGAAGTGATGAACATCATCGGCGATGTCAGCGGACAGCACTGCATCCTGATTGATGACATCATCGATTCGGGCGGCACCCTGGTCAACGCCGCCCAAGCACTGATGGACGAAGGCGCGGCCAGCGTGACCGCCTACCTCACTCACGGCGTTCTTTCGGGCAGCGCGGTGGAGCGGGTGAGCAAGTCGGCGCTGAAGGAACTGGTGATCACTGACACCATCCAGCCGACCCCGGCCGCGCTGGCATCGGACAAGATCCGTATCCTGACCATCGCCCCGCTGATTGGCGAGGCAATCCACCGGATCGCCGAGGAAAGTTCGGTTTCGAGCCTGTTTGATTGAGGCGATGGGCACGGCCCGCCCCAACCTGATCACCTTTGGCCAGGGCATCAAACCCCGGGGCCGCCGCGCAGTGGGATTATCGTGATGAGCCTTGAAGCCGAACTGGCCCTTGCCAACCGCCTTGCCGATGCCGCGCGTGCGGCGATTGTGCCCCTGTTCCGCACCGGGATCGGCAGCGACCGCAAGGAGGATCGATCACCGGTGACCGCGGCGGATCGCTCTGCGGAAGAGGCGATGCGGCGGCTGATCAAGGCGGAGTTTCCCCGCGACGCGGTGTTTGGAGAGGAATTCGGGGCGGAAACCGGCAATTCGGGCCGGACCTGGGTGCTCGATCCGATTGATGGCACCACGGCCTTCCTGGCCGGACGACCGATCTTCGGCACGCTGATCGCGCTGGTGCAGGAAGGTTTCCCGGTGCTGGGGGTGATTGACCAGCCGGTGCTGAAGGAGCGCTGGATCGGCACGACCGGACAGCCGACGACTTTCAATGGAACAGCAGTGCGCACGCGCCCCTGCCCCAGTCTGGCTGACGCCGCGCTGGCCACCACCGGGCCGCACTATTTTGACGATCATGAAGGCGCGCACTTCATGGGCCTTGCCGCCAAGACCGATCACAAACGCATGGTCATGGGCGGGGACTGCTACAATTATGCCATGCTGGCGATGGGCCAGCTCGACATCGTTTGCGAGGCGAACCTCCGGCTGCACGATTTTGCCGCGCTGATCCCGGTGGTCGAAGGCGCAGGGGGCACGATGTGCGACTGGAACGGCGATCCGCTTCACGCCGGCAGCGACGGCCACGTCCTGGCGCTGGGCGATCCGGCCCGGCTTGACGATGTGATTGCGGCGCTGGCCTGCAATCACTGACAGACACCAGCGAGAGCGCTGGCGCATCGCCATTCGGTAGAGTGTTGCATTTTTGCGACGTGCGGTGCGTTACTGTGGCCGCCGCGCTACAGCGCTGTGACATTCGCCCGGGATGACCTCTGGCTGCCTTGCCCCGCCTCCTCGAAGAGTCCAGCAGTGCACACATCAAGCGCCGCCAAAGACGTGCGCTGGCACACCAGGAGGAAAATCCATGCGATCCACCATTTCGCGCACCATTCGTACGCGCCACGTTCTGCTGGCCGGCATCGCCGGCATGGCAGTGACTGCACCAGCTTTTGCCCAGGATGCCGCGCCGCAGGAAGGCAGCAGCAACGAAATCATCGTCACCGCGACCAAGCGTAACGAGACCATCCAGAACGTTCCGTTTTCCATCGCCGCGCTGACCGCCGCCGATATCCAGAAGACCGGATCGACCAGCCTGGAAGATGTGTCACGCAACGTTGCCGGATTGACCGTGCAGAACCTTGGGCCTGGCCAGAGCCAGGTGTCGGTGCGCGGCGTTTCAGCCGGCCAGATCGTGCGCGATCAGCCAGGCGTGAAGGAGCAGGTTGGCGTTTACCTTGACGAATCGGTGATCTCGCTGTCGCTGTTCACCCCTGATTTTGACCTGTTTGACCTCAACCGCGTCGAAACGCTGCGCGGTCCGCAGGGCACCCTGTTCGGCTCGGGATCGGTTGGCGGCACCGTTCGCTACATCACCAACCAGCCGCGGCTGGAAAAGACCGAAGGCACGATAGAGGTTGGGGCCAATGTTCTGGCCGGCGGCGACTGGGGCTATAACGCCAAGGGCGCGATCAACCTGCCGGTGGGCGACAAGATTGCGATCCGCGCGGTTGGCTATGGCGAACACTTTGCCGGCTTTATCAACGCGATCGGCCCGGCGGCGGGCAAGAACATCAACGATGGCGAACGCTATGGCGGACGCCTTAGCGTGTTGATCCAGCCGGTTGAGGGGCTGCGCCTGACCCCGCGGATTGTCTATCAGGACATCAAGACCAACGGCTTCAACCGTGAAGAGAAATACAACCTCTATTACAACACGCTGATCAACGCGGCCGACGTGATGCCCGAACGGACGCAGTACCTGAAGCTGCGCGAAGGATTCCGCGACAAAACCACTCTGGCCGATCTGACGCTGGAAGCCGATTTCGCTCCGTCGGTCATGCTGACCACGGTAACCAGCTATGTAAATCGCGACATTCTGGTCAGCCGCGACGCCTCGGCGCTGTCGGGATCGGTTTCGGTATCGCCCTTCGCGATTGCGCTGGGCATGAACCCGGCTGCAATCAATCTGCCGTCCAATCTGCACGATACAACCAAGCTGCGGCAATGGGCGCAGGAAGTGCGGCTGTCCTCAACCGGCAAGGCCGCGTTCCAGTGGGTTGTCGGCGGGTTCTACAGCTTTGTGGACCGCAAATACGAACAGCGCCTGCCAACGCCCGGTTATGATGCCTATGTCGATGCCGCGCTGGGCGCAGGGGTGTCTGCCGCGGTGGCAAACGGCTTCCCCGCGAATTCGCCTTACAATGCCGATCTGCCTTACAAGATCGAGCAGTTCGCGGCCTTTGGTGAGGCGAGCTACAAGACCGGTCCGATCAAGCTCACGGCCGGTGGCCGCTATTACAGCTTCAACGAACGGCGCGATTTCATTTCGGGCGGGATCTTTTCCAACAGCGACACCTATCGCGGGGACAAGACCAAATCGCACGGGTTCAGCCCGCGCTTTATCGCCAGCTATGACGTGAACAATGATGTCACGCTGAACCTGCAGGCGTCAAAGGGTTTCCGCCTGGGCGGGGTGAACGATCCGCTCAACATCCCGCTCTGCTCTGGCGGGGCCACCGGGGTTGATGCCCAAACCTTTGGCAACCATCCCAGCTACAAGGACGAAACGCTGTGGAACTATGAAGGCGGGATGAAGGCGCGGTTTGGGGGCATCACCGTCAACGCCTCTGCCTTCTACAACGACATCAAGAACCTGCAGGTCACGGCGGATGCCGGCAGCTGCTCATCACGCGTGGTGTTCAACGTGCCCAAGGCTCACAGCGAAGGCATCGAGGTTGAAATCAGCACCCGCCCGCTCAGCGGGTTCGAGCTT
This sequence comes from Pseudomonadota bacterium, assembly GCA_018240895.1. GTDB lineage: Bacteria > Pseudomonadota > Alphaproteobacteria > Sphingomonadales > Sphingomonadaceae > Novosphingobium. The sequence goes on along the minus strand of JAFEEX010000025.1, from coordinate 30,897 downwards.
TCGCTCAACGGCAGCTATATCAATTCGAAGTTCGACAGTTCCGTGGTCGCGGCGGACAATGTCACCGTGATTGCCGGGATGCGCAAGGGCAACCGTCTGCCGACCGTGCCCAAGTTCCAGATGGCGGCAACCGTGGGCTATACCGCGAAGCTGTCTGACGGGCTTGACTGGACAACCACGGCCAGCTTCCAGCACGTTGGCAACCGCTATACCCAGCCGGGCGATCAGGAACCGGGATCGGGCAGCTTCACCGGATCGATCTGGTACAACCCGGCAACCAATACCTATGGCACCGGCGCCTACAACTTCGGTTCCTATCTGCTGCCCAGCTATAACCTGGTCAACCTGTCAACCGGGGTGAAGTGGGACAACGGCCTGTCCGCCACGCTCTATGTCACCAATCTGTTTGATGAAACACCGCTGATGTCGCTTGACCGCGAACGCGGCGGCCGGGCGCGGATCGGCTATAACATCGGCAATCCGCGCAAGATCGGCGTGACCCTGCGCAAGGATTTCTGATCAAACGGACACGTGGGGAAAATGGTGCCGGGCCGCATTTGCGGTCCGGCATTTTTTGTATCGCCTGGTCAAGCCAGCGCGGTTTTGATGAAATGGGCCGCGCGTTCCCCGATCATGATCGAGGGAGCATTGGTGTTCCCCGAAACCAGGCGCGGCATGATTGAGGCATCGGCAATCCACAGCCCGTCCAGCCCGCGCGCCTTCAGCGCGGGATCGACCACGCTGGCCGCGTCGTCACCCATCCGGCAGGTGCCGACCGGGTGATAGATCGTGTCAGCGCTGGCACGGATTGCGGCGTCAAGCGCGGCGTCATCTTCAAGATCGACCGGATTGCGTGCCCGCCCGCCATAGACCTTGAGCGCCGGAGCCTCGCAAATCCGCTGCATCAGCCGGGTCGCCTTGCGCAGCAGCGCCAGATCGCGATCATCCGACAGGAAGTTGGGGTTGATCGCCGGCGCGGCCAGCGGATTGGCGCTGTGCAGCCGCACCCAGCCGCGGCTTTCCGGGCGCAGCACGCAGGCGTGAACCGAAAAGCCATGTTCGCGCACCTTGTCGCGTCCGTGGTTCTGCACGATGCCGGGAATGAAGTGATACTGCACATCAGGCGCGGGCGACGCGGGGTCCAGCGTCCAGAATCCCCCCGCCTCGGCAAAGGGGGTGGTCATGGTGCCGGTGCGGTGGCGGATATATTCGATCAGTGCCTTGCCCATCTTCCACGTGCCCGCCAGAGACATTCCCATAAGATCGGACGACTGGGCATCGTAGGCCAGGATGAAATCGCAATGATCCTGCAGGTCCGCGCCCACCGCCGGACAATCACGGACCACAGGAATGGCGTGTTCGGCCAGATGACCCGCCGGGCCGACGCCTGACAGCATCATGATCTGCGGACTGCCGAATGCCCCGGCGCTAAGCACCACCCCGGCATTGGCGCGCAGCGTTTCGCGCCCGCTGCTCCGGCGAATCGTGACGCCGGTGGCCCGGCCGTTCACGATCTCGATCTTCTCAACCTGAACCCCGGTGCGCACCGCAAGGTTGGGGCGGCTGCGGACCGGTTCAACATAAGCCCGTGCCGCAGACCACCGTTCGCCCCCGCGCTGGGTCACCTGATAGAGGCCAAAGCCATCCTGCCTTGCGCCGTTGAAATCGGCGTTGCGCGGCAATTGCAGCTGCGATGCGGCCTCAACGAAGGCGTGGCTGGCGGGGGAGGCCCAATGCTGATCACTGACCGTCAGTGGTCCGTCCGCGCCATGAAAGGCGTCAGCCCCGCGCGCGTTGTCCTCACAGCGCAGGAACCAGGGCAGCACCTCGTCATAGGACCAGCCGGTGCAGCCCAGCGCGGCCCACTGATCATAATCAAACCGGTTACCGCGCACGTAAAGCATGGCGTTGATCGCGCTTGATCCGCCCAGCCCCCTGCCCCGCGGTTGATAGCCGCGGCGTCCGCCAAGGCCCGGCATCGGCTCGGTCTCAAAGGCCCAATTCGCCGTCTTGGGCAGGGCAACCATCATGCCCGGGGTCTTGATGCGGAAGTTGTCGTTCGTCCCGCCGGCTTCAAGCAGGCAGACGCGCAAACGCGGATCCTCGCTCAGCCGTCCGGCAACCGCGCTGCCCGCGCTGCCGCCGCCGATGACGATGATGTCGAACTGATCCATGCGCCGCCCTCCCTATGGGAACGGCGCTTAGGGGAATCGTTTTAGGGTAACAACCCTAATTCTCGGGCTGATCCTGCTCCCGGTCTTGCATCGCCTGCCAGCGCGCGCGGATCGTTGCTGAAGTGTCGCGGCTGCCATCGTGAGTCCAGCCCGGCTCGCGCACCACATAGCCCAGCTTGGCACCCCACGGCGCGTTCCAGACATCCTTGGCGATGCCAATCCATTCGTGGAACGCAGCCCACGACAAGCTGAAACTGCCAAGCTGTTTGACGATCCCATAGTGGATCTTCACCTCGTCCCGCTCCGGCTCGAAAGTGCCGAACCAGCGATCCCACACGATGAAAACCCCGGCATAATTGCGATCAAGATAGACCGGGTTGATCGCGTGATGAACCCGGTGATGCGAAGGGGTGTTCATCACCGCTTCAAACCAGCGCGGCAGGCGCTTGATCGCCTCGGTGTGGATCCAGAACTGGTAAACCAGGTTGATCGCCCCGACCGTGGCGATCATCGCCGGGTGGAACCCGATCAACGCCGGCCAGATGCGAAAGACGAAGGACAGCGCGGGAAACCCGGTCCAGGTCTGGCGCAGCGCGGTCGACAGGTTGTAGTGCTGGCTCGAATGATGATTGACATGGCTGGCCCAGAACCACCGGACCCGATGCCCGGTACGATGCGCCCAGTAGTAGTTGAAATCATCCAGCACGAAGCAGGCGATCCACGCCCACCACTGCCAGCCGATGTCGAACAGGCGAAAGCGATAAAGCCCCATGGCCAGCGCCGTAACGGCGCCGGCCAGCAGTGCGCCGGCCACCGTGCTGCCCAGCCCGAGCCCCAGCGAAACCAGCGTATCACGCGATTCGTAGGCATCGGGCGAGCGCCGCCGCGCCCAGGCGATCTCAATCAGGATCAGCAGGATGAAAAAGGGGACGGCATAATCGACCGGGCTGAGCGCGGGCATGGTTCAGCCCCCCAGCCGGCGCAGGCTGCTCGCCCAGATTTGCGCTTCTTCGCCAAGATCGAGCGTTACCGCGCCAAAATGCCGGTCATCGGTGCCGATCGTCAGGCGGGTGCGATCAAGCCGGGCGTGAGCATGGGTATCGAGCGGGCGGGCGGCAAACATCGCACCATGGCGACGCAGCAATACCACCTGCCCCCTGGCGTCACGCAGCAGCGCCCCGATTCCGGCCCGGTCAAGCGCAACCTCCACCGGCTCAAATCCGCACAGGGCGGCGCGGGCAAGCTCGCGCGCCTCAGCCTCTCCCTGCAGCCGCACGTCACTGCCCAGCCGCAGCCGGGCAACGATCCAGCCGACCAGCAGAATGGCCACCAGCGAAACGGCCAGCTTGGCCAACTCAAAAATCAGGGGCGAACTAATCGGCATTGGCCGCCAGCATATCCATCAATGCCCGTACCGGGCCAAGGTCATAGCCCGCCTGGGCCGCCGCCGCGCTCAGCGCGTGGGGGCTCTTGCCCCGGCTCGCTTCTGCCAGGGCCCAGAGCAGTGTCGAACGCGTACCCGACCGGCAATAGGCCAGCACCGGGCGCTCGCTTGCGGCAAGGGCCGCGGCCATCGCCTTGACCTGTTCTTCGGAAAAGCCGGCGTGCGTCACCGGGATTGCGAGATAGTCCAATCCCGCCGCCCGCGCCGCCTCTGCTATCTCCGCGCCGGAAACCTGATCATCGCTTTCGCCCTCTGGCCGGTTGTTGATGATCAGGCCAATGCCCTGGGCTGCGGCCAGGGCAACATCGTCAAGCGAAATCTGCGGGCTGGCGAACATCCGGTCGGACAGGCGGCGAAACATGGGCGGAACACTCCAACAAGCCGGTCAAGCGGCTGGACCGGCTCTCTGCCAATCGCGGCGACGCGTTGCAAGCACACTGTGAGCCAGGGCAATCCGGACGGGTCCAGCGCTCTGTTTATGCACGATATCTGGCATAAATGTCACACCGGATGGCGCGCAGAGCGCACAGTGGGATTCGATTCGCCAATCGGCGGAATATCCGCTAACAGGCAAATGCAGAGGAGGGGATCTTGAATACCGCTCTTCATGTGACCGGGACGAATCGTCCGCGTGATCGGTCGTGTTCTATGGGGCGATGAAGGTTTGTTCGAGTTTATGGGTTTTGACAGAGGACGTCGCGGCCGGGGTCGCGACAAGCGGGACGGTTTTGGCGAAGACAGTTTCGATCCGTTTGCCGGCGGGGGCGGTGACCGCTTCGGTGGAGGCGACCGTTTTGGCGGTGGCGGTGATCGCTTTGGCGGCGGTGGCGGTGGTCGCGGCGGCTTCGGCGGCGGTGATCGCGGCGGCTTTGGCGGCGGCCCGCGTGGCGGCGGCGGCTTTGGTGGCCCGCGCGGCGGCGGCGGCGGCGGCGGCGGAATGCCGGCCCAGGTCGTTGGCGAAGGCACCGGCACGGTCAAATTCTTCAACGGCGGCAAGGGCTTCGGCTTTATCCAGCGTGATGGCGGCGGTGAAGACGTGTTCGTCCACATCAGCGCGGTTGAGCGCGCCGGGCTTGAAGGACTGGCCGAAGGACAGCAGCTCAAGTTCACCCTGGTTGATCGCGGCGGAAAGGTTTCGGCCAGCGACCTTGAAGTCGTCGGCGATGTCATCCCGGTGGCCAAGCGCCCCGAAACCCCGCAGCGCGAACTGACTGGCGAACGGGCAACCGGCACGGTCAAGTTCTTCAACGGGATGAAAGGCTTCGGCTTCATCACCCGTGATGACGGCCAGCCCGATGCCTTTGTTCATATCAGCGCGGTCGAACGCTCCGGGATGCAGGGCCTCAACGAGGGTGACCGACTCGAATTCGACATTGAAGTCGATCGACGAGGCAAGTATTCGGCGGTCAATCTGGTGCCGATGCAGGGTTGAAGCCCCGCACGGCGATCATCCCGGTTTGACCGGGATGGATTGACGGCCTAGACACACGCAGATGGCGGCCCCGGCGGGCCGCCATTTGTCGTTTCCGTTCCGCCGGACAGATTCGAAGGATTTGCGCAATGTCGATTACCCCGCTGATGCCAGTCTATCCCCGTTGCGGTTTCCGGCCGGTGCGCGGCGATCACTGTCACCTGATCGGGGAAGATGGGCGGCGCTATCTCGATTTCGCCGCCGGCATCGCGGTCAACCTGCTCGGCCATTCCCACCCCGGCCTGATCGGCGCGATCCAGAAGCAGGCCGAAACGCTGATGCACGTTTCAAACCTTTATGGCAGCCCGCAGGGCGAGCACCTGGCCCAGCGGCTGGTCGACCTCAGCTTTGCCGATACGGTGTTCTTCACCAATTCGGGGGCGGAAGCGGTGGAATGCGCGATCAAGACGGTGCGCGCCTATCACCAGCACGCGGGCGATGACCACCGGTTTGAGATCATCACCTTCAAGAACGCCTTCCACGGGCGGACGATGGCGACGATCAGCGCGTCGAACCAGGAAAAGATGCACAAGGGCTTCATGCCTCTGCTGGCGGGCTTCAAATACGTTGATTTTGATGACCTTGAGGGCGCGCGCGCGGCGATCGGCCCGAACACGGCGGGCTTTCTGGTCGAACCGGTCCAGGGCGAGGGCGGAATCCGTCCGGCCTCTGACGAATTCATGAAGGGCCTGCGCGCGCTGGCCGATGAGCATGGCCTGCTGCTCGCGCTGGACGAGGTGCAGTGCGGCGTCGCCCGATCGGGCACGCTCTATGCCTATGAGCAATACGGGATAGAGCCTGACGTGCTTGCCACGGCCAAGGGGCTGGGCGGCGGTTTCCCGATCGGGGCCTGCCTTGCCACCGAAAAGGCCGCACGCGGGATGGTGATCGGCACTCATGGTTCAACCTATGGCGGCAACCCCCTGGCCATGGCGGCGGGCGAAGCGGTGCTTGATGCCGTTGCCAACGAGGAATTCCTTGCCGAGGTTCGCGCCAAGAGCGAGCGGCTGCGCAGCCGGCTGGAACAGTTTATCGGCAACTATCCTGAACTGTTTGAACTGGTGCGCGGCAAGGGATTGATGCTAGGCATCAAGATGAAGCAGGAAAGCCGCGGCTTCGTGGCTCATCTGCGCGACAATCATCAACTGCTTACCGTGGCGGCGGGCGACAACACCCTGCGGCTGGTTCCGCCACTGGTAATCGATGACAGCCATATCGACGAATTCTTTACCAAGCTGTCCGCCGGGGCCGAAAGTTTCCAGGGCGACAAATGACCCGGCACTTCCTTGATCTGTCGGACGCCGGGGGAGACGCGATCGCGGCGATGATTGTCGATGCGCAGCAGCGCAAGGCGGCGCGAAACGGCTGGGCCAAGGGGCGCGTCGATGCCGATGCGCCGCTTGCCGGCCATGTGCTGGCGATGATCTTCGAAAAGAATTCGACCCGGACCCGCGTGTCGTTTGACATGGCGATGCGCCAGCTTGGCGGCAGTGCGATCGTGCTGGAAGCCGGAACGACTCAACTCGGCCGGGGAGAAACGATTGCCGATACCGCGCGGGTTCTCAGCCGGATGGCCGATGCGATCATGATTCGCACTGACGATCACGCCAAGATCGAGGAACTGGCGGCCCATGCCAGTGTCCCGGTGATCAACGGCCTGACCGACGCATCGCACCCGTGCCAGATCGTTGCCGACCTGCTGACCGTGGTCGAACACGGCAAGGCGCTGCCCGGCCTGGAAGTGGCCTGGCTGGGGGACGGCAACAATGTGCTCAGCTCGATTGTCGAAGCAGCGGGCCTGATGGGTTTCAACGTCCGCATCGGCGTGCCTCAGGGCTATGACGCCGATCCCGCCTATGTCGATGTCGCCCGCTCGCGCGGGAGCCGGATCACTGTCCACCGCGACTCCGGCGAAGCGGCAAGCGGGGCCGACGTGGTGGTTACCGACACCTGGATTTCAATGGGGCAAAGCGGGGCCGAAGCGCGGATCGCGGCGATGACACCTTTCCAGGTCAACCAGGAACTGATGGCGCTGGCGAAGCCCGATGCCCTGTTTCTTCACTGCCTGCCCGCTCACCGCGGCGAGGAAGTGACCGACGCGGTGATTGACGGAAGACAATCGGTGGTCTGGGACGAAGCCGAAAACCGGATCCACGGGCAGAAATCCGTCCTGCGCTGGGTCTTTGGCCAGTTGTGAGTGCGCCCGAACACATCGCGGAGGGAGAAACCGGCTATGACCGGGTCATGGCCTTCACCATTCCGGCGCGCAATGCGCGGGGGCGGATCGTCCGGCTGGGGCCGGTGCTCGACACGATTTTGTCAGCTCATGCCTATCCAGCGGCGATAAAGCACCTTCTGGCCGAGGCGCTGGTGGTTACCGCGCTGATCGGTTCGCTGCTGAAGGATGATGACGGCCAGCTTACCATGCAGGCCCAGACCGAAAGCGGCGTGGTCGATCTGCTGGTCTGCGACTATCGCGGCGGCGAATTGCGCGGCTATGTCCGTTTCGATCAGGACCGGCTGACGGCGCTGGGCGCCAATCCCTCGCTCTATGCGCTGTTCGGCCAGGGTTATCTGGCGATCACGTTTGACATGGCCAGTTCTGGCCAGCGCTATCAGGGAATTGTTCCGCTGGAGGGGGATTCGATCGCCCAGGCCTGCGAAAGCTATTTTGCGCAAAGCGAGCAGGTGCCCACGCTGATCCGGGTCGGGATCCGCAGCGATGGTCAGGGCTGCGTTGCCGGGGGATTTCTGGTGCAACACCTGGCCGAAGGCGAAGACGGACGCGAGCGGCTTCATGTCCGGCTTGATCATCCCGAATGGGAACACATCGCCGCATTGGCCGGCTCGATCCGTCACGACGAACTGGTCGACCCTGATCTGTCGATGGAGGCCCTGGTGTGGCGGCTGTTTCACGACGAGGATGAAGTGCGGGTCGAAACCGGCCGGCAGCTCAGCCGTGGTTGCCGCTGCAGCACGGAACACTACGCGGCGGTTATCGCCAAGTTTCCGGAAACAGACCGAATCGATATGCGCAATGAAGCGGGCGTTATCGTGGTTGACTGCGCGTTCTGTTCCCGCCTGTTCGAGATTCCCGGCTGAGTTTCTCTATTCATCGATAAAAATGCACACTTGGCCGCTGATCGTCGTGATGGTACAAGAAATGCCAGCAGCTCGCCCCATTTTCGGCTGGCAAGTGCAACGGTCCGCAGGAACCATGACGGTGGTAAACAGCTTGTTCCGGATGTGCGCGGCCACGGCCGCAGCTATCGTTGCCTGTGCCGCCCCCGCCAATGGCGGGGGGCAGGCGCTGGGTATGCTCGATCAGATCGATTCGGGCCGCTGGGAAGTGCGGTTCCGCGATGCAGGCAGCAATCTGCAACGCCTGTGCGTCGATAACGGACGCCGCTTCATCCAGCTGCGTCATCAGGATGATGCGTGCGAGCGCTTCGTCGTGCAGGACGGCGCCAGCGAGGTCACCGTGCAGTACACCTGCCGGGGGCGCGGTTATGGTCGCACCCACATCCGGCGCGAATCCAATCGGCTGATCCAGATCGACAGTCAGGGGATTGCCCAGGGATTGCCGTTCGAATTTACGGCCGAGGCGCGGCGCGTGGGCGATTGCAGCGGCTGAGGCGGTTGCCTCGCAGCCCGGGCCGGGGTAGCGACCGACAAATGCAGATTGAAGGATCGGAAGCGCGGCCCGCCGTTGTGCTGCTTTCTGGCGGGCTCGATTCGATGGTCACCGCGGCGCTCGCGCGGGAACGCGGTTTCGCAGTCAATGCGCTGACCATTGATTACAACCAGCGCCACCGGATCGAGCTGGACAGCGCGCAGCGGATCGCTGCGCAACTGGGGGTGGTGTGCCATGTCGTACTGCCGCTCGATTTGCGGCAATTCGGCGGTTCGGCGCTGACTGCCGATATTGCCGTGCCCAAGGATGGAGTCGGCGCGGGCGTTCCGGTGACCTATGTTCCGGCGCGCAATCTGGTGTTCCTTTCGCTGACCCTGGCCTGGGCCGAGGCGATCGGCGCGCGCGATATCTTCATCGGCGTCAATGCTCTTGATTATTCGGGCTATCCCGATTGTCGCCCGGAATTCATCGCCGGATTCGAAAGCCTGGCGGAACTGGCCACCAAGGCCGGGGCGGCAGGCGAGCGCTTCGTGATCCACGCCCCGCTTCAGCATCTCGGTAAGGCGGACATAGCGCGTGAATGTGCGCGTCTGGGGCTGGATCCGGCGATGAGTTGGTCCTGCTATGATCCGCGGCCGGACGGAACGGCCTGCGGACAGTGCGACAGTTGCCGATTGCGGCGTGAGGGCTTTGCCAAGGCCGGCATTCGCGACGACACGCGCTACACAGCAAATTGAACGACGGGAGAAGAGTTTTGGCCGATGAAACGCGCTCATTAGCGCCGCAGGAACAAGCGCAGCCCTATGCCTGGTACGTCCTTGGCGTTCTGGTGCTGGTCTATACTCTCAATTTCATCGACCGCCAAATCGTCAGCATTCTTGCCGTCGACATCAAGAAGGATTTTGGACTGACCGATAGCGACGTCGGTTTTCTGGCTGGCGCGGCTTTTGCCGTATTCTATGCCTTGTTCGGCATTCCGCTGGGCCGGCTTGCGGACAACTGGCGCAGGGTAAGGCTGCTCACGCTAGGCCTCGCGTTGTGGTCAGCTATGACGGCATTGTCGGGCTTCGCCCACAATAAGTTAACGCTGTCCCTGGCTCGGGCGGGCGTAGGGGTGGGAGAAGCAACGGCGAGCCCAACTGCCTACTCACTGATTTCCGATTACTTTCCTAAGCGCAAGAAAGCCACTGCGTTGGCGATCTATTCATCGGGGATTTATATCGGCGGCGGTGTCTCGCTGTTTCTCGGAGCGCGGATCGGGCAGGAGTGGAACCTGGCCTATCCGGGCGGCGGACCGTTCGGACTTGTTGGCTGGCAAGCTGCATTCCTGGTGGTGGGTATCCCTGGTCTGCTGCTTGCGCTGTGGGTCGCCACCCTGCGCGAACCGCTACGCGGGGCCATGGACGGTGGTGACAAACCTGGATCGCCTCACCCGATCGCGGATTTTTTCTACGATCTTTCAACGATCGTGCCGCCGTTCACCGTGTGGCGTGCAGCACAGCGTGGCTCCGCAGCGCTGGCAATCAACCTTGCCGCGGCTGCTATTGTGGTGCTGTTTGCCTACGTCATGATCAGACTGACCGGGAACCGGCAGCAATGGATTGCGGTTGGAGTAGGCTACTATGCTGTGTTTTCCTGGGCTGGTACGCTGCGTCACACGGATCCGGCAACCTATCGCCTGATCTGGGGCACCCCGGCATTTCTGACCACCACGCTGGGATATGGGCTGGTGTCACTGGTCGCCTATGCGATCGGTTTCTGGGCTGCGCCCTATGCGGAAACCGTGCTGCACCTTCCCAAGCAGGAGCTGGCGCTGGTGTTGGGGGCAAATGGCGCAATCGCAGGGTTTCTGGGCGTGATCATCGGCGGTGCCGCGGCCGATGCCCTGCGCAAGCGCAACCCGGCGGGGCGAATTCTGGTCATCATATTTGGCGCGATCGCGCCGGTCGTGCCGATCTGGATCGGCTATACCACGGCCAATTCCCTGGTGTTCTACGCGATGAATTTTCTGGCGGGAATGTTTGGCGCAACCGCGCTGGGTGCGGCAGCCGCAACCACGCAGGATCTGGTCCTGCCGCGGATGCGCGGGACGGCGACTGCATCATTCTTCCTGGGCACCACCCTGGTCGGGCTTTCGTTCGGGTCTTATCTGGTGGGACAGATTTCTGATCTTGCCGGGGTGAAGGTGAATGGGAAACTGGTTGGTGACCTGCGCACGGGTATCCTCGCGCTGATCGGGCTCGCGCCGGTCGCGCTGGCCTTGCTGATCCATGCCTATAAGGCAGTACCGGAGGCCGAGGCCAGCCTGACCGAACGCGCGGGCGAGGCAGCCTGACGTCAGACCCGTTTGAGCACGCCGCAAGCAATCCGCGCGCCGCTGTTTCCGCTGGGATCGGTCTTGTAGTCATCAGGGCCGGCATGAATGACCAGCGCCGTCCCATCGGGATCGAACAGCGCCGGTTCAATCTCCGTGCGCGGGCCTGACAGCTGCGCCGACACCGCACCGGCACCGCCCTTCCCCACCGAAAGATTCGGCAGATCGCCCAGGTGGCTTCCTGCCGGATTGAGTGTGCCGTGCTGATGTGCCGCCGGGTTAAGGTGTCCACCGGCTGAGGTAAATGCCGGCGCGTCGCACGATCCGGTGGTATGCAGGTGTAAGCCGTGAAGCCCTTCAGGCAGGCCGATCGCCGCGACTGACAAGGTGAGTTTGTCACCGGCGGCAGTTATCGCCGCAGTTCCCGCCGGCGCGCCATTGGCAAGTTTCATCTCGGCCGTTGCCACGGTCTGGGTGGGCATCTGGCCCAGCGTTGTGCATCCACCCAGCGCCAGCACAGCAATGATGGGGAATCGCATGATCATGTCCTGCTCCTTTTATTGATCCAGCAGGAACCATAACGAAAAAGGGGCCGGATTGCTCCGACCCCTTGAACGTTTGCGGTGAACCGCTGCTTACATACCCGAACCCGGACCGTAGGTGATTTCCACCCGGCGGTTCTGCAGTTCGCGGACGCCGTCAGCAGTCGGGACGCGCGGATTGGCTTCACCAAAGCCGTGGCTGGTGATCGCGCCATCCGGAACCCCATGCGAGGTCAGGTAACCGCGCACCGAGGCGTTACGACGATCCGACAGACCGACGTTGTACTTCGGCGAGCCCGAACGGTCGGCATAGCCAGCCAGCATGATCGGCACGTTGGCGCAGTTGCCATAGGCCGTGATCGCCGAATCCAGGATCGACGCAGCCTCAGGCGTGACGTCCGACTTATCCCAATCGAAGAACACGATGTACGGGCCCTTCTCGCACACCGGCGGAGGCGGCGGAGGCGGCGGAGGCGGCGGAGGCGGGGGAGGCGGCGGCGGAGGCGGCGGCGGCGGCGGCGGAGCAACCGGCGCACCGAAGTTGTAACCCAGCGTCAGCATCAGCGAATGCGAACGGAAGCGGGTACGAACATTTTGCCCGGCCACATTGACCAGATTGTTGTGGTTCTGGTTGTAATAGCGATACTTCAGGCCGAGATCGACATTGTTCGAAATCGGCATACGCACGCCGGCCAGAGCCTGCCACGCAAAGCGCGTATCGGAATCCGAAATGTCATACGGGTTCGGTTGGGTCACCAGCACCGCGTTCTTGACGCGGCCAACGCCGGCACCAGCACCGACGAAGCCCTGCAGGCCATCATCGGGACCGAAATCGAGCAGGCCGTTGAGCATGAAGCTCAGCGCCGAAGCACCGCCGCCGGTGTGAGCGTTGTCATAAGACGCGCTAGGTGCGCGAAAGCCGCTTTCCTCGGCACGGCGGAAGCTGGCTTCCGCTTCAAGCCGAAACGGACCGAAATCATAACCGACGATCCCGCCGAAGTCATAACCGGTTTTGAGGTTAAGCACGCCGTTGTTGCCGGAGCCTGTGAAGTTGAAGATGTCTTCAACGATCATGCCGCCGGCATCGCCTTCGACGTACCACGAGTCATCGCGAGCCAGGGCCGGCGACGCAAGGGCCGAGGAGGCAAGTGCCATCCCAATGACCAATTTGCGCATTTTGGTATTCCCCTTTTTGTAGGATTAGAGCCACCGAGTTCAATTCGTCTAACTGCATAGGGTTCCCGAGGCAAGCGTTCAAAAGTCCAATCTGTTGTATTTTTGTCGCGGTATTTCACGTAAATCGCATGAATCGACGCCAAAACACCTCTGTAATCAATCGAGTCAGGCCGGGATGATGCCCGCCGTCGTCATCACTTGTAGAATCGCGACAATGGCGTTGCGGGCCTCGACATCAATGGTGGCACCTCCGCTTGGCAGCGCGGGACGGGCCGGAATGCGCCAGGCACCATCGAACCGCTGCATCTGGCCATTGGCCCGGTTGAGCAGTTGCATTCCCGTTTGCGGGCGGAAAAACAACCAGTTACCGGATTGGCGTGCAGCGATCTGCCCCGGTCTTCCGGCCCATTCGGCACTGGGGGACGAGGCGATGAGCCAGGCCTGACCGTCCGACGGACTTGCCGGAGGCCTGGCGGCCTCGCCCTCCACCGCCAGGCACAGCATGGCATCGATCCGTGCCAAGGCCTCGTTGACATGGATCTCTTTTTGAGCCTGCCCGGCGAAGAGCAGCGGCAGATCAAGCCGCGCGGTCCGGCTTTCGAAGATTGCTTCGGTCATCATATTGATCCTGCTGGCTAATTGAGAAGAATGGCGAGCGGCTCCGACACGGATCGGTCACCGCGCTGCCTGATATGAAACGTGCCGGTCGGAGCCGCTGCGCGAAGTCCGGACAGATCGGCCGCCGCTATCGCCAGATTGGTGGCTACCGTTTCCCAACGCGCCACTGGCGACGACAAAGAACCGAAAGTCACTTCATAGATTTCGGCCTGTTCGTTGATCGGCGCATCGACCCCGTCGAGCCACAGCCAGGCACCACGGGCACGGCGCACCCAGCGCAGTTCCACATCGCCGCCAGGCAGAACCATGCAGCGTCCGTGAACCGGGGCCAGCGGTCGGGCACCGATCCCCGGCAGCAGAATCCGGGTGGAGACCGGAACCGGATCTGCCAGACCGATTGCGGCAATCATGCTTTCGGCAGTTGAACCGACCGTTTCCGGGTCAAGCACAACCCCCGCCCCATCCAGCAAGACGAATACTTCACCGGCCATATGTGATCCAACGGCGGCTTCCGTACCGCCGCGCCCGCGCCACAGGCCAGAAAGCGTCCAATGTCCGTCCCCCAGTGGAACCGCCCTGGCAAATTGGATGATTTCCGCGCCAAGCACTGCACGGTTGGCACCCATGGCCAGTTGCCGCATGGTGGCGTCGGATAACGACAGATCGTGCCCTGCCAGAGCGACGGTTACGCTGCCGCCGCGGTCAAACAGCAAAGGCGAACCGGGCGGCAATGTACCAAGCGCAGTGCCGATGATCGCCCTCGCCCGGCCGCTGGTGCCAAGCGGCTTCAGCGCGCCATCCCCCTGATCGACATAGAGACTGGCACCGCTCCAGCTTGGCAGGGATGACGATGCCGCCGCGATGATCAACGGCACCTGGTTGCCAGGGCTGCCGTCCCAGGGCAGCTCACAGACGACAAGCACGGTTGCTGCCGCCGCATTGTCCGGGGCGGTATTGGCCCGCCCCGCATCACCGGCGAACTGCCCGTCAACGGCAGGGGCAAGACGGACCAGCGCCAGGTCGATACCGTGCGCACGCCATTCCCATTCCTTGACCCGCCACAGGCCCGGAAGATCGGGAACGGTGACGGTCGCGCCGGGGCGAATCGCCGGATCAAGCTGCGAAACGCGCCATGACATGGTTTGCCGCGCCCACTGCGTGCGCTTGCGGGCCTGTTCGACTAGGCTTCTGGCGGCAGCGGCAGACAGCGCCGCCGGCAGTTCTGCCGTGCGCGGCTGGCCGGGCAGCGGCCGCCCGGAGGCGCGCTGCACGCCGGGCTGAAAATCCCGATCGACGTCGTAATAGCGCAGCACTGCAATCGGCTGTTCGGTTTCCGGTGCGCGCTGGCGCGAAAAGCCGGCGTTTCCGCCGAAGGCATCCTGTTCGTTCGCGGTCGCTGCCTCGGGCAGGGGAATCGCCGCGCTCTGATGGCGATCGGGGCGGATCGTCAGCCGTTCATCGCAAGCGTCGCAATCGACCGGGAACAGCGCATCAAGAGCAGAAAGTGTGTCGGCAATCGGCCCTTCGCAAGACAGGCCCGCAACGCCATCAAGGCCGACGGCGGCATCCGTGTTTTCAACCACATCGCTGATCAGCGTGTCGAGCGTCAACGGCCCGGCGTCGGCAATCACTTCAAAAGTCAGCGCCGGAATCCGGTTTCCGAAATCGCCGAGGTGAAGGTCTTCGAACACGGCATAGGCCAGCCCGGTATGGGCCGGGCACTGCCCTGCACCTTCGGCGGAGGCCAGCAGGGGATCGGCCATCTGGTCAGCCTGCCCGGTATGCAGGCGAAAGGTGCCGCCGGATTTCAGATCGCCCGATGCCCCCCGCAGCAGCTTGCCATCCGCCCAGATCCGCCCGACATCCACAATCGCCCGGCTGGACAGCGCCACCGCGAACGAGACGGTGTAGGTATATTGCGTGGTGGAAGGTTTGCCCTTGCCATTGCTGCGGCGATCGGTGTGCTCAACCAGATCGGTCGCCCAGATGATCTGCCCGGCCACGCGCATCCTGCCAAAGTGGCGCGGGATCGGTATTCCATAGCTTGAGGTGGTGACGGACAGCTCGCTGAGCCGCGGGCCTTCACGGTTGCCACCGCCCCCGATCACCAGGCTATCGATCTGACGCCCGGCAATGGCACCGATCGCGCCGCCCAGCGGCCCGCCGATCAGCGTGCCAACGGCGGTGAACAGCAGAGTTGCCATGATGGAACCTTTATCTGAGCCGCCAATGGCCGATGACGGGGCCACCGGGCAGGCAAGGGGAATGAACGACCCTGCGCAGTCCGGCGTGGGCGTGAATCCACCCGCCGTCCGTCGCGGCAATGGCCAGGTGGAACTGGGCCGGACCGGGAATCAGCAGGACCACGTCGCCCGGCAGAAACGGTGGCTGCACCGCCGCAAAATCCAGCGTTTCAGGATCGGGCAGCCACGGATCGATCGCAGTCAAACGCAGCGGATAACCGGCGGGCAGGTCCGCCGGAATGCCGCAGGCTTTCAGCGATGCCGCAAGCAGCCCGATGCAATCGAGCCCGGTGGCGGGATCGCGGCCATGCAGCCGGAACCGGCAGCCCACCAGATGCTGCGCCGCCGCGCCGAGTTGTTCAGCCCGGCAGGTCATTGCGCCGGGGCGGGATAGCGGGTGACCAGATCGTTGCCGGGCAGGAACGGTTCACCCTGGAAATTGGCGGCATTGCCAAAGCGGGCCGCACAGGTTGCCAGAGTGCGATCGCACCCTTCGCGCAGCATCAACGGCGTGCCGGGCGGGGGAACGCCGTCGAGCGGGGTATCGAGAACCAGCGCGCCTTCCTGTTCGGCAACGATCCCCATGGTCAGTCCGGCACAAGGCCCGTCCAGCCAGCGGAGCAGCCCGCCGACATGGTAGCCGGCAGGGCCGATTCCGCCCTCAAGCAAGACCGCGTTGCGCTCCGGGTCGAACGTCAGCAGCCGCGCCAGACGGGTAAACCGCGCCGCTGACAGCCGGCACCCCGGCCCGCAAAACGCGGCACGGCAGCTTGGGCTGGTGCGCGGCACCGGATCGCGCTGAAGGTCTGCCTTGCGCGATTGCAGCGCTGCGGTAAACGCGCCAGCCTGTTCGGTTACCGTGCCGATCGATCCCCGATAGAGCACGGCGCGTTCCAGCGTTTCCCAGTCGACCACGCCGATCAGCACCGCCGCCCCGTCATAGCGGCCGATGGCCAGATCGGCAGCGGCGATCGATTCGTGGCTGAGCGCGCCCTGAACCTCCGCACTGTCGGGTTCAAAGTCGGCGGAGCGGCGAATAGCGGAAGGGATCATCCCGGGGGTCGCGCGGTGCAGCACGCCGTCAAACCACAGGTCACGGTCATGCGTGGTCAGGCCCAGTGTCACGCCGTCCCGCCGGGCAATGCGCCAGAAGGTTGCGACGCATTCCAGCGGATCGCTGAACCACACCCGGCTCATGCCGCGGCCTCACGAATTTCGATGACTGGAACGCTGGGTGCCTCACCCGCAGCGAATACTGTGCCAGAAATGTCCAGCTTGTCCTCCGCAAAGCGGACCGGCACGTCAAACACGAAGCCTGCCCGCACCACTGCACCGAGGGTCGGGGCTGCGGCGAACCTGATCACCCCTCCCGGATCGAGCGTCCAGCCCGAGCCGATGGCCGCGCCGTCAATGCTGACCATCACGCTGTTTCCATGCGGCCGGGTGATCCGCCGCAGCTGCTCTGCGTCACCCTCGCCATAGCGTTTGACCAAAGGAAAGCTGGCCCGCAGGCCGTCGCCAGTGCCAAGAAGCTGATCGGCACCGCCGGGCGGATCGGTCATTCCGTTGGAGCTCCAGTCAGATGGATCGCGCAGGCGAAAGCCGCGGGCTGCACCGCGCCGCGCGCGAAAGAAGCCCAGCAGCACGCCCAGTTCCCGTTCCGACCTGACCCCGGGGCCGACATCAAAGCGCAGGCGCGCATCGGACCACAGGCTGTTCCGCCGCTCAAAACCCGATGCGGTCACGGCGACGCTGGTTGAAAATTCCGGCGTCACGCTGGCATCGCGGCCCAGCGCGAGCGGATAGGGCACGTCATCGAAGGGCAGCATATCGTCCTCATCGGATGGAGCTGGCAGGCGGGTGAAGCCATCGCGGCAGATCTGCGGCAGTGCCCAGACAAAGCGATCATGCACGCCGCGCGCGGCGGCCTCGTCAATTCCGACGTCGATCGCGCGCCATTGCCCGGCCTGATCGGCCCGCAGCACGAAACCGGCGAGATAGTCCTGATCGCCCGGCGGATAGCCAAGGCGATCATTTATCGCGGCATAGGCGGCCTTGCGCCGGGCCTCTGCCCCACCGGTCAGCCAGTCATAGTCCTCCACCTGCAACCGGTCATAGGCCGGCGCGGCCCAGCCGACTGGCAGGTTGGCGCGGCGCAGGTCCGGACGGGCGGGATCGAGCAGATCAGGCAGAAAGGCCAGCAGCAGGATTTCTGCCGCCTGCGGGGCAGCGGCGGCGCGCACCGCATCGCGCAGGGCGGCAGTCGAACCGGCCAGCACCGCACCGGCGGCGTCAAGCAGCGCAGTTTCCGCCTGGCCCAGCGCCCCGCCGACCGTGCCGATCTGCACCGGATTACCGCCCAGCGCGGTCTTTGCAGCATCGTCATACAAACAGGGCCGGCCATCGGCCATGACCCACCACCACGGTTCCCCAATCTGAAACCGCACCGGCGCGCCGCATTCTTTCATCAATCCGGCGAAGGCGGCTGCGGCGAATTGCAGCCAGGCCATTGCCGCTGCATTGGCCGGAGAAAGCAGTGCAGACGGGGGTGCCCAGCCGGTGCGGGCCGGCGTCCCGTCAAATGCGCGCTGCTGCCAGGCTGCGGGACAATGCTGGGCCAGCAATTCATAGGACAGCGACAAGATCGGTGAAAACCCCGCCGCCAGCGCCGCGCTGAAGAAGGCGCGGTGCCACGTTCTGGCCGGTGCGCACAGCGGATCACCACTGGATGAAACCGCGAAGGCCCCGCCCGGCTGCGCGGTCAACCGCATGAAGTGGCTCATCCCGGCATAGTGGAGCAGGCTTCCGCGATAGCCGAGCTGCAACGCATTGCGGACCAGCCGGTCGGGCGTCTGACCCGCCGCATCGTCATAGCCGGTCGCCACGCACAGGCCATGCGGCGGGACAACCACGTCGCCGATTTCCAGCATCGCGCCGCGTCCTTCGCAGCGGATCGCGCTCAATTCGGCCCAGCCATCGGCCGGGCTGGCCAGCGGCGCTGTGCTTTCACCAACATAGCCTTGCGGAACCAGCGAAATGAACATCCGGTCGATCGCCGCCGGATGGATCGGCTGGGCATCCGCCGCCACGAGCCAACCGTCCTTCAGCTGCGAAAACGGCAGGGTGATCTGCGCATCGTCCGGGCTTCCCCGCGCATAGTTCCACAGCCGGATATACCAGGTGCGGGCAGTGCCCGCCGCATCCCGGCCCTCAATCGTCAGCGTCGGCCCGTTGGCGGCATCAAGCGCGATCACCCCGCCTGACCGCCAACGAAAGCTGAGCGTGGTCCGCGAATAATCGCGATCTGTGACATAGGCGAGCAGGGGATGGTCAAGGCTGTCAACGCTGTCCCATATCACCCCGGCGAGATCGCCCTGGCGCAGGAAAGCGGCATCGACGCGCAGGGTATCGGGCGCGGGCACGGTCAGCGCCGCCATCATCGGGCGCGGAAAGTTGACGGTCCAGAAGCGCGGATCGAAGCGCTGAATCCAGTCGCTGTCCTGCCCTTCGCGTTTCGGGCAAAGCCAGAAGGCCATTGTGCGGTTCCTTTTGGATCAGAAGCCTGACAGCGCGCGGCGCACGGCGTTGGCAACCTGCCGGCTTGAACGTTCCAGCGCCTGCGGGGCGCTGGTGCCCGGCGGCGCGGTGATGGCGATGGACACTTTCACGTCGCGCGCGGCTGCGGCTGTCAGCCCCGGTTCAACCCTGCCCGCGCTGGTGGGCACGAACAGTTCAGGCCCGCGTTCCCCCACCAGATAGCCGCGGCCGGGCGCAACCGGCCCGCCAGTGGCGCGGCCAGGCAGGCCGAAGATCGCACCGACCAGACTGCCAATGTTGAGCAGCCCGCCAAGGCCTCCCCCGCCGGCCCCTCCCCCCGATCCGAACAGCCCGCCGATTGCCTGTGCCGCAATCGAATCGATAACGTTCAGCGCGATCCGGCGCAGATCCTCAAACCCAAGGCTGCCCTTGCGGATCGCGCCCAGCAGCCCGCGTTCCAGAACGGTGCCGGCGCGGGCAAAACCATCAACCAGCGTCCCGTCAAAGCTGCCGCGCATCGCCGCGATGTCATTCTGAAAACCCTGGGTATTCGCGCGGACATCAATCAGCAGGCTGTCGACCGGGTCCGCGCCCGCTCCGAAACTAGGCATGGTCTTGCTCCATCAATCGATCAAGATCGGTGCGGGTCAGCGGCGCTGCGGCGTGTGACAGGGGGGTAAGCGCCGCTGCAAGTTCAGCAGGCGTGGCCAGCCAGAATTCGGCAGGCCGCCAGCCCAGCATCTGCGCCGCCAGACCGCCCAGCCGCGCCGCGTCCGGGCCGAAGCGGGGCTGGCTCATGACGCAGGCGCGGCTGAGCCTTGCAGGATCTGCGCCAGCAACACCCGCAGCGGCTTGCTCGCCTGGGCCAGGCCCTGCGCCATCACCGCCTCACCCACGGCGTCGCGGCTCAGCGCGGCGCGGTCGGCCAGGCAGTGCCAGAACAGCGCAGTCATTTCGGCAAGGCGCAGCTGCCCCGCCCCGGCCCGTTCGACCAGCGTGAACAGCGGGCCCAGTTCTTCTTCCGCCGCAACCAGCGCGGTGAAGCTGGGGCGCAGCAAGCGCGGCTGTCCGGCGACAACAATAACCGCCTCGCCCCGCCAGGGGTTGGCCTGATCGCTGCTCATGCGCTGACCACCGGGCCGGAGCTTTCAAGCTGAATGGTATAATTGCGCTCACCGTTGAAATCGCCCGAATAGTCCAGCTTCTGGACCAGGAACCGGCCGCGCAGCTTGTCACCATCCTCAAAGCTCAGTTCGAAATCGTCGATCGTGCCGGCCATGGCATTGCTGCGAATTCGCGCTTCGGCAGCGCTGCCCAGGAATATCCCCGCGGCGCTGACCGAAACGGTGCGCGCGCCCGCGCCCGACAGCAATTCGCGCCAGCCGCCGCTGTCCTTGCTGGTGATCACCACGGTATCGCCGGTGATCGCCATCTGTGTGGTGCGCAGCCCCGCGACAGTCTGGTAAACCGGCGGGACCGCGCCGTTCGAAATCTTGAGAAGGAAGGCGCTGCCTTTCTGGGCGGTCATGGTTGGCTCCTTGATTGCGTGGTGCTGCTTGCGTGGTGTGGGGGTAATGGCGATCAGGGTGCCATCACGCGGAAACGGTATTCGATCAGGACGACGCGGGTGTTGCCGCCGCGCTGTTCGGCGCGGGCACGCAGGAACGTGGCGGTGACCACGCGAAAGCTGGCCTGACCTGCGGGCAGGGCCGTGATCCGCGCTTCTATCGCGGCGACCAATGCCGAAGCGTCATCAGGCCGATCGCCGCGGCAGTGCAGTTCCAGCGCAACCCGCACCTCGCGCCCGGTCCTGTCCTTGGCGGACCAGTCGCTGCTGGCGCTGGCGGCAATCGCCAGCCACGGCAGGGCGGTGCGGCTGGGCGCTTCCTCGACAATCGCGTTGATCTGGCCGGCCAAGGCGGGATCGCCCTTCAGCCAATCAATCAGCGCGCTGCGCAGGGCGATTTCCATTGCGCTCATCCTTTCGTGAACAGGGGCCAAAGCAAGGCGGCCTGCCGCCAGCGCCGTGCCGGATCATTGCGGGCAAGCAGGCGGTTTGCAGCGGCGGCTTCACCCAGATCGCGTGCGCGCCGGGCCAGACGGGTAAAGACCGCACCGGCATTGCTGGTGGCGATCATGCCAGGCGCAGCCGCCGCCATGGCCGCCACAGCGCGGCGACCGCGGCGGGCGGCACCGACTGGGCGGAGGCACCATCCTCGCGCGCGCGGTACTGGTGCGCGGCAAGGCGCAGCATCCCGTGGCGCAGCGCATCGGGAAGATCGGCCCAGCCTGACGCCAGCCCCGCCGAAAAGCGCACCGCGATGCGCCCCGCTGAACCCGGATTGGTCACCCGCACCCGCCCTGCACCATCGGCATCAAGGTCAAGCGCATAGGCCGCGGCTGGCAGGGCAAAGCGCGAACCCTCTGCCGGAATGCCCACAACCGCGGTGATCGTCTGCACCGGCCGGGTGGCCAGGGCGGCCCAGCCGCCTCTGGCCGGCAGCACTTCCTCGCAATCCTGCTGCAAGGGCATGATGCCGGTAAAGTGCTCGCACAGGTCAAGGCTGACGCGAAGCAGCGCGGTCAATTGCGCGTCGTCACCAGCCAGGGTGATGCCAAGCCAGTCCTTCAGTTCGGCCAGCGCATCCGGCGCAAGCGTGGCCGGGGTGACGATTGCCCGCTTCATGGCGGTCTCCGTGATAAGATCGGGAAGGAAGGCGCCCGCGCCGGGAGGAGGGCGGCGCGGGCGCAGGTTCCGGCGGGGGAGGCGCCGGAACGATCAGGATCAGGTCGAGATCTTCAACAGCTTGATCGCGTCGCTATCCAGCACCTGCCCGCCGATCCGTTTGGTGGCGTAGAAATTGACGAAGGGCTTGTTGGTATAGGGATCGCGCAGGATGGTCGTCGCGCGGCGCTCGGCAATGATATAGCCGTTGGCGAAGTTGCCGAAGGCGATGGGGAAGGCATTGGCCGCCACGTCGGGCATATCCTCCGCCTCGATCACCGGATAGCCCAGCAGGCGCGCCGGCTGACCTTCAAGCAGCCCCGGCGTCCACAGGAACGATCCATCGGCAGCCTTGAACTTGCGCACCGCCGCCAGCGTCTTGGTGTTCATTACAAACACCGCGCCCTGGCGGTGCCCCGCGCGCAGCGAATGGACCAGATCGATCAGCTTGAGCTCCGGCGCGGTATCAAAGCCGGTGGCATTGCCGGTGACGGTGAACTGCAGCGTGCCGAAGGGGCGGGCCGCATCGGCAGTGGCGGCAGTCGGCGCGGCAAGAAAGCCCTTGGGCTGATTGATCCCGGTTCCGCTGACGAAGGCCGCGCCCTCGGCCCGGGCAAATTCCACCGCGATCTCGTTCGCCAGCCACTCCTCAAGGTTGAAAGCGGCATCATCCAGCATCGCCTGACTGGCCGATGGATTGGCGTAAAGCTCACCCGAGGGCGGGGCGATTTCGTTGAACTTCGAAGTAGTGGTTTCCGGCCGCGCACCGGTTTCGCTGACCCAGCCCGATGCCGCCCCGCCCGATGTCACCAGCTTGCGATAACCCGCCGTGCCCACCTGAACCACCTGCGCGATTGCGCGGATCGGGCTGATGTTCTTGAGCTGGGCAGCGATCAGCGCATCGATTTCACGCGGAACCGCATAGCCGCCATCGGCAGGGACCGCGCCGCTCACCGACTTCAGCTCTGCCTCGCGCCCCTGGCGCAGATAGCCATCGACAAAACCCTTCAGTTCAAGACTGGCGGGATCGGCCCCGCCAATCGCCGGGCGAGCGGCGGCGCGGCTGACCTTTTCCAGCCGGAATTTCACTTCATCAACGTCAGAGCGCAGCGCGCCCAGCGCCTGATCAGCCGCATCCTGGCGGGCAACGATATCGAACGAGGTGTCGATCGGGTCGACGGGTGCAGTGATATCCATGCATAGGCCTTTCATGTTGGAAACCTCCCCGGCACGGGAAGGGGGGGGCTAGGAAAACAGATGCACCCGTGCGCCGTGCTGCATCGGGTGCGTGACCAGGCTGATCTCGAACAGGTCGACCGCGATCAGGTCCCGCCCGGCGGCCGACAGGGTATAGTCCCGCGCGCGGTAACCGAATGACAGGCCGGTCACCGCCCCGCGCCGCATCGCCGCCGCCGCGCCGCCGCCGGGATTGTCCAGCGTGGCGACAACGCGCAGACCGCGTCTGTCCTCGCTGATCTGTTCAATCCAGCCGATCCGCTGGTCGGCGCGGTGCTGCCAGAACAGCGGCAGCGGCGCGGTCCGCTCGGCCAGCGTTTGCGCAAAGGCACCCGGCGCAATCACATCGCGCCCGGCATCGCGCCGTCCGAACAGCGCCGCATAACCGGCAAAGCGCAGCGCGCCTTGCCCGCCCCGGGCCTGATCCGGGGTCACTTCCGGGGTCACTTGAGCAGATCCATGGTGCCGGTGCGCCAGGCAAGGCCCAGCAGCAACAGCGCCAGTGCGCCGCGCACCATCCACGCCACCGCCGCTTTCCACGCGCTGGCCTTGGCATCGCGCCAGGCCTGGAGCAGCTGGCGCAGTTCCTTGAGGTCGCCCAGCGCGCCGGGATCATCAAGGCCCATCCGGGCCAGGGTGCGCTGCGCCCCCAGCTCGCTGGCTTCCTCAACAATCGCGCGCAGCGTCACCAGATCGCCGCCGCCATCCGCCGCCTGGGCGAGCAGGCGGGCGATCATTTCATCTTTGTTCATGAAATGTTCCTTTCATCAAGCGGCGCGAGGCCCAGCAGCGCCCGCTTTTCCGCGTCCGACAGGAAGCTGGCCGCGCCGACCTGGCTCCACAGCTTTTCCCGATCGTCGGCCAGCGCGGGCACCCGATCGAGATCGACCGCAAGGCGCGCGGCGGGGAACCAGGTTTCCAGCCCTTCGGCAATCGCCGACAGGATCTTGCCGGCCAACGGCAGCAGGGTCAGCCGCCACAGCGCGCGATTGGCCTCGCGGTAATTGGCATAGGTCGCATCGCCCGGCAGGCCGAGCAGCATCGGCGGCACGCCAAAGGCCAGCGCGACATCGCGCGCTGCGGCGGCTTTCAACGCGGCAAAGTCCATGTCCGCCGGGGTCAGGCTGAGCGCCTGCCATTTCAGCCCGCCTTCCAGCAGCATGGGCCGCCCGGCATTGGCCGCCCCGGAATAGGCGCTGGCCAGTTCCTGCTTGAGCCGGTCAAACTGGTCGGCACCAAGCGGCGCGCCATCGCCCGGATCATAAACCAGCGCGCCCGATGGCCGCGCGGCGTTTTCCAGCAGGGTCCGGTTCCACTCCGCCGCGGCATTATGCGTGGCGATCGCCCGGTCAGCGGCGATCAGGCACCCCGCGCCATAATGATCGTCGCCGGGGTGGAAGCCGCGGATGTGGATCACATTGGGCGATGCATCCTGATCGAGCAGCGGAATGGTCAGGCTCGCCTCACCCACCTTGTAGGCATAGGCGCTGGGCCAGCCATCGGCCCCGGCGATCACGCTGACCCGCTCGGGCCGCAGGGCATAAAGCTCCACCGGCGCGCCGGCGGCATCCTTCATCACCTGGACATAGGCATTGCCATGCAGCAGCAACTGGCTGGCCAACGTTTCCAGCAGCGATTGCCCGGCGCTGGTCGCCCCGACCAGCCGTTCCAGCGCCGGATCGACCGGGACCAGCGGTGCGCCGCCAATCCCCTCCGCCACCAGCCGCACACTGCGCTGCGCCACCGGATTATCCAGATAGGCCCGCCGCACGGCACTGGCATAGTCAAACGGCGCACGGGTAACGGGGTCGGCATAGATCCAGGGCGAAACAAAGGTGCGCGCCAAAGGCACGCGATGATCCGCGCCGCCCTTGAAGGCTGCGGCCAGAGTGGAAAGGAAGGACATGGGTGGGCCTTTCGGTTGTCCGCCCCTGAAAGGGCGATACCAAGACGGCAGCGAGTGAGGACGATTCCTAAAGCACTGAAGCAAATGGCATTAGCGCCGCCACCGTCGCGGGCAATCGTAGATGAGTAAGTGTCTCGAGATATTCTTGAGCGGTTTTCGGCGGATTTTGAAGGCGCTGACGACATCGTGTCGCAGCTATGATCACGGCCGAATTGTCAAAATCAAACTGAAAGCGAATAAAATCATCAGGGTGCAGCACCTCAAGTTGATATTGGTCGCAAGTATCGACCGGAAAATCCTTTAGGTTGAAGGTAACTATTGCGTCGGCCCCAGCGTGGATTGCTGCGGCAAGGACATGACGATCATTGGGATCTGGCAATGCAAGGCTGTCGATAAGCCCCAGGTGACCGTCCACCAGGCAATCGAGGACTGCCTCGTTCATTAAGTGCGCGGTTCGGTTCAATTTGTCCCGCGCAAGGTCTGGGCGGTCACGCAAGACACTTTCAATCCACTCGGCATGGATCTGTTCGCTCCACTTTGCCCGGAACAGCGACGCGGAAGCCAGCTCAAGCAGCAGGTCACGCAGCGGCGCTGGGTAAAGCACACAAGCATCGTAAACCACTGTGTAGCGAGAATGCTTAATACCCCATGCCCTCTTCCTGCGCCTGCTTCGCCAGTTCCGTCAGACTTTCATTGCGCTTGGTTTCCCGAGCGGTACGAAATTTCTCCAGATCGGTGAATTTGATGCGACGATGCGTGCCAACTTTGTGGTGCGCAATCGTGCCATTATCAAGCAACTTGTTGAGGTAGGGCCGGGATATATTAAGAAGATTGGCCGCCTCTTGCGTCGTCAATTCCGCGTGCAAAGGTATCAGGGTCACCGCGTTACCTTGGGCAATCTCTGTAAGGATTTTGACTAGCAGGGGTGTTACGGCTCTGGGGAGCAGCAAATCGGTACCGTCTTCGAGACGAACACTTACCGATTCCTTGCTTGCACGCGCCAGCTCTCGGCTTGCGGTTGCAGCCAGTTCGGAATCCGTTTCGTCCGGCACCAACAAGGTGTCGGGTGCATCCGGTGTGGCGCTCATCGAGGTTCTCCTGTGCTGGACACCCTATGAATCAGCTCTTTCATAAACGCAATATTCGAAACAAACTATGAATGTCCTGCGACTTGAGGCGCGATCAGCATAGGCTCGGCCAAACCTTCGGTGCTGCCCGCTGCTTAAGAACCAACTCCGTCATCCCCCAGACAAGCGCATCCGCCCGGTCCGGCGAACGTCCCGGCCCTTCATACTTCCCGCCCACAACCAGCCCGCACAGCTCATCCTCAAGCACGGGGAACTGGCCGCAGTGGCGGACTCTTCCCGCTTCGTAGAGCGCCGCAACCGGTTCGGCCCTCGCAACCTTGCCCTGGGCGGCGTGGACCAGTTTGAGCGGCAGCGACAGGGCGGCGGCGCGCAGGACGGAGCCGACCATGGCCCCGCCCTGGTTGGCCTCTGCCACCACGCGGTCAGCATTCCACACCTCGGCAGCGCGGGCGACGGCGCGGGCCCATTTTTCCGGGCTGGCCTTTTCGACCGAACAATCGGCCAGAACCCGCGCCACGCCGTCCTGCCCCAGGGCGCAGACCACGATCCCGCAGGCATCACCCCCGCTTGAGGCGGGCGGATCAACCCCGATCACGGTCCGCACCGCCGGGCTGGAGGCGGCCGGCTCGCGAACCGCCTCCAGCAAGGCGCGGGTCCACAGCGCGCCTGCGATTTCGGCGGTCAGCTCCCCGTCCAGTTCCTGCCGGCCCAGCGCCGACCCGCCATATTCACGCCGCACGTCACGGATGAAACGGGCCGGCAGGTTGTCGGCATTCGCCTCGGTCGAGCCGCGCGTCACGACAATGTCACCGCCCGCCGCATCATGCAGCCGGCGGAGCAGCGGCACCGCGCGCGGGGTAGTGGTAACCAGCGCCCGCGGCAATTCACCCAGGCGCAGCCCCATCTGCAGGTTATCCCAGGCGCGCGCCGCGCGGCCACTGGTGTTGTCCCACTTGGCCAGTTCGTCACACCAGGCATGGCTATGCTGCGGACCGCGTAGCGATTCGGGCTCCTGCGCCGAATAGAGCGTGGCCTGAGCGCCGTTGGCCCAGATCAGCCGCCGCAGCGAGGGTTCAAATTGCGGGCTGCGGTCAGGCGGGCAGATGGACAGCAATCCGCTTTCGCCCTCGACCATCACCGCCCGCACCTCGCCCAGCGAAGCGCCGACCAGCGCGATCCGGGCATCGGCATGGCGCTGCGCCTGCGCGCGGACCCATTCGGCCCCGGCGCGGGTCTTGCCAAAGCCGCGCCCGGCCATGACCAGCCAGGTCCGCCAGTCACCGGGCGGCGGCAGTTGGTCACGCCGCGCCCACAATTCCCAATGGTGGCTGAGCTCGGCCTGTTCGGACGGACTGAGCAGCCGCAGTTCGGCAAGGCGTTCACGCTCAGGCAGGGCGAGAAGCTGGTCGAGCAATTCATGACCCGCCATCGGGCACCGCTTTGCCGGCCTCGCTGGGCGCAGCAAGCGCCAGCCGGCGCTGGCGCATCGCCTCCAGCTTGGCGTTGATCGACTGGATGATCGCCTCGGCATCCTCATTGTTGCGCACCGCTCGGAACCGGGCGGCGCTTTCGCGGTGGGCGGAAAGCAGGCGAAAGGCGGTGGCGTTGTCAAAGGCGCGGGTGCCGCGTTTGGCCCCGGTGGCGGGCTTGACCTCTCCATTGCGGAGGCGGTGGAGCAGCTCCATTTCAAGGTGATCATACCCTTCGCACAGGGCCTGCTGCCAGGCGCGGTTGAAGGCGGCGTTGCTGCGCCGCGCGTCATAGGCGCTGGCGGTGGAGACAGCGGCCTTGCGCGCCGCGGCACTGACGTTGGAGGTTGCGGCCAATTCGGCCAGGAATGTCTTCGACCATCGGGCGAAAGACGGCTTGGCCGCGGGCGTCGAAGCGCCGCGGCGGATCGGGGGCTTGTCCGCCATGAGTGTTCCCGTGGGTTGCTGAAAGGGCCGCGGCGACGATGCGCCCGACGGGGCGAATCGGTCTATCGCGATGTTCCCTTTATGTACCGAAACAGCGTGACGATGTCAAGCACAAAGAACCATATTGGTTAATTGCTGATGCCGCTTGTCGCCATGAAGTGCCGCCCCTAAGCAGGGCACCGCACAATCCCGGGGAGTTTCCATGCTGCGCCGCCTTTACGAATGGACCATGGCCAAGGCATCTGATCCGCGCGCCGAATGGTGGCTGGCGCTGTTCGCCTTCGTTGAGGCGAGCTTTTTCCCGATCCCGCCTCATCCGGTGCTGGGGATCATGTGTCTGGCCGAACCGAAAAAGGCGGTGCGGTTTGCCCTGATCGCCACGCTGGCCTCGGTCGCGGGGGGGCTGCTGGGCTATGCCATCGGCCATTTCCTGTATGACAGCGTCGGCGCGCAGCTGCTCGCCCTGCTACACCTGACCGAAAGCTTTCCCAAGGCGGCCTGCTATCTGCGCGAATACGGGGCAGAGATCATCATGATCAAGGGCGCCACCCCGATCCCGTTCAAGCTGATCACCATCACCGCCGGGTTCATCGGAATGCCGCTGATCACGTTCCTGCTGGCCAGCCTGGTCAGCCGGGCGATCAGCTTCATGATCGTCGGCGTGCTGTTCCGCCTGTTCGGCGCGCCGATCAAGGCTTTCATCGACAAGTATCTGGGCCTGGCCACCGCCGCTTTCGTGGTGGTGGTGGTTGGCGGCTTTATCGCGGCAGTTTCGCTGACCGGCGGGAGCAAGGAATCGAGCGAGAAGTGCGCGGCCGCTACTACGCTGACCGCCCCGGCATGATCACGCTGTACCACTGCCGCGATGCCCGATCATTCCGCGCGCTGTGGGCGCTGGAGGAGCTGGGGCTGGATTACCGGCTGGAGGTAATGCCCTTTCCCCCGCGCGCCCGGGTTGAAGGATACCGGGAGATCAACCCGCTGGGCACCGTGCCGGCGCTGGTGACGGACGGCCACCTGATGACCGAAAGCGCGGCGATCCCCCACTTTCTTGCCACCCGCTATGGTCCAAGTGATCTGGCCGTTGCCCCGCAGGAAGAAGCCTATGGTGACTACCTCAACTTCCTCCACATGGGCGAGGCGACGCTGACTTTCCCGCAGACGATCCACCTGCGCTACACCCGCTTTCAGCCCGGCCGCGCGCCCGGGGCGGCTGAGGACTATGCCGAATGGTTCGGATCGCGCCTGCGCAATGCCGAAGCATTGATGGGCGGGCAGTTCGCCTGCGCCGGGCGCTTCACCATGGCCGACATTTCGGTGGGATATGCGGTGATGCTGGCGCTGGCCATCGGCCTGGAAGATCAGGTAACCCCGGGGATGCGCGCCTATTTTGAGCGGCTGAGCGGGCGTGAAGGGTTCCGCCGGGCGAAGGAACGACAGGGACCGGGGCGGATCGCGGAATAAGGACCGGCAAAGACGCTGCCTCAACGCCGATTCAGTTCCCCCAGCACTTCGTCCGTATGTTCACCCAGCCTTGGCGGGACACGAACCTCATCCGGCTCGCCTGCGCCAAAGCGCACCGGTTCCGCCTGTTCGAAATAGGCCCCCTCGCTCGGGTGCTGGCGGCGGCGGAAGTGGCCGACCGCGGCAAGGTGCGCGTCAGTGATCACATCGCCCAGATCACGCACCGGCTGCGCGGGGAGCTGCACCGCATGGCACCGCGCCAGCAGATCGGCACTGGTAAAGCGCGGGGTCAATTGCGCGATCCGGCGATAGAGATCGTCCTGATGGGCAGTGCGCCCGCGCAGATCGGCAAAGCGCGGATCGGTGATGAAGGCCGGGTCTTCCAGCACGGCGAATATCCGGTCCCAGGCATCGAAGTTGTAAAGGACAATGCTGATGTGGCCGTCGCTGGTCGGAAAGGGCTGGCGCAGCGGATCGATCTGGCGGGCATAGCCGGCGGGGCCGATCGGCGGATCAAATGTCTGGCCGCCGAGGTGTTCCAGCATCATGAAGCTGGTGAAGGCTTCAAACATCGGCACTTCAATCAACTGTCCCTCGCCAGTGCGTTCACGGTGGAACAGCGCCGCCAGCGCGGCATAGGCGGCGTGCAGACCCGCCACCTTGTCCGCGATCAGAGATGGTAGATAGCGCGGACGCGGATCGCCATCGACCCGCGGCAGCAGGGTTGCGGTGCCAGTCGCCGCCTGGATCACATCGTCATAGGCCTGCAGATCGGCATAAGGCCCGGCCTGGCCAAAGCCGACGCAGTGGACATAGATGATGCCGGGCCGCAGCGCCTTGACCGACGCATAGTCCAGGCCAAGCCGCTCCAGCGCCTTGCCGCGCACGTTGACCACGAAGACATCGGCCTCGCCAATAAGCTGGCGCAATGCCGCCGCGCCCTCAGCCGATTTGAGATCCAGCACAACCGACCGCTTGCCGCGATTGACCGCCATGAACCCCGGCGCCATCCCCGGTGTCGCCGGTGCCGCGCCAGACCAGCGGAACGCATCGCCCGATCCCGGACTTTCCACCTTGATCACGTCCGCGCCCAGATTGGCAAGGATCTGCGTGCAATAGGGGCCAAAGACCACGCTGGTCAGATCAATGACCCTGATCCCGCCAAGCATCGCCGCATCACTCATCCCGCGCTCCGGTTGTCCTACCCCGGACTGCCCTCAATCGCGCGGTTAAGGCAAGGGGAAACGTCTGCGGTTGGTGCTTCGCGATGACTCGACAAAAGTGGGGTGCAGGAGGCACCAACTCCAACCCTGACACCAACCGATTGTCAGACAAAGCGTTTGTAGAAGGCGTTGAGTGCCGCCTTTCGACGGCACTCGATCGTTTAGAGCGGTTTCCATTCATTCCGG
>JAFEEX010000024.1 GCA_018240895.1 Pseudomonadota bacterium | reverse complement strand
CGTCGGGCAATGTCACCAGCTCGACCAGTACCTCGACCTCGTCGGGCAACGTCACCAGCTCAACCAGCACCTCGTCGTCCAGCTCAAGCTCGACGTCCAGTTCGACCTCTTCGTCCAGCTCCACGTCTTCGTCGACGTCCAGCTCCAGTTCGACCAGCTCGGGCGGCTCGACATCATCCGGATCGTCCAGCGGAACCGAAGTTCCCGCTCCGCCGATGCTGGTGTTGTTCGGTGCCGCCGCTGCGGCCATCGCCAGCCGGCGCAAGTTCCTGAAGCCCGCCTGATTTTCAAAAATCATACGGCTTGCGTGGCAGGGCGGACTGTTCCGAGGCGCCCTGCCACGTTTGGGATTCACCGCTCCACCTCTGCGCTGCCTCCCCATTGAGAATCACTGCGGAGGTTGAGCGCGCACCACTCTATACGCTTTGACAGCGTCGGCATGGTGCACAAGGCGATTCTCGCGATCCGTTGATGATGATGCGTCCAGCCCTTGGGGATGTGCGCAATGACCATACTGCCGATGCCAAATGGGCCCGCGATCAGGGTCAGCCCAGTGATACCGCCTGAAGTCGTGATCATGATCGCGTTTTTGAGCGCGCGCGGGGCGGAATGCAGCGGCCAAAGGGCGGAACCGGCATTTCGACAAGATTGAGATCAGAAGGCGCAAACGGGTGCGCAGTTTCGGGCGCCGGCCCTGCGGGCGATTATGAACCGCCGGCGGCCGGGCTTTGCGGGGCGCAGTGTCATGGCGGGAGCCGCGTGATGTCTGCGTCCGCGCAATCCAGCTTTTTTCCGGCAAGCCAATAGGCTATCGCCGCCGCTCATGCAGGCGGAAACGACAGACAGGGGCCCGGCAAATTGGGCTGACAGGTGGCTTGTCTTGCGGGTTCATTGCCGCGCGCTGGGTACGGAACCCGGTGCTTACCTGACCGCCGCATGGTGGCGTCTGCGCGGGAAGCGGGTTCGGTCACGCAATCAGTTTGCATCCCTGTTCGGGCGTTCGCCCCTTGCCTATCGGCTTTGGCAGATCCGCCATGGAGTGGTGCCCGGCGATGATCAGGGCGTGGGCGACACTCCGCCGCTTGTTGCCCTGATCGATGCCGGGGAAGACGATGCCGGCCTTGATGACACCTTGCGCAGCCTCTCGGCGGAAGGCGTGGACGCACTCACCATCGGGATGCGGCCCGGCCTGTCGCCGCTCGACGTGGCGAAGATGATCGACTGGGCTGCGGGGCCGTGGCTGATGCCGATCACCGCGGGGGATCAGCTTGCGCCGGGTGCCGGTGCAGCCTACCGCGCAGCCGCCGCGCAGGCCGACGCGGCGACGCGGCTGATCTATGCCGATGACGATCTGCTGGACGGCAAGGGGCCACCGCATCAACCCCATTTCAAGCCCGGCTGGAATGCCGAATTGTTCGATCATTTCGATTATCTTTCCGGCGCTTCTATCCTGCGGGCGGGGGCAGAGGATCTGGAAGCCTGTGCATCGTCACCGGACTGGGCGGCCAGCCTGACCCGGCGCATCGCAGCGCGGGACACACCGGCCCACCTTGCTGCCATGCTGCATCGCCGCCGATCGCGTCCGTTGCCGCGCCTGCCGGCTGTGCCTCAATCTGGGGGGCAGAACCTTCCACCCGTTTCCATCATCATCCCGACGCGCAACCGTGTCGATCTGCTGCGGACTTGCCTTGAAGGCGTTGCCGCTACCGATTATCCTGATCTGGAAGCCATCATTGTCGACAACGGCAGCGATGACCCTGAAACGCTCGCCTATCTTGATGGGCTTGATCCGGCGCGCCACCACGTATTGCGTGACGCCGGCCCGTTCAACTACGCGGCGCTCAACAATCGCGCAGCCGGCGAAGCCCGCGGGCGGCTGCTGTGCCTGCTCAACAACGATGTCGAGATCACGCACCCCGACTGGCTCCGCATCATGGCGGTTCAGGCGCAGCGGGGCGAGGTGGGCGCGGTGGGGGCCCGCCTGCTTTATCCCGATGGCCGTATCCAGCACGCCGGAGTGGTGATCGGCATGGGCAACGCCGCGGGTCATGCACACCGGTTGCTTGATCCGGACGAGGGCGGCTATTTTGATCGCCATTCGCTGCCGCAATTCGTCTCAGCTGTAACCGGGGCGTGCCTGGTGGTGGAGAAGGAGCGCTTTCATGCGGTGGGCGGGTTCGACGAAGAGAACTTTGCGGTTGCATTCAACGATGTTGACCTGTGCCTCAGGCTGAACCAGCGGGGCTGGCAATCATTTTATGAACCGCGCGCGACGCTGATCCATCACGAATCGGTGTCGCGCGGGCTGGATCGCGATCCGGCGGGGGCGGCGCGCTTTGCGAAGGAACTGGCCGCTCTGCAACGCTTGTGGAACACCGATAGGGTGACCGATCCCTTTCACCACCCGCATCTTAGCCGGGCGAGCGAACAATTCGTGGTCGGGCTGTGACGGCGCAAAACGGAACCCGCCTTGCCTTGCCGCAGGTGACCTTGTGCGCGGCGGCATCGGTAAATGTCCGCGCAACCATGCGTGCGCTGGAGGTCAGCATGGACGGCATAGCCTTTGCCGCCTGCAAGCTGTTCACCCATGCCCGGGTGCGCCCCCGCCATCCCGCCATCCAGGTGGTTCCGATCGCGCCGCTGGGTTCATCGGCGGCCTATTCGGACTTTGTGCTGACGCAGATGGTGGACCACGTCGACACGCCCTATTGCCTGGTCGCGCAGTGGGATGGCCATGTTCTTGATCCCGCGTTGTGGCGTGCGGATTTCCTTGATTATGATTACATCGGCGCGCGCTGGCCGCAGTTTGCCGATGGCCACGATGTTGGCAACGGCGGATTTTCGCTGCGCAGCCGGCGATTGATGGAAGCATGCCGCTCTCCGGCGTTTCGCGGCCGGCATATCGAGGATATCGCGATCGGACGAACCAACCGGCTGTGGCTGGAAGAACGCGGGATGCGTTTTGCGCCGGGCGAACTGGCCGATCTTTTTTCCGCCGAACGGGCGGGCGATCCGGCCCGCAGTTTCGGCTTTCACGGCGTGTTCAATATGCCGCGGGCGATCGGCGCGGAGGCGTTCTGGCAGGTCTATCGCCAGCTTGATGACCTGGCCACGGTGCGTCACGATTTCTGGGGGCTGGTCAGACAGATGAGCGGGGGGCCGGACGGCCTGCCGCGGATCGCCAGGATGAGTGTTGATCGGGTGAAGCAAAGCCTGCAAGGTAATCGCGCCCGCAAGGATATCCGCCCGGCGCATTCCGATGATTTGCAATAGAAGGCCCGCGAATTAGTGATCAATCCGCTACCCGGCCTGCCGCTGATCGAATCTCCTCTGTTCCACGCGCAGCGGGCATCGATGGGGCTGTCCGCGCAAGAGGAAGCCATTGCCGCTGACCTGCATGAAAAGGGCTATGCGGTGTTCGATTTTCCGGACACCGATCTGGAACAGCGGATCGCGCGGATCAAGGCGAGCCTGGGGCCGCGTTATGGCGTCGATTTCGCCGATCCGCTCAGCGACAAGACCGCGGCCGAACGGCGGATACAGGATGCCTGGACATTCAATGAGGATGTCCGCGCGATCGCCGCGAACCGGATTGTGCTGGACCTGCTGGGCAAACTTTATGGCCGGTCAGCCTTTCCGTTCCAGACCTTGAACTTCCCGGTTGGAACTCAGCAGCCGGGCCATTCGGATTCGGTGCATTTCTCCAGCCTGCCAGAACGCTTCATGTGCGGCGTGTGGCTGGCGATGGAGGATGTCAGCCCCGATGCCGGTCCGCTGTTCTATTACCCTGGCTCGCACCGCTGGCCGATCATGACCAATGCCCTGATCGGGCGCAGCGGCCACAGCAAGAACGAATCGGCGCAGGATCCTTACGCGGCGGCATGGGATGCGCTGTGCCAGGCCCAGAACGCCCAGACGGAAACCTTCCTTCCCCGCAAGGGCCAGGCGCTGATCTGGTGCGCCAATCTGCTGCACGGCGGAAGCCATCAGGCAAACCCGTGCCTGACCCGCTGGTCACAGGTGACACACTACTTCTTTGATGACTGCATTTACTACACCCCGGCGTTTTCGGATGAGACCCTGGGGCAATTGCATCTGCGCAATCTGGTCTCGATCAGCGACGGCCGGCCGAAGCCCAACAGGTACATGGGAAAGAGTGTGGACAGCAGCATGACGCCGGGTGTCCAGCTCAAAACGTGGGTGCGCAGTGTTGGGAAGAAACTGCTGGGCTGAAGATGGGGGATTTGACCAGCCGTTCCGTAAGCGGCACCCGAATACCTCCAGCGCTATGGGAATCAGGCAATGCACGATACCGCATTTCAGATCGGGTGCCGGGCGATCGATATCTATGCGGGGCAGCCGCGTCCCGACATTCTCGAAATAGGTTCCTATGACGTCAATGGATCGCTCAGGGGGCATACCGGCCCTGACGTGAATTATGTTGGCGTGGATTTTGAACCAGGACCCGGGGTCGATATCGTGGTCAAACCCGGCGCGGCGCTGCCGTTGGAGCACGGGCGGTTCGATCTGGTCATCGCCTCATCCGCGCTTGAACACGATCCGGCCTTCTGGAACACGTTTCTGGAAATGTGCCGCGCCGCAAAAGCGGGTGGCCACATATACATCAATGTGCCGTCCAATGGCGTGGTGCACCGGTATCCGCTGGATTGCTGGCGGTTCTATCCGGATTCGGGGCGCGCCCTGGCTGCCTGGGCACGATCGCAGGGTTTGAAAGTCAGCCTGGTGGAGAGTTTTGTCGCGATGCGTCAAGACGACATCTGGAACGATTTCGTTGCGGTGTTCCGCAAGGCCGGGCCAAGCGGAAGCCGGCCCTCCGAATCCCTTTACCAGGATTTTCCCTGTTTCAACGTCTTGATCGGTGACGAGGGGGAGCCGGTTCAGCCGATTGCGGAAACCGAGGACATGCTGCTGACCGGCCGGGCAAACGCCGAGGCGGCGGCACTGCGGTCCGCCCTCGCGGAAACGCAGGGCCAGGCGGATGCCTTTTCCGGGCAGTACGATGTTGCCCGGAAAGAGGCGCAGGAACTGCGGCACGCACTTGCCGAAATGCATGATCAGACTGAAGGGCTTTCCCGGCAACGCGATGCTGCGCGGGAAGAGACTGCGGCGCTGTCCAGGCAGTATGATACCCTTCACGAACTGGCGGCGACAGACCGGACACATTACGAAACCCTGCTTGCCGAAAAGTGGACGGAAATCGCGCAGGTATCCGAACGGGCAGACATTGCTCAGGACAAACTGACGCAGGCGGCTGTCCGGGTTTCGGAGCTGACAGACGAGCGCAACGCCGCCCGGGCGGAAGCCGTCCGCCTTGGAGAGACTCTCATGCTGGCGGACGATTCGCGCGATTTGGCGCTTGCCGCACGGCGATCAAGCGAAGAAGCGCTGTGCGCGTCCAAAGCGGTAATTGCCGATCTGACGGGACAATTGCGCAGCACCGCTCGGCACCTGGACGAAAGCCGGCAGCGGCTGGATGAAGCGGAGCAGCAGTTGGCTGAGCTGCGCGGCCTGAATGAAAAGTTTGAATGGTTGCAGAAGGCCAGCTCCGTTTTGACGGCCCGCTCTGGCTGGCGGGATTTTCTGCCGTTCGTTTTCCGGCGAAAGCAGGAACTGCGCAGGCTGGCGAGAGCGAACCTGTTCGATGCCGAACGCTACAATACGCTCAACGCCGATGTCCGCGCCGAAGGGATGGATCCGCTTCGCCACTATATTCTTCACGGCCTGTCCGAGGGACGGAAAATCTGAGGTCAATAGGTCCCTAACCTTAGAACCTGATCCGAAACTAAGTTGAGTGGTATCAGCGGGTTAACTTGACG
Organism: Pseudomonadota bacterium; assembly: GCA_018240895.1. Classification (GTDB taxonomy): domain Bacteria; phylum Pseudomonadota; class Alphaproteobacteria; order Sphingomonadales; family Sphingomonadaceae; genus Novosphingobium. The sequence continues at coordinate 31,825 of JAFEEX010000024.1, read as the reverse complement.
CCAGCCCAAGTCGTTGATTCAGGTGGTTTTGCGAAGACTATGCTGGCGACAAACTCCGACAGGCACTGCGGCGGATCGGCAAATGGACCTTCGAGATCGTCAAACGGTCCGATACCGCCAAGGGTTTCGTGGTCCTTCCACGCCGTTGGGTCGTAGAGCGGACGCTGGCATGGCTGAATCGAAACCGACGCCTCGCCAAGGACTTCGAGCAAACCATCGCCTCGGCTACCGCATGGCTGTTCATCGCCTCGATCCAGCTCTTTGCCCGCCGCATCGCAAGGCTATGAAGTTGCGAAGAATAATTTTGAATCAGGCTCTTAGGTGTTTGGTCCCGACGATTGATAGTTGCAATTGCACGGCAAACAGCGGATTTTGTGAAATGCGGCAGCGATATGGCGATGTTGACATCGCTTTGCCGTGCGAACCGGTTGCCAACCGGTCGTCACGGCACTGAAACCTGACAAGGCCATCCGGCCAAATAAGAAGCGATCATTTTTGCCGCTTCGAAGGGTGGGCAAGACGAACGATTGACAAAGCTGCGGGAATCCCGTGTTGGGCAGCACTCAACGGGTTTGCGGCATGGTCCTGACGATACGTGATTTTAGCGCAAGCCGGGAAGTGTGACGAAATTGGAGCGTAAAATGGATATGACCGATTCAAGAACCCTGTCTGACCGGTCGAGGTGAGTCACGATGTCTGCTTCTTCTTCGTCTCGAAAAGAGGTGACCGGCACCCGTCAATTGCAGGACGAGGTCAATTCGGTTGCCGCCGCTGAGGACGAGAATCTTCTGCTGAAAGCTCAGGTGCAGGCTTTGCGGGACAAGATAAGCATTCTGGAAAGCACCCTGCTACAGCGGGCCGAGGAAATCGAGCAAACGAGGGCCGAACTTCGTGCGCGGGAACCCGTGCAAGATACGGCCTTGCTCGAAGCCAAGCTTGAAGATGCCAACGGCTGGGTATTCCGCCTGGCGGGGGAACGGCGCGTGGCGGAAGAAAGCCTGCGCAAGGCTGCCCTGGAGAATGCCAAACTCGTGCGCGAAAATGGCGTCCATGCGGCTGAGCGTGAACGGTTGGCGGATGCGGTGCAGGTGATGAAACGCGAGTTGGAGGGCCTGCACGATGACATCGTGAACGAGCGGGCTTTGCGGGAGCAGGCCTATGTCGCGCTTGCGCACGAACAGTCCGCCATGGGCGAACTTCGCGGGGTGGTTGCCAAATTGCGATCAGACAATGCGGCTGCCGCGACCCGGATTGCGCAGGGCGATGCTTCGCTTGCCGGACTGCAGGCCGAAGTTGTGCAGCATGGCCAGCGGTACCGTGGCCAGGCCGATCTGATCGGCTGGCTGCGGGTTGTTGCAATGGAAATGCAACGATCGCGGCGATGGTATCTGTTGTCGCGGCAGCAGCAGGACCGGCGCCTTGCACAAAATCTTGCGGATGCCGGGCTTTTTGATGCCCACTCTTACCTCCAGCGGTATCCAGATGTGGCGCAAAGCGGGCTAGATCCGCTGGATCACTATATTCGGCACGGTGTGGAAGAAGGGCGTCAAAGGTAACGCTTGATAGAGATTTGTGTGACCGTTTTTCGCGCGTCTTCGTTCGCTCCAACCCTGGCGTTAGGAAGCAAAACCGGCACGCGCAGCAAGCTACAAAAAGGATTCCAACCTTGCAGGACCCAAGACATCGCAACCGGATTATGGATGCCAGTTCGATCGTTTCCTATCGCAACGACTATGCGGCGCAGCTTGCCACCGCCCTGCGCAGCGTCAGCGATGCCGCACTCGAACAGGCCTGCATAGAGATCGAAAAGGCAGCGAACGGGGGCGCGCGCATCTACGTTGCCGGCAATGGCGGCTCGGCCGCGATTGCAGACCACCTGTGCTGCGACCTTACAAAAGGCACACATGCGATCGGCCATCCGGTAATCCGGACTCATTCGCTTGTATCGAACGTGGCGCTCTATTCGGCGATCGCGAATGACTACGGATTTGAAAAGGTCTTTGCGACCCAACTCGATTTCTTCGGCGAGCGGGGCGATGTTCTGATCGCCATTTCCTCCTCGGGAAACAGCGCAAATATTGTCAATGCAGCGGCAGCCGCCCAGGCCGCTGGGGTTTTCGTGGTCGGTATGTCAGGCTTTTCGGGTGGGCGACTGGCCGAGATGGCGGATGCAGCGATCCATGTCGCCGCCGACAATTATGGCATTGTCGAAGACGCACATCAGGCGGTGATGCATATCATCGCCCAATTCATTGCTGCACGGCGTGATGCAAATGCCGTCTGACAGGCCCTTCTACGACAACGAGTAAAACGCAGAACCAAGGAAGCAGCGTGAAAATTCTGATAACGGGGGGCGCCGGTTTCATCGGCAGCCATTTGTGCGATACCTTGCTTGCCGCCGGGCATGAGGTTGTGGCGATCGATAATCTGTCGCTGGGGCGCAAGGCAAACCTTGCCCATCTTGAAGGCGATGCCAGATTTCGGCTGGTAATCGGTGAAATCCTTGACGACACAGTGTTTGCGCCCCTGGTTGCCGGGGGCGGGTTTGACTGCGTGTTCCATATGGCCGCCAATTCTGACATCGCGCGATCGCATGCGGCACCATCGATCGATTTCGACCGGACCTTCCTGACGACGTTCAGGGTGCTTGAGGCGATGCGCGGGGCGAATATCAAAAAGCTCGTCTTCGCCTCGACGTCGGCCATCTATGGTGAGGCAGGGGGGCTGGTCGCGGAGGATCATGGGCCGCTCAGCCCGATTTCGCACTACGGCGCTGGTAAGCTGGCTTCGGAGGCATTCATATCATCCTTCGGGGAAAACTATGGAATCCAAAGCTGGATCACGCGTTTCCCCAACGTGGTTGGCGGACGCGCAACGCACGGAGCGGTGTTCGATTTTGTGCACAGATTGATTGCCGACCGCACTGCGCTCAAGGTTCTTGGCAACGGCAAGCAGGTCAAACCCTATCTGTTCGTGTCGGACCTGGTCGATGCCATAATGACGGTGTTCACAAGGTGTGACGAACCCACCAACATCTACAACGTTGGAGTGGAAACGACGACCACGGTGGCGGATATTGCGCGCTTTGTCCTTGAAGAGGGGGGCATCGATGCCCCTATCGTCTATACCGGTGGCGATCGTGGCTGGATCGGTGACGTGCCTCAATTCGCCTATGACATATCGAAGCTGACTCGGTTGGGCTGGCGAGCAAGCATGACTTCGGACGAGGCTGTGCGCAGGGCTGCAAGGGCGATCTGGGCCGAATCACTGTGAAAATTGTCATTCTTTGCGGCGGCAAGGGAACCCGGCTGGGTCTGGGCGATTTGCCCAAGCCGATGGTGCCGGTTGATGGCATTCCCTTGCTGGAAAGGTTGGTCGGGCAGGCGGCAGTGCAAGGTTTTGACGATTTCATTTTTCTGGCCGGGCATGGGGCCGGTCATATTTGCGACCATTTCGGTAGCGGCGCACGCTGGAACGTCACCATTGAGCACGTGGTCGAAGCGGAACCGCTGGGCAGCGCGGGATGCTTCCGGCAAATCCGCGATGCCCTGAATGCGCCGTTCATCGTACTCTATGGCGACATTCTGCATGATGTCGATCTTGCCGCCTTTGCCGAGTTCGGCCGTGAGAAGGGCGGGGCGGGTACACTGTTTGTTCATCCCAACGACCATCCAGAGGATAGCGATCTGGTCGAAATCGATCAGACGGACCGGATCGTTGCGTTCCATGCCAAGCCGCATCCGCCGGGCGCGCGGTATTCCAATCTGGTCAGTGCGGCGATCTATTACCTGAATCCGGCGGTGCTGGATTTCATTCCGCCCGTCGGGGCCTGCGATTGGGGGCACGATGTATTCCCCAGGCTGTGCCGTGAAGCATCGGTCCATGGCTACCGCAGTGCCGAATATGCCAAGGACGTGGGAACGCCGGCACGGCTCGAACGCGCCGCAAGTCATCTGCGCGAAGGTCGGGTGGCACGGTTGAGCCACCTCAATGCCAAGCCAGTGGTCTTTGTTGATCGCGATGGTGTGGTGAATGAAGAACGTGGCGGAATTCTGACCCCGCAGGATGTGGCGTTGATACCCGGCTCTGCCCAAGCAATCAGAATGTTGAATCAGGCCGGCATACCGGTAATCTGCGTGACCAATCAGCCCTTCATTGCCAAGGGTCAACTAACGTGGCGCGGCCTGGGTGCGATAGGCGGCGAGATCGATCATCAACTGGCCGAAGCGGCGGGGGCCTACCTTGATGATCTGCGGATATGCCCGCACCACCCCGAAAGCGGCTGGATGGATGAAATCCCTGAACTCAAGATTGTCTGCGCTTGCCGCAAACCGGCACCGGGGATGCTTCTTGATGCGGCGCAGTTTCACAACATTGACCTTTCGCGATCCTGGATGATCGGCGATCGTTATTGTGATATCGAAGCTGGCAGGCGCGCGGGCACCCGTACCATTCTGGTCGAAACCGGGTTCGCTGGCAGCGATCACGATACTTTCGCCATCGCGGCGGATGCAATCATGCCCGATCTGGCCACCGCGATCACCGCGATCATGGAGGGACGGCTATGATTATTTCGCGCACGCCTCTGCGAGTCAGCTTCGTCGGTGGGGGATCGGATTTGCCGTCATTCTATCGGCAGCACGGCGGTGCCGTTGTCAGTATTTCCATAAAAAAATACATCTATCTTTCAATGCATAAATATTTTGAGGATGATGGATTTATTCTAAAATATTCTGACATTGAAAATGTTGATTCGTGCGAAGCGATTCGTCATCGTATTATTCGACAAGTATTTTCGGACTATGATATTAAGGGTGTTGATTTCAATTCCAGTGCCGATGTTCCGGCGGGAACAGGCATGGGGTCTTCCAGCGCCTTTACGGTTGGACTGATCAATCTGTGTCACGCTTACAAGGGACTGTATATTCCCAATTGGCGGCTGGCAGAGTTGGCTTGCGAGGTGGAACTCGACAAATTGGGTGAACCGATCGGCAAGCAGGATCAGTACGGTTGTGCGCTGGGCGGCATGAATCTGATTGAATTCAGCCCCGATGGCAGCGTCAATCATGCTGCGGTTCCAATTTCTGCGGCAGATCGGCGCCGGCTTGAGCGGGGGCTGCTGCTGTTTTATCTGGGCGGCACCCGCTCGGCCAGCGCGCTGCTTGAAACCCAGTCACGCAATTCAGCTTCGGACCTGCAGGTAATCGAAAACCTTAAACAGATGGCGCTTCAGGCCCGCGCACTGCGGCACGATATCTGCCGCGATGTCGATGTCATCGGCGGCTATCTGCATGACGGTTGGGAGCGCAAGCGCCGTCTGGCGCCTGACGTTTCCAATCCGCTGATCGACAATGCCTATGAGCGCGCGCGGGCGGCGGGCGCAACCGGCGGCAAGCTTCTGGGTGCGGGCGGTGCGGGCTTTTTGCTGACCTATGCGCCGGGTGATGCGCGGGCGGCGGTGATGGAAGCATTGAAGGAGTTTCATGTCCACGATGTTGAGATCGATACCGCCGGTGCGTCGATCATCTACGCGGATTGACCGGGCTGCACTTCGACTTGTTTCCGGATGGCGGCGTTGAATTGGTTGGGCGCCTCGCTTCGGACCGTCAACCGGCGATTATCTGGCAAACCCCGCCGGGCGAGCGTCAGGACGGCAGCCGGCCCATCAGCCTGGCGATGAGCAAGGCGAGCATCGTCAGCAGCGCGCCATAGACCAGCAGCCACATCAGCGGGCGCGGCGGACGGGCAAGGTCGGGGCGGCCGACCGGATAGGACAGCGTCACCTGGGTTCCGACCGGTGGATATTCGCGCCCGCCATAGACCTGGTCGGTGACCTCGTGCCGCTGTCCTTCGGCATCGAAGGCATAGATCGCGGCGTAGGACCGCACGTTGTTGTGAATTTGCGAACGGTGACCGGTCACCCTGGCGGTAACCCTGCGGCTCATGGTCTGAAGGCGTATCCAGTCGGGCCGCGCCATCAGGAACAGGCACAGCCCGACAAACGCTGCCGCGATCCAGGTGACGGCCATTTTCACGCCGCTCAGCTTGCCAGCTTGAGGTCTTTCTGGCCTGGGACGGTGCCTGCCGCCCTGGGCTGATCGAGCCAGATGCCGCGGGTGTCATAGACCGCCTTGGCCGCGCGTTCGGCCAGCGGCACAGCCTTGAACTGGTCATGATCGACCAGCACGATCAGCACGTCGCAGCTTTCCAGCGCGGTATCGATGTCGATCAGCTCCGCCCCGGTGCCGTCGAATTCGCGGGGAAGGGTGCCGGCAAAGGGTTCGACCAGCCTGATCCGCGCGCCATATTTGTGCGCCAGCCGCGCGGCAACGGCGCGGGCCGGGCTTTCGCGGAAATCATCGATGTTGGCCTTGAAGGCCAGGCCCAGACAGGCGACGCGGGCCTGCGGGTGAGCATCGATCAGCGCTTCGGCGCGGGCGACGACGTGGTGTATCTTGCCATCATTGACCCCGCGCGCGGTGCGGATCAGCGGCGTTTCTTCTGGCGCGCCGTGGACGATGAACCACGGATCGACCGCGATGCAGTGCCCGCCAACGCCCGGACCGGGGGTCAGGATGTTGACGCGCGGGTGGCGGTTGGCAAGGCGGATCACCTCCCACACGTCAAGCCCCATGCGGTCCGCGACCATCGACAATTCGTTGGCGAAGGCGATGTTGACATCGCGGTAGGCGTTTTCGACCAGCTTGGTCATTTCCGCGCTGCGGGCATCGGTGGTGACGCAGGTTCCGCGCACGAACCGCTTGTAAAAGGCCAGCGCCTTTCTCGCGCAGCGCGGGGTGATGCCGCCGATCGAGCGATCGTTGTTGGTCAATTCTTCCAGGATCTTGCCGGGCAGCACCCGCTCCGGACAATAGGCGATCGAAATATCCGGGGTTTCAGAGGTAAGACCGGGGCATTTCAGATCAGGACGGCGCGCGGCAATCAGATCGCGCAGCTTTTCGGTGGTGCCGACCGGGCTGGTCGATTCGAGGATGACGGTGTCGCCGGTCTTGAGCACCCCGGCGACTGCTTCTCCGGCCGCGAGGACATAGGAAATGTCGGGCGCGTGATCCTTGTCAAACGGGGTAGGCACGGCGATCACGAAAACGTCAGCCGGGGCGATCTCGACAGAGGCGTGCAGCAGGCCGCGCGCGACCACGCCCTGAACCAGGCCGTCAAGATCGACTTCCTCGATATGGATTTCGCCGCGGTTGATGGTGTCAACCACGCTTTGCGTCACGTCGAGCCCGTGAACCTTGCAGCCCGCGCGCGCCACAACAGCGGCTGTGGGCAGGCCAATGTAGCCCAGACCTACGACACAAACGTCAGGCTTTACGTCCGATTTCATCAGCAATAAGCTCCACGATGCGGCGCGCGGATTGTCCGTCACCAAAGGGATTATGCGCGCGCGCCATGCTTTCGTACGCCGCCTTATCATCAAGCAAGGTGAACAATTCGGTAACGATACGCGCGGCATCGGTGCCGACCAGCCGCGCGGTGCCGGCGGTTACGCCTTCGGGCCGCTCGGTCGTCTCGCGCATTACCAGTACCGGCTTGCCCAGCGCAGGCGCCTCTTCCTGCACGCCGCCGCTGTCCGTCAGCATGATCGTGGCCAGCGACAGCAGGTGAGCGAAATGGGGATAGTCAAGCGGCTCGATCAGCGCGACGTTGGGCAGGTCACCAAGCACCGAATGCATCACCGCGCGGACATTGGGGTTGAGGTGAACCGGAAAGATCACCGCCACGTCATCGCGCGCGGCGATCTGGCGGATCGCCGCAGCGATCGCTTCCATGCCATCGCCAAAATTCTCGCGTCGGTGACTGGTGACCCCGATGATCCGTTTGCCGGCAAAGCGCTGCTCAAGTTCCGCCAGGCCTGAGACGCGTTGCGGTGCCTCCCGGTTCCGTTCAGTCACCCACAGCAGCGCGTCGATCACCGTGTTTCCGGTGACGTGAACCCTGTTTGCCGGGACGTTTTCCGCCAGCAAGGCCGCCGCGCTCACCTCAGTCGGGGCGAAGTGCAGGCTGGCGATCGCGCCAATGATCTTGCGGTTCACCTCTTCGGGCCAGGGGTGATAGATATTGCCGGAACGCAGCCCGGCCTCGACATGGTCGACCGGGATCTTGCGGTAATAGGCGGCGATCGCCCCGGACATGGCGGTGGCGGTATCGCCCTGAACCATCACCCGGTCGGGCTGTTCGGTGTCCATCACCTTGCCCAGTTCGGTCAGCAGCGCAGCGGTCAGCGTATCAAGGCTTTGGTCCGGGCGCATCAGATCAAGATCGTGATCCGGAACAATTCCGGCGATTTCAAGCACCTGGTCCAGCATCTGGCGGTGCTGGGCCGAAACGCAGACCACGGGGACAAAGCACGGATCGGCCCGCAGCGCGGCCACGACCGGAAACAGTTTTATCGCTTCGGGGCGAGTGCCGAACACGACGAGGATCTTGACGGGCGAAATCATGCCATTGCCCCTAACATCCTAGTGTTAACCATGAAATAAGAGGCTTGGATTTAAAGGGCTGACAATGCGTGTTCTTGTTACCGGCGGCGCCGGCTTCATCGGTTTTGCCCTGTCCCGCGCCCTGCTGGCGCGCGGCGATCAGGTGGTGGGGATCGATAATCTCAACGCCTATTATCAGGTCTCGCTCAAGCGGGACCGGCTGGCCGTGCTGCATCAGGAGGGCGGCAACCGCTTTGCTTTCCACACGGTCGATTTTTCCGACATGGCCGCGCTGGATACGGCGCTGGCGGGGGCGGAGATTGACCGCGTGGTCCACCTCGGCGCGCAGGCCGGGGTGCGTTACAGCCTTGAAAACCCGCAGGCTTACGTCGCCTCGAACCTGGCGGGCCACGTCAATCTGCTGGAACTGGCGCGCCGCCGCCAGATTGATCACATGGTCTATGCCAGCTCAAGCTCGGTCTATGGCGGCAATACCAAGCTGCCCTTCGCGGTTGAGGACCGGGTCGATCATCCTGTCTCGCTTTACGCCGCGACCAAGCGCGCGGATGAACTGATGAGCGAGACTTACGCCCACCTGTTCCGCCTGCCGCTGACCGGCCTGCGCTTCTTCACGGTCTATGGCCCGTGGGGGCGGCCCGACATGATGCTGTGGAACTTCACCCGCCGCATTCTCGCGGGTGAGTCGATCCCGGTGTTCAACAACGGCGATATGTACCGCGATTTCACTTACATAGACGATATCGTGAACGGGGTGGTGGCCTGCCTCGATCATTCGCCGCGCGATGACGGCGCGGCAAAGCCCGGCGGCTCGGCGGGGCCGCACGCGCTTTACAATATCGGCAACCACCGCTCCGAACCACTGATGAAGGTGGTCGGCCTGCTGGAGGAGGCCTGCGGGCGCAAGGCGCAGATTGATTTCCTGCCGATGCAGCCCGGCGACGTTCACAAGACCTATGCTGACATCACCGCAATCCAGCGCGACCTTGGCTATGCCCCGACCACCGCGATCGAGGATGGCGTCCCGGCCTTTGTCAGGTGGTATCGCGATTACCACGGGGTGTAGGGCAAGCGCCGCGCGTGGGCTTCGACAAGCTCAGCATGTGCGGGCCTTTTGCTTTTCCCCAATCCCGCTCAGCCTGAGCTTGTCGAAGCACGCGCACAGCGCCATCACCCGCCCATGTCGATTCTCTCAGACCGCTGGATCCGCGAAGAAGCCCGCCGTTCGGGCATGATCGAACCCTTTGTCGAGCGGCAGCAGCGCGACGGGGTTATTTCCTATGGCTTGTCCAGCTATGGCTATGACGCGCGGGTTGCGGACGAGTTCAAGATCTTCACCAACGTCCATTCCGCCGTGGTCGATCCCAAGCACTTTTCCGACAACAGTTTTGTCGACATGAAGACCGATTGCTGCATCATCCCGCCCAACAGTTTCGCGCTGGCGCGCACGGTTGAATATTTCCGCATCCCGCGCGACGTGCTGGTGATCTGTCTGGGCAAGAGCACCTATGCCCGCTGCGGGATCATCGTCAACGTCACCCCGCTTGAGCCGGAATGGGAAGGCCACGTCACGCTGGAATTTTCCAATACCACCCCGCTGCCGGCGAAGATCTATGCCAACGAAGGCGCCTGCCAGTTCCTGTTCCTGCAAGGCAACGAACCGTGCGAGGTCAGCTATGGCGACCGCGCCGGCAAATATATGGGCCAGCGCGGGGTAACCCTGCCGCGGTTGTGACCCGCGCCAAATCCGGTTCGACATTGATGCCCAAGCCGTGCAACCTTGCGGCGATCCGAAGGTAACGGATTCGCTGGCAAGGGAGATTTGCATGGCCGCCAAGGCTGACCGTCCGCTTGATATCGTCGTCTATGGCGCCACCGGATATACCGGGCGGCTCGTTGCCGAATACCTGGCGCATCACCATCGGGGTTCGGGCCTGAAATGGGCCATGGCCGGGCGCAGTCTGGAAAAGCTGGCAGAGGTCCGCGACCTGATCGGCGCGCCCGCCGAAACCCCGCTGATCGTCGCCAATGCGGATGATCCGGCCAGCATGAAGACGCTGGCAGAAAGCACCCGCGTCGTCATCACCACGGTTGGCCCCTATCAGCTTTATGGCGAACCACTGGTCAAGGCCTGTGTCGTGGCGGGGACGGACTATGCCGACCTGTGCGGAGAGCCGGCGTGGATGCGCCAGATGATCGACAAGTATCACGATGCCGCCAAGGCATCGGGCGCGCGCATCTCGTTCTCCTCAGGCTTCGATTCGATCCCGTTCGATCTGGGCGTGCTGATGCTCCAGAAAGAGGCTGTCGCCCGCCACGGCAACCCGGCACCGCGGGTAAAGGGCCGGGTCCGGGCGATGCAGGGCACCTTCTCGGGCGGGACTGCCGCCAGCCTGACCGAAACGATGAAGGCCGTGGCGAAAGACCCCGGCCTGATCGCCGTGCTGCAAAGCCCGTTCGGGCTGACCCCCGGCTTTGAAGGGCCGTCGCAGCCCATGGGGCTGGTCCCCGAATATGACGAAAGCGTGGGCAAATGGGCCGCGCCATTCATCATGGCGACGATCAACACCAAGAACGTCCATCGCACCAACTTCCTGCTTGGCCACCCCTATGGCGCGGACCTGCGCTATGACGAGATGATGCTGACCAGCGCGGGCGAGATTGGCGAAAAGGCGGCGAAGGCGGTGACCGAAATGCTCAAGAATCCATTCGGTGCCAAGCCTCCCAAGCCCGGCGAGGGGCCAAGCAAGGAAGAGCGCGAGAACGGCTTTTACGATGTGCTGTTCATCGGCGAATGGCCCGATGGCAAGGCGCTGCGCTACGGCGTCAAGGGCCGCTATGATCCTGGCTATGGCTCAACCAGCCGGATGATTGCCGAAACCGGCATCGCCCTGCTCGATTGCGAGGCACCGGGCGGCGTCGCCACCCCCGGCGCGCTGCTGGGCGAAGCGCTGGTCGAGCGGCTGCGCGACCATGCCGAGATCAGCTTCGCGTCCGAAGACTGAAGCCGGTGCCCAGCCTGGCAGAACGCCTTGCAGTGCCGCCCGTTACCACGGTGTTTGAGCGGATGTCGGCGCTGGCGCGCGAGACCGGGGCGATCAACCTTGGTCAGGGCTTTCCGGACCTGCCCGATCCGCCCGAGCTGATCGCGGCGGCGCAGCGCGCGCTGGCGCAGCGATCAAACCAGTATCCGCCGATGCGCGGCCTGCCCGATCTGCGCCGCGCGGTGGCGGGCTGGTACGCGCAGCATCAGGGGCTGGCGCTGGATGAAGGCAATGTGGTGATCACATCGGGCGCGACGGAGGCGCTGGCTGCGGCGCTGCTCGCGCTGGTCCGCCCCGGGGACGAGGTGGTGCTGGTTCAGCCCTGCTATGATGCCTATCAGCCGTTGATCGAGCGGGCCGGCGGCACGGTGCGTTTTGTAAACCTGGCCCCGCCGCTCTGGACACTTGACCCTGCGGCGCTGACCGCTGCCATCGGCCCGAATACCCGGGGCATTGTCCTCAACACGCCTAACAATCCGGTGGGCACCGTGCTTGATCGCGCCGCGCTGGAGGCGGTGGGCGCGCTGAGCCGGGATCATGACCTCTGGCTGGTCTGTGACGAGGTGTGGGAGGGGATGATCCTTGATGGCAACGCGCACCTGTCTGCGCTCGCCATTCCGGCCCTGGCTGATCGCACGGTCAAGATCGGCTCTGCCGGCAAGATCTTTTCGCTCACTGGCTGGAAGGTTGGCTGGGCAGTTGCCGCGCCGCCGCTGGTCGCCGCGGTTGCAGCGCGGCACCAGTTCCTGACCTTTACCACTGCCCCGGCGCTGCAATGGGCCGTGGCCGAGGGGCTGACTCTGCCGCCGGAATGGCACGCCGCGCACCGCGCGCGTTACATTCAGGCCCGCGACGCCTTTGTGGCCGCCCTGACCCTCGCGGGGTTCCATGTGCTTCCCGCCGCCGGAACATGGTTTGTGACGATCGATCTTGCCGCTTCGGCGCTGCCGCCCGATGATCAGGCCGTCGCCCTGCGGCTGGTGCACGAAGCCGGCGTTGCGGCTATCCCGGTGTCGGCGTTCTATGCCGAGCGGCCTGAGCGCGGGTTCCTGCGGCTGTGCTTTGCCAAGGACGATGACACGCTGGCGCTGGCGGCTGATCGGTTGGCCGCTTTTCGCAGACAGGCCTGACGTCTCTGCGGCCGGTCAGGCCGCGCGCAGGTCCGTCACCGCCTTGGCACCGCGATCATCGGCGGACAGGCCATCAAAAATGGCGTCGATGATCCGGGCCAGCTTGTCAGTGGTCAACCGGGGCATGATCAATTCCATCGCCCCGATGTTGACGTAAACGCTGACCATCTGGTTGATCAGGCTGAGCGTTTCATCCACGGTCAATCCGGCGAAATATCCATCGGCCATTGCCTCACCCACGATCACCGACAGATAGTGATCGCCCAGATCGACATAGGACCGGACCAGATCGAAATTCTCCCTGCCCAGTTCGATATAGGTGGCGAAAGCCACGGGATCACGCTCCCACTCGGCCTTCATCCCGGCAAAACGGCGGGCGAAGAATTCAAACATCTTGCGCCGCGGATCGAGATCGCTGGCGATCACGTCTTCCATGATTTCAACCTTGGGGCGGAACCAGTATTCGGCCACCGCCTCTATCAGCGCATCCTTGTTTTCGAAAAAGCGATAGAGATTGGCGGTCGACATTCCGGCGCGCGCGGCAATTTCGGTCATGGTTACGGCGCTGTTGCCGCGTTCTTCCAGCATGGTGATTGCCAGTTCGACCAGCCGTTCGCGGCCGGCCTCAATATCGGTTTGCGGGCGGGCCATCACGTCACCACTTTCCACTTAAATGCGAGCGATTTGCAATCTAGAGGGTTTGCGTGAAAGTTTCAAGAAACTGTCTTAATTGCGCAATACGGGGTGCTTGTCAGCGCCGGCCCGCGCGTTAGGACGGGCAGCCTCTGTTTGCAGGAAATCCCATGATGATTCGCGCCCGCCTGCCACTGTTCCTTTTGCCGCTGCTTGCCGCCTGCGCCGCCCAGCCAGGGGTGAAATCGGCTACGAATCAGCCTGTTCCGGTCACGGTGGGGATCGCGGCGATCAATGATTTCCACGGCGCGATAGAACCGCCGCGAACCTCGGTAGTGGTTGGCGACAACAAGGGCGGGGTGGTTCAGGTACCGGCGGGCGGGGCGGCTTATCTGGCCAGTGCGATCGATTCGCTGCGGGCGAAGTATCCCAACCATCTGACCGTGGCCGCCGGTGACCTGATCGGGGCCAGCCAGCTTGCCTCCGCGCTTTATCTGGATGAGCCGGCGATTGGCGCGCTTAACCGGATCGGGCTGGATTTTGCCGCGATTGGCAATCACGAATTTGATCGCGGACGGGACGAATTGAAGCGCAAGCAGAACGGCGGTTGCCAGCAGTTCACCCCGTTGAAGCCTTGCCGGCTTGAACAGTTCACCGGGGCGAAGTTCACCTATCTTGCCGCCAACGGTGTTGAGGCGGATGGCAAGACCCTGTTTCCAGCCACCGCGATCCGCTCATTCGGCAGCGGCAAGCGCAAGGTGACGGTGGGACTGATCGGCCTGACGCTGAAGGAAACCGCCGATCTTGCCTCTCGCGAAGGGCTGAAGGGGGTGCACTTCACCGATGAGGCGGACACGATCAATGCGCTGATCCCGCAATTGCGCCAGCAGGGCGCAGAGGCGATCGTGGTGCTGATCCATCAGGGCGGCTATACCAAGGGGGATCAGCCCGATCCCGGTGCCTGTCCGGCGCTGACCGGCGGGATCCGCCCGATTCTCGATCGGCTTGATCCGGCGGTCGACGTGGTGATTTCGGGCCACACGCATTGGGCCTATGTCTGCGACTATGCGCAATACAACCCGGCCAAGCCCTTCCTGCTGACCAGCGGCGGGGTGTTTGGCCAGCTGGTGACTGACATCACGCTTGAAATTGACCCGGTGACCCGGCGCGTGGTGAGCAAGCGCGCCCGCAACGTTATCGTTCAAAGCGAAAGCTATCCAACGCGCCAGGGCCAGATCGAACTGAAAGACGGCTTTCCGCGTTTTGCCCCCCGCCCTGACATTGCCGCCTATGTCGGCAAATATGTCGCCGCTTCCAAATCGGAAATCCAGCGTCAGGCCGGGCGTCTTGGGGGTGAGGTCAAGCGGCCCGGCGGCGATTCGTCGTGGAGCGGCGGATCGCTCGGCAACCTGATTGCCGATGCACAGCTTGATGCAACGCGCAAGGCCGGGGCGCAGATCGCCTTTATGAACCCCTTCGGGATCCGGTCCCCGCACCTCATTACCCCCGGGGCGGATGGCGCGGTGACCTTTGGCCAGCTTTATGCGGTGCAGCCCTTCACCAACGGACTGGTGACCGGAACGCTGACCGGCGCGGAGCTGAAGGCCGTGCTGGAGGAAGGGCTGGATGAAAGCCAGCCCAAGCAGCTGCTCAGCTCGTCCGCCGGGTTTGTTTATACCTATGATCTGGCTCGCGCGGTCGGCAGCCGGATCGTGACGATGACGCTTGATGGGCGCCCGATCGATCCGGCGCAGTCTTACCGTGTCACCGTAAACAGCTTTCTGGCCAATGGCGGAGACAGCTTTGCAACCTTCGTGCGGATGCGCGACGCGGCGACTGCGCCGGTGACGGACATAGAGGCGCTGGAAGCATGGCTCAACGCTGCGCAGCCGCGCTCTGCACCGCTGGAAGACCGCGCCACGCCGGCGGGATAAAATCTGTCCCGATTGGGGTGCTGCTCTCGGGCGTTGAGCCCCCACCCCCAACCCCATCCCTGCGGGGGAGGGGGGATGCAGGTTGACGGTCCTTCGGCATGGCGACGCAACATAGGAAAAGGGGCGGCGCCGTGCGGCACCGCCCCTTTCATTTGTGCGTCAGACTTGCGCTTACTGCGCAGCCTTGGCCCAGACCTGATCGGCGGTCATCCCGGTCAGCGGGGCATCCTTGCCAGCCAGCTTGTAAAGCGCGCCATCGGCAACCGCCCAGACCGACTTGTCGGCTGTCAGCAGAATGCGCTTGCCGTCAGAATACCAGGCCCACTTGCCCTTGGTCGCCTTTCCGGCGGCGTCGGTCAGTTCGGCGCTGTTATCGGCGCCCAGCTTCAGCGTGGCGCCAGCGCTGGCGTAGCTGCCGGCAACGGTGACGGTGGCCTTGGGATCTGCGGGCAGGGTCGGCAGTGCGGCCGGGGCAGCCGATGCGGCCACAGCGCCGCCGCTGGCGGCGGCGTCAGTCGCACCAGCGTCGGTGGCCGGGGCCTTGCCCTTGCAGCCGGCCACGAGTGCAATCGCGGCGACCGCGACGAGAACTTTGCGCATGGGGGAACAACCTCCTGTAAATTGCGCCGGAAACGACTCCGGCAGGGGGCGGACCCTACACGGCTCGGTGCCCGCTGCTAAGCCTGTTTTGTTTGCCGCGGCTGATCGATCCCGGCCTGGGCGTAAAGCACCGCCAGCTTGGGCTGATCGGGCAGGACCGAACGGTAATACTCGGCGATCCGTTTGAGATCGGCAGCAAAGTCTCCGCTCGGCATAATCGCCGGCCCCACCCCGCCGCGCATTCCGGCGTTATCGACCCAGGCCGGGATGATCGGCACCCCTGCGCCCAGCGCAATGTGGTAAAAGCCTGATCGCCAGCCGGTTATCGCCCCGCGCGTACCCTCTGGCGCGATAACCAGCGCCAGATCATCGCGCCGTCCGAATTCGGCGACAACCTGATCGACATAGTTGCGGTTCCTGGCTGACCGATCGACGGAAATGCCGCCCATGTCGGTCATGAACCGGGTCATCGGCCATTTGAACAGACTGTTCTTGCCCATGAAGCTGGGCTTCACCCCCAGTTCGGCGGTTGCACCAAGGAAGAAGATGAAATCCCAGTTGGAGGTATGCGGCACGCCCAGCACCACGCTGCGCCGGGGGATCGGATTGGCTTGCACCAGCTTCCAGCCCTTCCAGCGGTACAACGCCAGGATCACCGCCTTGACCAGGCGCGAGAGCAGGGACGGTGCGCGCGCGCTCACCCGGCGCGCCTTTTCCGCGGGAGGGACAAGCGGGCTACAAAGGCGTCCAGGCGCGGAACCTCGCGGGATTCGGGGTCCAGCACGATCACCGGATCGTCCGGTTCCAGCCGGGGCGTTGCGATCTGGGTGACGATTCCCAGATCGAGCGCCTCGGTCGCTGAAAGATAGGCCTCCGTGGTGCTGGAGAAATAGTGATCCAGCCGTTCCTGCCCCCAGCCGGGAAGATCACGATAGGGCGCGGCGATCAGCGAGGTGTTGGGGGAAACCTGCCCTGTCTTTTCCCCTTCGACATAATAGGCGGCGTGCAGGAAGAAGTTGGATGCGGGCAAGGCGATACGGTCCTGCCCGGCCAGAAACATGGTCGACGCGATCGATCCGCACTGCCCCACATTGACCATGCGCAGCGGGCAGGGCAGCAGGCGCAGCGTGTTGTAGATCGCCATGCCGGCGGTAATATCACCGCCGCGGCTGGACAGGAACAGCGTCAGCCCGGCGGCACGCGCCCGCACCACTTCGGCACAGACCGTCTGAATCTGCATGGCAAGGTTGGCGGTCACGCTGCCCGTGAACATGATCGATGCGTTCATCGCGATCTAGAATCCCACCCCGTCGGGCCAAGTGGGCGCGGCCAGACCCATCACCTTGAACAGCAGGCCCATCTGCCCCTCGCCAATCAGGCGGTCCTTGGCGGCGTGGATGGCCGCGGCGTGCTGCGGGGCGACCGTGGCAAGGGCGTCTGCGCGCGCCTCTATCCCCAGTTCGCGAAGCCAGCGGCCCTGTGTCGCGGTTCCCAGCCATTTGCACCCGCGCGACTGGGCGATCGGGGCCAGGGTGGCAAAATCGACATGAGCGGTCAGGTCCGCCTCTCCCGGATTGGCAAAGGGATCAACCTTCAGGTGCCGGCGCACCGCCTGCAGGGTCGATCCGTCGCGCACTTCGCCATGGCCATAATCGATGAACAGCGCCGCGCCGCCCTGTTCGATCAGCCGGCCCGCCACTTCATAAATGGTCGCGGCCGCGCCGGGGCAGGTTTCAATGATGGTGCCATCGGGCGCGGCGCGGCGGACTTCCGGAACGGCGGCATCCATCGGCTGGCTGCCGGCGATGCAAGCAAAACGTTCTCCCTCGGGGATCACCATCCGCTCCCGCCAGCCGTCCGGCGTCTTGACGAGCTGGCGCACCGGCAGGGCATCAAGAAATTCATTCGCGACAATCAGCACCGGACCATAAAGCGGAACGGTGGATAGATCGTGGTGCCAGTGCGCCTGCGGCAAGGCGGCAAGCTGCACATCCTTCAGCGCGGTAGAGGCTTCGACGAAGTGAACCGATGGTTCCAGCCCATAGCGCTTGGCCGCGCGCAGCGCGTCCATGGCCAGGGTGCCGCGTCCGGGGCCAAGCTCGACATAGTGGACCGGCTCTTCCCGTCCGGCCCTGATCCAGATGTCGGCCAGCCACAGCCCGATCAGTTCGCCAAACATCTGGCTGATTTCCGGCGCGGTCACGAAATCCCCATCGCTGCCCAGCGGATCGCGCGCGGCATAATAGCGGGCGTTACTTTCCCCCATGTAATGCATCAGGCTGATAGGCCCGGTGTTGGCGATCAGCCGGCGAAAGATGGCCGCCAGGGGTTCGCTGTCAGCGCCGTCGATCATCCGGCGGCTTTCCCAGACGGGGGTGCAACGCTACCAAGCGGCGGATTGCGCAAGGCGCGGATGACAAAGAACAGCCCCACAGCCATCAGCGGCAGGGTCAGCCACTGGCCCATCGAAAGCCCGGTCTGCTCGGCAAAGCTCTTGAGCTGTTCGTCCGGTTCGCGGAAGAATTCCACGCAGAAACGCGCGAGCGCGATCCCCAGGGTGAAGGTGCCGACCAGCAGGCCCGGCCGCCACCGCGCCCGGGTTTTCCAGAACAGCAGCAGCATCACGATCGCCAGCAGCAGCCCTTCCAGCAGCGCCTCGTAAAGCTGGCTGGGGTGGCGCGGCAGATCGCCGGCGCCCGGGAAGACCATGGCCCAGGGCACGTCCGGCCCGGCAACCCGCCCCCACAATTCCCCGTTGATGAAATTGGCCAGGCGGCCAAAGAACATCCCGATCGGCACCGGCACGGCAATATAATCGCACACCCGCAGGAAGTTCAGGTCATTTCGCCAGCAGACCCACGCGATGGCGATCAGCACACCCATCAGCCCGCCGTGAAAGCTCATCCCGCCTTCCCACAGCTTCAGCAGGTCGGCCGGGTGTGACCACAGGCTGGGGATTCCGGTGTTGCCGCCGGTGTAGAACGTGGCATAGCCCAGCCGCCCGCCCAGGATCACGCCCAGCGTGCAATAGAAGAACAGATCATCCGCGTGGCGCTGCGCCAGGGGTGATCCCGGGGCCTTGATCATCTTTGACACCTGCCAATAGGCAAGCATGATCCCGGCCAGATAGGCCAGGCTGTACCAGCGGAGCTGGAATTCCCCCAGCGGGGTGTTGAACGCGAAAAGATAGCGGGAAAGATGCAGGTCTTGAAAATGGATCGGCGCATTCTGCGCCGCTGCCGTAAGCCATAGTGACAGCAAGTGTTTAACCCCTTAAACGAATCTTCGCCGCGCAGGCGGATTTGGCCGGTTGCCCCAGCCGTCCATGTCCTTGTGGCACAGGAACCGCCGGTAAACAAACCGGCGCAGGGCGCGAAAAGGGCGCGCGCTGCGAAATGATCTGGATGAAGGATGCCGCATGGCGAGCGAACTTGACACTGCCCTTAATTCTGTAATCGATCGTCTGATCGCGCCGGGTGCCCCGCTGGAGACGGTGGAGTTCGAACGGTTTGGCCGCACGTTGCCGATGCTGAAACACGCGCCGCCGGCCCTGCCACACTATTTTGCGCACTTTTCCGCGGCGCAGGGGGACAAGGTCTTCCTGGTCGAAGGCGATGTGCGGATGACCTTTGCGCAAACCTATGCCGCCGCGCGGGTTGTTGCCGGCGGGCTGGTTGCCGGGCACGGGGTCAAGGTTGGGGACCGGATCGGCATAGCCGCGCGCAATTCGGTCAACTGGATCGTCGCCTATATGGGCGTGCTGATGGCCGGCGGCTGCGCCACCCTGCTGAATGGCTGGTGGAGCGGGCAGGAACTGGCCGACGGGATCGAATTGGCTGATTGCACCATCGTTCTGGCCGATGCCGGGCGGGCCGCGCGGCTTGATGGCCTGCGCCATCCCGGCAAGCTGATCGTGTTCGGCCACGATGCCGATTGGCGCCAGGGCCTGGCCCCGCTGCTGGCGCAAGGCGGTGATGAAACGACGCCGCTGCCCGAACTTGGCCCCGATGATCTGGCGACGATCCTTTATACCTCCGGCTCGACCGGGCAGTCGAAAGGGGCATGGTCCGATCACCGCGGCGTGGTTCAGGCAACGATGAGCTATGCCGCGCAGTCGCTGATGGTGCTGACGCACTTTACCGAAATCGGCCAGGCGCCCGATCCCTCGGCGCAGCCCGCCACTCTGGTCAATGTGCCGCTGTTCCACGTTACGGGCGAAGTGCCGCTGTTTTTGCAAAGCTTCGCGATCGGGCGCAAGCTGGTGCTGATGCCCAAGTGGAACGCCGAAGAGGCGATGCGCCTGATCGAGCAGGAAAAGGTCACTTATTTCGTCGGCGTTCCGCTGATGAGCTTCGAGATCGCGACTCATCCCGATCGTGACAAATATGACCTGTCCAGCTGCGTATCCTTCGCCGCCGGGGGGGCGCCGCGCCCGGTCGATCATGTCACCCGCATTCGTGAGGCACTGCCTCATGCCTTTCCGCTGCTGGGATATGGGCTGACCGAAACCAATGGGGTTGGCTGCGGCAACTTCAACGAAAACTATCTGGCCAAGCCCGGATCGACCGGCACTGCATCGCGGCCGCTGGTTGAGGTCGGGATCCTCAACGATGCCGGGGCGACCGTGCCGGCGGGTGAGATCGGCGAGGTTGCGTTCCGCACGATCTGCAATTTTCTGGGCTATTGGAACAATACCGAAGCGACCAAGGCGGCGATCATGCCCGACGGTTTCTTCCGCACCGGCGATCTGGGCTATCTGGACGAGGACGGTTACCTGTTCATCGTTGACCGGAAGAAGGACATCATTATCCGCGGCGGTGAAAACATCAGCTGCATCGAGGTGGAAGAGGCGATCTATGCCCATCCCAAGGTGGCAGAGGCCAGCGTTTTCGGAATGCCGGACGAACGCTTTGGCGAGGTGCCGACCGGGGTTTATCTGGCCGAGGACGGCGAGAGTCTGAGCGAGGAAGAACTGCGCACCTTCTTGCAGGCGCATATCGCCGCGTTCAAGGTGCCGGTGCGGCTGTGGCAGGAACATGCCACCCTGCCGCGGCTTGGCACTGAAAAGGTTGACAAGCGCACGCTCAGGGCCCGTTACCAGACAGTGTGGGAAAGCGAACAGAAGAACCCGGCCTGAAGGCCCCGCGCATAGCCAGCCAGCGCGCGATCATTGATCGCCGCGCGCTGGCGGGTGCCATTGCCGATGCGGTTGCGGCGGACGGGGCCGCGCGGGCGCGGCCCCGCGTGGTGGAACTGCTGCGCGCCGCGCTGGCCGACGGGCGCGAAGAGATTGCCCGGCGGCTGGCGGCAAAGCCTTCCGCCGGGCATGATTGCGCAGAAGCCCAGGCCTTTCTGATCGATCAGCTTGTTCGGGTGATCCACGATCACGTTGTCGATGATGTCTATCCCTCGGGCAACCGTTCCACTGGAGAACGGCTGACGATCATGGCGGTGGGCGGCTACGGCCGGGGCGAAATGGCCCCCCATTCCGATGTCGACATCGCTTTCGTCACCCCGGGCAAGCAGACCGCCTGGTGCGAACAGGTGATTGAGGCGGTGCTTTATTTCCTGTGGGATCTGGGGCTGAAGGTCGGGCAATCGAGCCGCTCGCTTGACGATACGGTGCGCATGGCAAAGTCTGATCTGACGATCCGTACCGCCATTCTTGAAGGGCGCTATGTCTGGGGCGACCAAGCCCTGTTTGACGAGGCGCGCCGCCGGTTCTGGGGTGAGGTCGTGGCCGGAACCGAGCGCCAGTTCGTTTCGGAAAAACTGGCCGAACGCAATGATCGGCACAAGCGGCTGGGCGACAGCCGCTATGTTGTTGAACCCAACGTCAAGGAAGGCAAGGGCGGCCTGCGCGATCTGCACACGCTGTACTGGATCGGGAAATATATCCATCACGTCCACAACGTGTCCGAACTGGTCGGTGCCGGGCTACTGACGCCGGTGGAGTACCGCGCATTCCGCCGGGCCGAAAGCTTCTTCTGGGCGGTGCGCTGCCACCTTCACACCATCACCGGGCGCGCTGAGGACCGGCTGACCTTTGACCTTCAGCGCGAAGTGGCGGCGCGGATGCAATTTGCCGATCGCCCCGGCAAAAGCGCGGTCGAGCGGTTCATGCAGTACTTCTTCCTTCAGGCAAAACGGGTTGGCCACCTGACCGGGCTGTTCCTGGCCCAGCTTGATGATCAGTTCGCCAAAAAGCAGCCGCGCGGCTTGCTGGCGGGCTTTCGGGCGCGGCGGCGGATGCTGAAAGGCTATGTCGTTTATGGCGGGCGGATCAACGTCCCGGGCGATACCTGGTTCGCGGATGATCCGGTTCGGCTGATCGAGATTTTCGTGCTGGCCGATGCCAACGGGCTGGAACTGCATCCCGACGCCATGCGCCTTGCCGTGCGCGACGCGCGGCTGGTTGATACGGTGCGCGATGATCCACGCGCCAACGCGCTGTTCATGGACCTGCTCACCAGCCATCACGATCCCGAAAGCGCGCTGCGCTGGCTTAACGAAGCCGGGGTGTTCGGGCGGTTCGTGCCGGACTTTGGCCGGGTCAACGCGCAGATGCAGTTCGATATGTATCATCATTATACCGTGGACGAGCACACCATCCGCGCGATCGGGCTGATGGCCCAGATCGAAAAGGGTGAACTGAAGGCGGATCATCCGCTGGCCAGCGTGATCATTCACAAGGTCGTCAACCGCCGCGCGCTTTATGTCTCGATCCTGATGCATGACATCGCCAAGGGGCGGCGCGGCGATCATTCCGAACTTGGTGCCGAGGTGGCGCTGAAACTGGGGCCGCGCCTGGGGCTTGATGACAAGGAAACCGCGCTGGTTTCGTGGCTGGTGCGCCATCACCTGCTGCTCAGCGCCACCGCCTTCAAGCGCGATCTGGCCGACTGGAAGACGATCAGCGATTTTGTTGCGGTGGTGCAATCGGTTGAACGGCTGCGGCTGCTCGCCATGCTGACCATCGTTGATATTCGCGCGGTGGGGCCGGGGGTGTGGAACGGCTGGAAGCGCCAGCTGATCGCCGAACTTTACGAAGCGGCGGAGGAACGCCTGCGGCTGGGCCATGTTCAGCACGGCCGCGAACAACGCATCGCGGCCAAGAAGGCGGCGGTTGGTGACCGGCTGGGCAAGCAGAACGGGCTGGTTGACAAGGTCGGCAAACAGCTTGGCGATG
The DNA here is from genome assembly GCA_018240895.1 of Pseudomonadota bacterium. Taxonomy (GTDB): domain Bacteria; phylum Pseudomonadota; class Alphaproteobacteria; order Sphingomonadales; family Sphingomonadaceae; genus Novosphingobium. The sequence continues at coordinate 8,833 of JAFEEX010000024.1, read as the reverse complement.
CCTATTGGATTGCCGAGCCAGAGGATGTGATCGCCAAGAACCTGACTCACCTGGACGCTGCCAAGGGCAAGGCGCTTGATGTCCAGACCGAATATTATGAAGCACGCGGTGCAACGCTGGTTACCGTCATCGCCGCAGATCATCCGGGTCTGTTCTACCGGATCGCTGGCGGCATTCATCTTGCCGGCGGCAACATCATCGACGCGCGCATTCACACCGCGCGCAATGGCGTCGCGGTTGACAATTTTCTGGTGCAGGATCCGCTTGGCCGCCCCTTTTCAGAAGATGGCCAGCTTGCCCGTATCCGCACGATGATTGCCGATGCCCTGGCCAACCGGGTCAAACTGGTGCCGCAGCTTGCAGCCCGGCCACTGGCCCGGCCCCGCGCCGATGCCTTTGATGTGCGCCCGACCGTGGATTTTGACAATGCCGCGTCCAACCGCTTCACCGTGATAGAGGTGGCCGCGCGCGATCGCCCCGCGCTGCTTAACCGGCTTGCCCGCGCGCTGTTCGAATCCCGCCTGATCGTTCATTCCGCGCATATCGCCACCTATGGCGAACGGGCGGTCGATACGTTTTATGTCACCGATCTGCTGGGTGAAAAGATCGACGCCGGACAGCGTCTGAAGGCGGTGGAAAAGCGCTTGCTCGAAGCCGCGAGCGAGGACGCGGCAGAGGTTGCCGCGGCCTGAAGGCGATGTTGCGGTGCAGCACGAATTGGGTCTAGAACGGCGGCAACAAGGAGCCGTCATCCATGAACCTTACCAACAAAGTCTGCATCGTTACCGGGGCCGCCAGCGGCATTGGCAATGGCATCGCCCGCCGTTTCGCCCAGGCCGGGGGCAAGGTTGCCGTTGCCGATCTCAATCTTGATGCGGCGCAGGCGGCTGCGGCGGCGATCAATGCCGATCATCCCGGGCAGGCCATGGCTGTGGCGATGGACGTCAGCGATGAGGAACAGGTGCAGGCCGGGGTGGCCCAGGTGGCGGCGGCATGGGGCACGGTGGACGTGCTGGTTTCCAATGCCGGGATCCAGATCGTCAATCCGGTGCAGGATTTCACCTATGCCGATTGGAAGAAGATGCTGGCGATTCACCTTGACGGGGCCTTCCTCACCACCCGCGCGGTGCTGCCGCTGATGTATGCGCAGGGGTCTGGCGCGGTGATCCTGATGGGGTCGGTCCATTCCAAAACCGCCTCGCCGCTCAAGTCGGCCTATGTCACCGCCAAGCACGGCCTGCTTGGCCTGGCCCGAACCATCGCGCGTGAAGGCGGCCCGCACGGCGTGCGCGCCAACGTGATCTGCCCCGGTTTCGTGCGCACGCCATTGGTGGACAAGCAGATCCCCGAACAGGCGAAAGAACTTGGCATTTCCGAGGAAGACGTGGTCAGGAAGGTCATGCTGGGCCAGACCGTTGATGGAGAGTTCACCTCGATCGAGGATGTGGCAGAGGTTGCCCTGTTGTTCGCCGGCTTCCCCAGCAATGCCCTGACCGGCCAATCGCTGGTGGTCAGCCACGGCTGGTTCATGGAGTAAGGAAGGTTTGGCCGGGTGCGCCAACCGCCTTCGCGACTGACGCACCCTATCAAACTTACCCCAACAACGCCTCGGCGATCTGCACGGCATTCAGCGCCGCGCCCTTGCGCAGGTTGTCCCCCACCACGAACAGCGCCAAGCCGTTCGCTTCGGTCGGATCCTTGCGCACCCGGCCAACAAAAACCGGGTCTTGCCCGGTGGCCTCTACCGGATTGGGTACTTCGCTGATCACCACGCCGGGCGCGTCGTTCAGCAATTCCAGTGCGCGTGCGGCGCTAAGCGGGCGATCGAACGCGGCGTTGATTGACAGCGAATGGCCGGTGAAAACCGGCACGCGCACGCAGGTTCCCGATACTGGCAAGTCCGCGATTTCAAGGATCTTGCGGCTTTCGTCGCGCAGCTTGATCTCTTCCTCGGTATAGCCATCCTCGGCATAGACGTAGTTCAAGGGAACGACGTTGTGCGCAATCGGCACGGCCCACTTTTCCGCCTTGGGAAGCACAGCGTCATGCCCGCCCACCGCCAGTTCACGCGCCTTGCCGCCAACGTGGTCAAGCTGGCGCGCAAGCACGTCGATCCCTTCCAGCCCGCCGCCTGAAACTGCCTGATAGGTCGAGACGACCAGCTTGTTCAGCCCCGCTTCGTCGTGCAGCACCTTCAGCACCGGCATGGCCGCCATGGTGGTGCAATTGGGGTTGGCGACGATGCCCTTGGGCAAATCGGCGAGGGCATGGACGTTCACTTCGGCAACGACCAACGGAACCTGCGGATCGGAACGCCAGGCCGATGAATTGTCGATCACCACCGCGCCGGCGGCGGCAACCTTTGGCGCCAGCGCTTTTGAAGTTGATCCCCCGGCAGAGAACAGCACGATATCAAGGCCGGCATAGTCGGCAGTGGCGGCGTCTTCCACCACCACGCCGTCCAGCACCTTGCCTGCGGAGCGGGCCGAGGCGAACAGGCGCAGGCTGGCGACCGGAAAATTGCGCTCTGCCAGAATCTCGCGGATCATCGATCCGACCAGACCGGTCGCGCCGACCACGCCGACATTCAGCTTTTGCCCGGGGGCGAAACGGGAAACCATGATGCTTACTCCTTCGTCATTCGAAAGAGCAGGTCGAGGTTTGCGTGATCCGGTTTGGAAAGCCCCGCCTGCTCGCTGCGGGGCGGGTTGTCCGGGTGCCTGTCAGCCACGCACCGCCACAACCGTTCCCGCCGCGGCGGTCGGTTTGGTGGTAATGGTCGTGGTCGGCATGATCGACATGGAGTGCGCCTCTACCGGCGCATTCGCGCAATGGCAACATCTTTGTTGCAGTGCAGCGTGAAATTTTCTTAGCCTGCCGCAGCCAGTCGGTCCCGCGCGGCTTCCACACCGATCAAGGGCAGCAGCGCGGCCATGTCCGGGCCGTGATCACGGCCGGTCAGGGCCTGACGCAGCGGCAGGAACAGCGCCTTGCCCTTGCGCCCGGTGGCCTCTTTCAATGACGCGGTCAGCGCGGCCCAGTCTGCCCCGGAACGGTCAAGCGCGGCGGCGGCCTGTGCCACATAGGCCGCATCCTCTGCCGAAAGCACAGGGGGCGTGACGGGGCCGGTCACCACCTGCCACCAGTCCGCCGCCTCACCAATATGGTCGACATTGGGGCGGATTGCTTCCCAGGCGGCCTGGTCCATGCCCTGCGGCAACAGCGGCGCTACCCGTTCAAACGGCAGGCGATGCACCACGGCGGCATTGACCCGGTGCAGCTCGGCCTCGTCAAACCGCGCGGGCGCGCGGCCGAACCGGGCCAGGTCGAAACTGGCGGCCAGCGCGCCGGCATCAAGCGCCGGGTCGATCGCGTTTGATGTGCCGAGCCGGGCCAGCAGGGCAATCAGCGCCTCCGGTTCGATCCCGGCTTCGCGCAAGGCGGAAACGCCCAGCGAGCCGAGCCGCTTGGACAGCTTGCCTTCGGTCCCGGTCAGCAGCGCCTCATGCGCAAAACGCGGCGCGGCGGCGCCCAGGGCCTCAAACATCTGGATCTGGCTGGCGGTATTGGAAACGTGATCCTCTCCGCGCAGCACGTCGGTTATGCCCATGGCGATATCGTCAATCACGCTGGGCAGCAGATAAAGCCATGATCCATCGGCGCGCCGGACCACCGGATCGCTCATCTTGGCCGGATCGAAATGCTGGGGGCCGCGAATGCCATCGTGCCATTCAATCGGGTGGTCGCGATCAAGCAGGAAACGCCAGTGCGGCGTCTCTCCCGCCGCCGCCCTTGCCGCGTGATCGGCCTCGGTCAGCGTCAGCGCCGCGCGGTCATAGATTGGCGGCAATCCGCGCCCCAGCAGAACCTTGCGCTTCAGATCAAGTTCCTGCGCGCTTTCATAAGCGCGATAGACCCGGCCCGCCGCGATCAGTTTTCGGAACTCTGCCTCGTACAGGTCGAACCGGGCTGACTGCCGCTCCTCGCCATCCCAGCCAAGGCCCAGCCAGGTCAGGTCGGCCTTGATCGATTCGACATAGTCCTCACGGCTGCGTTCGGTATCGGTATCGTCGATCCGCAGCAGAAAACGCCCGCCCGCCTTCCTGGCCAGCAGCCAGTTGTGCAATGCCGCGCGGACATTGCCGACATGCAGCGTGCCGGTGGGGGAAGGGGCGAAACGGGTGGTGACGGTCATTGCCCGTCCCTATCGTTTTGCTCCGCGCGATGCGAGTGCCAGCGCAGGCCGATGCCAAGAAGTGACAGGATAACCCCCAGCACGACCATCAGCAGCATCAGCGGATGGCCGTCCGAATTGCGCAGCGCGGGCACCGCCAGCAGGCAGGTGCTGGCCATTGACAGCAGATAGCCGCTGATCCGGATGTGGTGAAAACTGGCGGGCATTCAGGCGCTGCGGAACGCATTGGTGATCGGATAACGCCGATCGCGCCCGAAATTGCGCGTCCCCAGCTTGACCCCCGGCGGGGCCTGGCGGCGCTTGTATTCGGCGATGTTGAGCAGGCGTTCAATCCGCACCACGGTATCGCGGTCAAATCCTTCCTGAACCAGTTGATCCACGCTCTTTTCGTGTTCGACCAGGCCCAGCAGAATCCCGTCAAGCACCGGATAGGGTGGCAGCGAATCCTCATCCTTCTGGTCGGGCCGCAGTTCGGCGGAAGGGGGCCGGGTGATGACCCCTTCTGGCATGACCGCGCCGCGGGGACCAAGACCGATCCTGGGCCGCTGCTGGTTGCGCCACCTGCTGATGGCAAACACCGTGGTCTTGTAGGCATCCTTCAGCGGGTTATAGCCGCCCGCCATATCGCCATAGATCGTCGCATAGCCAACGCTCATCTCGCTCTTGTTGCCGGTGGTCAGCAGCATCGGGCCGAACTTGTTGGACAGCGCCATCAGCGTAACGCCGCGGATGCGCGACTGGACGTTCTCCTCGGTAATGTCGACGTCCTTGTCGGCGAAGGTGCCTTCCAGCATTTCGTCAAAGGCTTGCACCGCGGGCATGATCGGGATCGTGTCATAGCGGCAACCGATCAGCCGGGCGCATTCGGTGGCCAGGTCCAGGCTTTCCTGGCTGGTAAAGCGGCTGGGCAGCATCACGCACCACACCCGCTCCGGCCCCAATGCATCGGCGGCGATCGCGGCGCAGATCGCGCTGTCGATCCCGCCTGACAGGCCCAGAACCACTCCGGGAAAGCGGTTGCGGTCCACATAATCGCGCAGCGCCAGAACCATCGCGCAATAGATATCCTCGGGATGGTCGGCCAGCGGCTCGATCACCCCCTTGTCACAGCGCCATCCGGTGGCCGTGCGGGTCCAGGTGGTGGTAACCTCCTGTTCCTCCCAGTCGGCCATCTGCACCGCCAGCGATCCATCGCCGTTGACCACAAAGCTGGCTCCGTCGAACACCAGTTCGTCCTGTCCGCCAACGCGGTTGAGGTAGGCCAGCGGCAATCCGGTATCGACCGCGCGGCGCTTGGCCACGCCGTCGATTCGCAGTGTGTCCTTGTCGATCTCGTAAGGGCTGCCGTTGATGCACAGCAGCAGCTCCGCCCCGAAATCGGCCAGATGCCGGCAGACATCGGGGTGCCAGATATCCTCGCAGATCGGCAGGCCGATCATCACCCCTTTGAATACGATCGGTTCGGGCAAGGGGCCGGGCTGGAACAGGCGCATTTCATCAAAGGTGCCGTAATTGGGCAGCTCGTGCTTGAAGCGCACCTCGGCAATTTCGCCCTGATCAAGCAAGGCGATCCCGTTGTGAAGATTGCCATCGCGCACGAAGACCGAACCGACCAGCATTGCCGGGCCGCCATCGGCGGTTGCCCTGGCCATGCGCTCCAGCTCTGTGGCGGCGCGCTGGATCAGCGCGGGCTTCAGCACCAGATCTTCGGGCGGATAGCCGATCAGCTGCATTTCCGGAAAGACGATCAGGTCTGCATTGGCCGCGCGCGCACGGGTCCGCGCATCCAGCATGGCCGCTGCGTTTCCGGTAATGTCGCCAACGGATTGGTTGAGCTGGGCGAGAGTGATGACTAGGCTGTCGGTCATCAGCCCTACCTAGGGCGGGATGAGGGGATAGCCAATGGCGATGATCGACGATTCCGCACTTCAGACCGCGATCGGCGCGGCCAACATCGCCGGCGCGGTTGCCGTGCTGGTTGACCGTGACGGCACAACTTACAGCCGGGGCTTTGGCCTGGCCGACGTTGCCACCGGCACGCCGATGCGTGACGATACGGTGGTGCAGATCGCCTCCATGTCAAAGGCGATCACTTCTATCGCGGCGATGCAACTGGTTGAGGCGGGCAAGCTGTCACTCGACGCGCCGATCGCTGACGTGCTGCCTGAACTTGCCGCACCGCAAGTGTTGACCGGGTTTGCCGCTGACGGCGCGCCGCAAACCCGCGCCGCAGCCCGGCCGATCACCCTGCGCCACTTGCTGACCCACACCGCCGGGTTTGGCTATGCCTTCATCCATCCTGACATCCTGCGCTGGTTCGCGCCAAAGGGGTTGCCGCCCGGCAACTGGAAAGCGGGCATCCAGATGCCGCTGATGTTCGATCCGGGGGACAGGTGGGAATATTCGGTGGCGACCGACTGGGCGGGGCTGGCGGTGGAAGCGGCCAGCGGGCTTAGCCTGCAGGACTATCTGGCGCAGAATGTCACCGGGCCATTGGGAATGGCGGCAACCCGGTTTCGCGCCGCAGAGGAAATGCCGCAGGACGCCGCAAAGGTTCATGTCCGCTCGCCCGAGGGCGCGCTGGTGCCCACCGCGATGCATATCCAGGGCGGTGATTTCTTCAGCGGCGGCGGCGGCCTAAGCTCGACCGCGCCTGACTATGCGCGGTTTGTGCGGATGCTGCTGGGCGGCGGCACGCTTGACGGCGCGCGCATCGTCTCGCCAGAAACGATCGCGGAAATGACCCGCAACCAGATCGCTCCGCTACGCGCCGGTTACATGGGCAGCGCCATGCCAGAATTCGCCCCGCCCTATGATGCCATTCCGGACCAGCACACCGGCTGGGGGCTGGGTTTCCTGATCAATCCGGAAACCGGGCCGAACGGACGGTCACCGGGAAGCCAGCACTGGGCCGGAATCTTCAATTCCTATTACTGGTTTGATCCGGTCAAGGGCGTTGGCGGCGTGTTCATGAGCCAGCTTGCGCCCTTCGGCGATTCTGGAGCCCTGGCGGCATTCGGCGCGCTGGAACGCATGGCCTATGCCTGAAGAATGTGAAGGCAGGGCCATATCTCCGGCCCTGCCCCACACTGTTCGACCTGGCAGGTCGCTTGCCTGGTTTGGACCCGATCAGGCGTAAGTAACGCGAACCGCTGGATGTCGCCGCATTGCCGCGCCCAAGAGGCCGAAGCCTGCAATCATCATCAGCCAGGTGGCGGGTTCAGGCACAGCCCCATTGTCTACCCCGGTCTGCGTCGAACCATTCGAAAGCAAGCTGGAAAACGCGCCAAATCCTGAGTTTTGTGCGGCGAAAGCAGGATCGGCATCGAAGAAATTCTGGGTGAAGCCGAATGAGGCAAAATGCGACATCGCATAGGCTTGATGGGTCCAGCAGCCCATTGGGCTAGGCTGAGTAAATCCATTAGTCTGGCCAAGTGCAGTCACCCGCTCACCGTCGGTGCAACCCGGGCCGGAAAGTGCCGCACCAAAGCCAGCAGTATAGGCATTGTGGCCCGAACCGCCGACCAGGAAATCCCAGGTCGAATCGCCTTCATAGTTGCCGATTTCCACCGTTCCACCGCCGGTGACATAGTTGGAAAGATCAGACTGACGGCCAGCCAGATAGGTGGTACCAGACGTGCAGCAGCCATGATCACCCAAGAAATAGACCGCAACGTAATCAGCCAACGAACCGGCTGATGAAAGATCACTGAACCGCACGATCGAGTGGGTCGTCGACGTCAGCGGAGTAGAATATGCGGTATTGCCAACCACTGCGATCGGCTTGCTGCTCGATCCGCCCAGCGCTGTCCACGTCTGGTTGGCATACGCTTGCGCGGCGCCAGAATAGGCCCAGTGATAGCCAATCGCATCACTGCCTTCAAGAATTACGGTGCCGGCAGATGCCGGTACAGTGAAGACAACCGCCGCCACCGGCAACGCCGCAACTTCGATTGCGCGGCGGGCACGGCGAAATTTGCGAATTTGTTCGCGCTTTAATATCCTGACCATCGGAACCTCCATAGAACGCGCATATTCACACGAATGGAAAGCAACAGTGCAATCCATAGAAAGATGACTTGGGGACATTAAGCCCTTAGTCCGACCGCGACTCTATTGATGAATGTATTGTTAACAGGGTTGACGGTTATAAAGCAAGGGTAAATCGCAACTGGACCAATGGCACTGCGACATCTGTGCCAAAGCAGTACAAAATCGTCGTCAATCGGCTGCCAACCCGACGAGTCTCCCACTATGATCACCGATTCAATTTGCATCTCAACAAACAGCCCCGCCGGATCGCTCCGGCGGGGCTTGCTGTTTCTAACCTTCTGCTTGGAGGATGAGGAGCCTTACTCCTCGCCCTCAACCGCTTCAGGGTTCAGGTAATCGCCCGCATCGGCATCGGTTCCGTGCGTCTCGCCTTCAACAGCGGCGAGCGGATCGTTGCCATAAAGCGCGGCTTCCGGCCCTTGCGCCAGTTCGGCGGCGTGTTCTTCCGCCGCCGTTTCGGGCGCGATCAGGCTTTCCTGCAGCTTGCGGTACGAGGCGCGCAGCGCTGCATCGCGGCTGGAGGCGGCAACCCGCAGGCGGTTCATGCCCGCGCCGGTGCCAGCGGGGATGAGGCGGCCAACGATG
>JAFEEX010000023.1 GCA_018240895.1 Pseudomonadota bacterium | reverse complement strand
ACCATCACATGATGGGACCAAACACCTAGGCTGGCTGGCTGGACTTTTCGGGGCGCGAGCGGGCGGCGTGGCTGGCGTCTTGCGGCGGGAAATCAGGCCGTAGAGCGAGGTGAGCGAGCGCAGCATCGCCATTTCAGAGGGCGCGGCCAGATAGCTTGACCGCCACACCGGCTGGAACTTTGCCTTGTATCCGCGCAGCCCGGCAAAGCCATAAAACCGCTCGCCCCGGCGGAACAGCAGCGATCCGGCTTGGCCCAGCAGCGGGGCCAGCCGGTGGCGCGGCAAGCCGGCCAGCGGGGTCAGGCCAAGGTTGAAACTGCGATAGCCCTGCGCCGCGCCCCAGCGCATCAGCTCAACAAACAGCAGGTCCATCGTTCCATAAGGCAGATCGCTGCGATGGCGCATCAGGTCCACTGACAGTTCGTTACGGTTGGGCAGCGCCAGCACATTGGCAAAGGCCACGATCCTGCCGTTCTGGCGGATAACCGCGCAGGGGAAGCGCGCAAGGTAATCGGGATCAAACCGGCCAAGGCTGAATCCCTTTTCGCTTTGCTGCTTGTCATCCAGCCACTCGTCGGAGACAGCACCAAGCTCGGTCATGGCCGCGCGCGTTTCGGCGGGGGACAGCACGGCGAATTCCGCCCCTTCGGCTGCGGCGCGGCGCACCGAATAGCGCAGTGATTTGAACGCCTTGCCATCCAGCGAGAAGTGCGGCAGCGGAACAATCGCCTCCTCACCATATTTGGACACCCGAAAGCCCATGTCGATGACATAGGGCAGGCTGCGCTCTCCCAGTTGGTAGAACAGCACCGTGGCCTGCGCGGCATCGCACTTTTCGCGCAGCCGCCACAGCAACCGCGACCAGCGCGCTTCCGGCCCAACCGGATCGCCCAGCACAATCCAGGTGCCGCCGCGCACCCCGAACATCAGGAAAGCATCGCCCTCTGGCGCATAGAGAAAGCGCTTGTCGCCGTTCAGCGCCAGAAAGGCATCGCAGTGGTGAGTATCGGCCAGCGCGCGGGTGAACCGCGCTTCGTCAAGCGGTTCGCCGGGCGCGTCGCGCCGGGCCGGGCGGAACATCCGCATCACCCCGAACCCGGCAAGCAGCGCCCCGCCCGCCAGGGTGGCGCGCAGAAAGCGCGGTGCGCCATCATGCGTCACGAACCGCCACCACAGGGCGTCGGAATATTCAACGTGTTTGTAAGCGAACAGGCCCACCGCCGCTGACCCCAGGAAGCCGGCCACGGCGGCGATGGTCCATTGCGGGCTGAGCGGCTCGGTAGTCAGCGCGGTCTTGCGGTAGAAGCTGCTGCGGGAAAGCTGGAGCAGGCCGGCGATGACCAGGCACAGCGTCGCTTCCTCGTAATCAAAGCCCTTCAGTATCGAGAATACCGCCCCGGCCAGCAGCAGCGACCGCGCCAGCACGAAGGCCCCGTCAAGCCGCCGCCACAGGCCCTGCGATACCAGCAGCAGCACGGTGCCGATCACGCTGGCGGCGACGTGCGATGCTTCTGAAAACGGCATGGGCACAATCTGCGCCAGCGCCGCCGCGCGGTGGCGCATGGCCGGCGTCGCGCCGGACAGCAGCAGCATCAGCCCGCCAACAAAAGTCAGGCTGCCCAGAATCAGCGGCGCCAGCGCCCTGATCCCCAGCCGGCCGGCATTGATGACGCTGCCCGCGACCCCGCCGCGCAGCACGCGCTTTTCGTGCAGCAACAACAGCAGCGCCGCGGCAAACAGCGGCAGGATGTAATAGATCGCGCGGTAGGCCAGCAGGGCGGCAAGAAGCTGCGACTTGTCACCGGGCACCGCCGCCATGATCACCGCTTCGAACACGCCAACCCCGCCCGGAACATGGCTGACCAGGGCAACGATCATCGCCAGAGCATAGGCGGTGAACAACAGCGGGTAAGTGGACGATGGCAGATCCGGGATCAGCACGAACAGCGCGGCGCTGGCCGCGGCCAGATCGGCCACGGCCGCGCTTATCAGGCGCAGCCACTGGCTCTGCGTGGGCGCGGGAAGCTGCCATGACCCGATCCTGACCCGCTCAACCCCCACAATGCGCGCCGCCAGCGGCAACAGCCCGACCACGATCAGCGCGGCTCCTGCCGGCAATGCCATGGCAGCAAGTCCGGCGGGAAGCCCGGGGATGTCATCGCCCAGCACCAGCCCGCATCCCGCCAACAGGGCCACCCCGCACCAGAAATTGATGCTGGCCACCGCAATGACCCCGCCGATCAGCCCCGGTTCCACCCCTTCGCTGCGATAGATCCGGACCCGCGCGCTGCCGCCGGTCAGCAGCGACAGGCCCAGGTTGTGGCTCAAGGTATAGCTGGTGAAAGAGGCCAGCGCCGCCGTGCGCCAGGGCAGGGGATGACCAACTGCCTGCAGCGCAATGTAATCATAGCCAGACAGCGCCAGATAGCTGGCAACGGTCAGCGCCACGCTGAGCCACAGACGATCGGACGGAATCCCGCGAAACGCGGCGCGAAGCTGATGATAGGTTACTTCGCTGGCCAGCCGGTGCAGCGCCAGCAGGCCGAGCAGGCAAACCGCGGTAATGACGATGCCCATCACCAGCCGCCGGTTGCGGGAAAACCACGCCTGCATCAAAAATGCCTGCCTTCAGACCCGCTGCCAAGTCTGGTGTTTGCAGATCAGACCGCCCAGAATGCAACCCGAAATATCAAGCTGGGTTTCGGCCTTGGCCACAATGCTGGATGAAAAGCTGCCGCCCATGTCGGGGACATAGACCTTGCCGCGCCAGCGGTTCTCTCCGGCACGGCGATAATCATGCAGCAACTGCGTCCCGATCAGCGGTTCGCGCACGCCCGATTCCCTGGCGTCGGTAATCGCCTCTGGCGCGGCCCACACGATCCGGCCCGTCAATTGCGTGCCCTGTGCTTCGATTTTGACCTGCAAGGTGCCATCGGGATTACGCCACACGCCGCTGGGATTGAAGCTGGACTGCGCCGCGCCGTCAGCCGATCCAATCGCCCCGAAAATCAGGGCAAGACCTGCAATGAATGTACGGCCAACGGTATTCACAATATATCTCCAGATCGTGACACATAATCACATTGGCACGTTTTTACCAGCCTGGTGCTGTTCGGAAGATGAACTTTGCGTAAGGCTGAAATCGATCGCCTGCATCACGGCCCGATGCAGTGCTGCGGAATCGAATTTCAGATTGTGCCCGCCGGGCATGGCGATGCGCAATGCGCCCTCCACCGGCAGGACCGGGCAAAGGCTGTTTGCGTCCGCTTCACCATAAATGCAGCTTTGCGGCGCAAAGGCCACCAGCCGTGCCGTGGTTGCGGCATCCTGCCGGGGATTGGTAAGGCCCAGCATTTCAAGCGGAGACACCTGAAATTCCACCGTCCTGCTTGGCGCGATATAGATGATCGCGGCAATTCTCGCGCGCTGTTGCGGCTTCATCCGGGCCAGCGCAACCTGCAGCATATCGGCGCCGAACGAATGGCCGACTACCATGACCCGCGATGTACCGGCAAGCGTCGCGGCCCGCTCCACCGCTTCGCCAACCAGTCTTTCCACCTCATCAGGGCTTCGCGGCTGGTTGAAATAGGCGGCCGAATTGACTGACACCACAGCCGCGCCCCTGGCGCGAAGCGTATCAATGATACCGCCACCCAGTCCGACTTGCGGGCCGACATCGCCGGACAGATAAACCGCCGCGGACGGGCGGGGAACATCGGCGCTGGCCGGAAAATCCGCCATGACCGCACCGCCGAACCAGCCGATATACCACAGGAACGCCAGACCGGCGGTCAGGCACAAACCCAGGATGGACAGCACCGCCGTAACGGCCCGCCGGCCTGTGCCGCGCCGCTTGGTTGCCGTCATTCCCTGCCAAGTCCCTTGCCGCCAGAACCACTGGACCCTAGCATCGCAGGTCGTTGTCGCAACTGCGAATGCGTCCGCCCATCGCTTTCAAACGTTGGATCAGCGCGGCAGCGGATCAGATTCGCAGGCTGGAATCCTGCCAGACCTTGAACCCGCCAGCAAAGGCGTTGGTGTTGTCACCCCGGCGCACATTGGCGGGCAGGGTTTCCAGCTTTTCCGCATTGCCGCCGCCCAGCACGACATAGTCCGGCTCCAGCGCGTGAGACAGCCGATCGATCACATCGAACACATGGGCGGCCCATTTCTTGCGCCCCCGCTTTTTCAGCCCGGCCTGCCCAACATAGTCCTCAAACGTGCGGCCCTTCTTGTAAGGCAGGTGAGCCAGTTCCATCGGCTGGGCCACGCCGTCCACAATCATAGCCGCGCCCAGTCCGGTACCCAGCCCCAGGAACAGCATCCGCCCGCCATCATAGGAACCCGCCGCCTGCATCAAGGCATCGTTGATGATCCGCAGCGGCTTGCCGAACGCCCCGGCAAAATCGAACCCGACCCAGCCCTGGCCAAGGTTGTGCGGTTCGGCGATGATCTTGTCATGAGCCACCGGGCCGGGATAGCCCATCGTCACCACGTCATAGGCCAGCCCTTCAGCCATGGTCTTGACCGCATCGACCATGGCGGCGGCGGTCATGTCCGGTCCGGATGCAGCCTTGCGTTCCTCTCCGCCATTGCTGGTCATGATCTTGACGTGGGAGCCGCCGATGTCGATCGCCAGAACGGTTGGACTGGCGCCTGCTGCGGCTTTGCCCGGCTGGTCGCTTGGTTGATCCTGAGTCATCGGAAAAATGCCTTTCGCTGATTCGGAAATTCAGGCGGCCGGATTGATCCAGCCGCGCGGCGGAGCCAGATCCTGTTCAGCCGCCGCCGGTCCCCAGTCCCCCGGTTTGTAGGGCAAAGGCCGCGTCGTCACGTCCAGCACATGGCCCACCACGCGCCAGGCCAGCTCGCTTGCATCTTCACGGGTGAACAGTTCGCGCTGGCCGTCCAGCGCATCACCGATCAGCCGTTCATAGGGGGTCATTTCATCGCGGGTGTCCGCGTCGATCGCGTCCAGCTCGATCGCTTCGCCAGTCATGGCTTCACCGGGGCGTTTTCGCAGCGCGCCGATGCCGATCAGCACTTCTGGATTGATGCGAAACCGCACATAGTTGCCGGTCCCGCCCGCAGCGGCCTGGTCAGCCGCGCCGAACACGGCGATCGGCGGCGGCCTGAACCGGACCACCACTTCGGTTGCCGTCACTGGAAGCTGCTTGCCCGCGCGAATGTGGAACGGCACGCCTTGCCAGCGCCAGGTATCAACAAAGCAGCGCACCACTGCAAAGGTTTCAACCGGCGAATCCGGCCGGACGCCGGGTTCGGCCAGATAGCCATCGAACTGCCCGCGCAGCACATCGGCCGGCGCGAGCGGGCGGATCGATTTGAGCACCTGAACCTTTTCATCAACCAGATCATCCGCGCTGTCGCTGGCGGGCGGTTCCATCGCCAGCAGCAGCAGGATGTTGAGCAAGTGGTTCTGGATCACGTCGCGGATGCAGCCCACCTCGTCATAAAACTTCCCGCGCCCCTGAACGCCGAAGTTTTCCGCCATGGTGATCTGCACGCTTTCAACGTAATTGCGGTTCCACAGCGGCTCAAGAAAGCTGTTGGCAAAGCGGAAATAGAGCAGGTTCTGGATCGCTTCCTTGCCCAGGTAATGATCGATCCGGAAAATCGCATCGTCGGGAAAGGCCTTGTGCAATTCGGCGTTGAGCGCCGAGGCCGATGCCAGATCGTGACCGAACGGCTTTTCCACCATCAGCCGCGCACCCGTGGTCAGGGCGGCCTGCTGCAACCCTTCCACCACCGGCGCGAACATCGATGGCGGGATCGCCAGATAGAACAGAGGCCTGTTGCAGGTGCCCAGCGCGGCCTTCAATTTGGCGAAAGTGGCCGCGTCGCGGTAATCTCCACTGACATAGCGCAGCAGTCCGGTCAGCCGGGCGAACACGGTCTCGTCAACCGTGCCCAGCGCCGCCATAATCCCGTCACGCGCGCGCGCCGCCAGTTGATCCACGCTCCAGTCATCCAGCGCCACGCCGATCACCGGCTCGGCCAGATCGCCGCGCGCGACCATGGCGTAAAGCGCGGGGAAGATCTTCTTGTGCGCCAGATCGCCGGTTGCGCCAAACACGACCAGCGTGTCGCAGCGCCGTACCGACAAACCGGACCCTGTCGTGTCAGTGGTCATCCATGGTCCTTTTCCTTCGCGCCAGGCGGTTCATTCCTGCACGATTTCAACCCGGTAATCGACATTTTCCCACGCGTTGGTGCCATGCCAGTAAAAGGTAAAAACTATTTCCGTACCAGGCGCAAAGTCCTGCGCCGGCAGATCGGCGAAGTGGGTTTCGAACCCGGATTCGCTGGTGTTGACATCATGGCAGGTTGCCCAGCCATCGGCGCTCCAATGCACCATGGCCGCGGCCAGCACCTCTATCCGCAGCGCCTTGCCCATGGTCAGCCGCGCGATCCGGTTGTTGAACCGCCAGATCCGCAGCGCCGAACCGGTATTCGCGCGGACGTAGCGCTCCACCCCCTGCGGCGGCAGATCGAACACCGCCCCTTCGGCCAGCGAGCGGATCAGCTTGAGATGTTCCGAATGCGCCCAGACCAGCGGCATCGCACTGCCTGAAGGGCGGCCGCGCACCAGTTCCCGCTCGGGCATATCGACACTGTCCCACACCTGTTCGGGAAGCAGCCCGCCGGTTCCAGCCGATCCCGCCAGCGTAGCCAGCAGCGCCGCCGCCGCATCGGCCCGGCCAGCCGCGATCTCGTAATGGGCGCGCTCGCCAGTCAGCAGCGGCCACGGGCGGCCCAGCCCATCGCCGTCAAACGGTTCGCCATCCTCGTGCTCACCGTATCCGTCCCCGGTATAACGATACCACACCGGACCCTGGGGCAAGTCGCTGCGCAGGCTGTGATCGATCGCCTTGACGGTATCGACAATGCGCGGATCATCCGCCGCACGCAGGCCGAACCGGACCAGCGCCAGCGCATCGGGGCTTAGCACCTGCCATTCCGGCAGGCTGGCCGCCGCGCCAACCCGGTTGCGGATTGGCGTCAATCCATCATCGGGCGCGGCCCTGTCTGTGCTGTCAGGCGCGGTGATCCGCACATAGTGACCGGAAATGCCCAGCAGCCGGCACAGTTCCCCATCGCGGGCAAATGTCCACTTTTCGATCTGCTCGTTCCAGCAATCAGCCGTTTCGCGCAGGTGCCGCGCCGCATCCGCGTCCTTGGCCAGATCGAACAGGTCAGCCGCCGCCAGCAGCGCGGCGATGATCACCGCCAGGGTAGCGGCGCTGTAACCGGCATCTTCCTCCCAGCGGTCCTGTCCGGATTGCGGCCCGTTGACGATCAGATAGGCGGCGGCACTGCGAACCATCGGCATATAGGCGCCAAGCTGCCGCCGGGTCAGATGCCCCTGACGGTGCAGCATTTCCGCAAGCAGGATCGGAAAGCCGGTTTCATCAAGCTGGACCCCGTTCCAGTACGGTTCCCCGTCAAGCCACATATTCTGCGCCCAGTGCCCGTCGGGAAGCTGGACCTGACGCAGATAGGCCAGGATCGCCATGGCAGAGGCCGCATCGCCCATGGCCAGAAAGCCGCCAGCGGTCTCCACCAGATCACGCGGCCAGACCAGATGATATCCGCCCAGATCATGATCGCCCCTGGCTTCACCCCAGGGGATCGACAGGCTGGCGATGGTCGCCCCAAGCGGCGGCGTTGCGCGGTGCGCGGCCAGCACCATTGCCGATGTGCGATAGTCGGCCCCGGCCGGCGGTGCCGGTTCGTCCAGTGCCGCCAGCCCCTGATGCCACTTGCGCCAGTTGCCGGCATAGCCCTTTGCCGCGCGGTCAAAGCCATGCTCCAGGCTGTCCAGCGCGTGCTGCGCCGCTTCATCGGGGCTGGTCCCAAAACCCAGCGCCAGCAGCGCCCGGGTCTTGCGGCCGGTAAAACCGATCTGTCCGCACAGCGCCACATTGCCATCATCGGCGCGGGCATAGCCCGGATCGAGCCGGCCCGTGTCATGCAGCACTTGCCAGCCATCCGAAATGCCAACGAAACCTGCCGACTGCGCCGCCCAGGGCAGCGAACAGGCCAGCGCCAGACTGGTGCCGTGTCCAGTGGCGAACAGCATCCGGGTGCCGGCAAATTCCCCGATCCAGGCGCTGTTCTGCCACCCGGCATTGACCAGGTGCGGTGCCAGCAGGGCATGAACCCGATAGTCCTTCGCCTTGCCCTGCAGCGCGGTGAACGTGATCTGCTGTAACAGGCAGGGCCGATCGGGATCGGTCAGGATGCGCTTGTCGATCTGCCATTTTCCGTCATTGGCCGCATTGACGAAGTGGTAGGACGGCACGCCCGGCTCGCTCATGCCTCCAGCCGTCTGGCACGCGCGCTTTTCCTCGGCAAAGTAGCCGTCAGGTCCGGTAACGATCAGCCCAAAATCGCGGATGCAGGCGCGATCGGGACGCGGGTAATAGACTTCGTCGACAATGCCGTGGCTCAGGGTGAACCACACTGGCGAGCGCACAGACAGCGCGGTCCCCACCCCGGATTTTGCGCTGGAGGTCCAGCGCGGATCGATACCGGGATGGCCCGGCGCGGTGGGAATCATGACTCGCCTGTCCTTCCAGTCAACCGCGATCAATCCAGCGACCGACGCGGTTTCCTCGTATGGACACCCGATGCGAATCGCCAATTAACTTTTGGCCATCAAGGTGATGGCGACAAGGGAGCGCGATACGAAAGGATTGGGCGGCGATCGTGAAAGGCAGTGCTGCGCGGATTGGTATACTGGTGGTGGAAAGGCAGCCTACCGTCGATAACATCGTTCTGGAGCGGGTAGCGGGAATCGAACCCGCATAGCCAGCTTGGAAGGCTGGTGCTTTACCACTAAGCTATACCCGCGCCTGCGTGGTGCGCTGCGGCCCTATGCGCCAGCGATCGGGCCGGGTCAATGGCCCGGTGAGCCCTGCAAAAAAGCCTCTTTACCTTGAAAGCGTGCTGGCGCAGCCTTGCCCCCGTCCTGACAACAACAATGGAGGGGACCATGAAATCAAGTAATGCATTGCTTGCCGAGGCTTTCGGCACTTTCTGGCTGGTTTTCGGGGGATGCGGCAGCGCGGTGTTCGCGGCGGCTTTTCCTGAACACGGGATCGGTTTTCTGGGGGTCGCGCTAGCCTTCGGGCTGACAGTGATGACCATGGCCTATACCGTGGGGCACGTTTCCGGCGGGCATTTCAACCCGGCGGTGACGGTCGGGCTGTGGAGCGGCGGACGCTTTCCGGCAAAGGACGTGCTGCCATACATCCTGGCGCAGGTGCTCGGCGCGATTGCGGCGGCATTCCTGCTGTACTGGATCGCCAGCGGCAAGCCGGGATACGATCTGGCGACCAATGGCCTCGCCAGCAATGGCGTGGGTGAGCATTCGCCGGGCAAATACAGCATGGCGGCCGGTTTTGTTACCGAAGTGGTGCTGACCTGCTTTTTCCTGCTGATCATCATGGGATCAACCCATTGGCGCGCACCGGCCGGTTTCGCCCCAATCGCGATCGGGCTTGGCCTGACGCTGATCCACCTGATCTCGATCCCGATCACCAACACCTCGGTCAATCCGGCGCGCAGCACCGGGCCGGCTCTGGTTGAGGGCGGGATCGCGCTGCATCAGCTGGTGATCTTCTGGGTCGCCCCGATCATCGGCGGGGTAATCGGCGGATGGGCCTATCGCAACCTGATCGCTGAAAACGACGTCCCGGTGGTCGGCAACGGCTGATCATCCGGGCAAAATGCCAAATGAGAACGGGGCGCCCCTGGCAAAGGGACGCCCCGTTTTTCATGGCCTGTCTTTCAGGCCCGCCCGGCATCGCAGCCGGCGGCGGTCAGTGGCCCTTCTTTTCCGCCCAGATGTTGCGGTAGGACAGATAGCCCAGCACCGTCGCATAGATCAGGAAGCCAACCCACCACAGACCAACCTGATGCCGCTTGTCCAGCTTCGGTTCTGCAGTCCAGACCAGGAACGCCGAAACGTCGGTCGACATCTGTTCGATCGTCGCCTTGGTGCCATCGCTGTAGGTCACCTGTCCGTCGCTGGTCAGCGGCGGCGGCATGGCGATGTTGAGGTTGGCGAAATAGGGGTTGTAATGCAGCCCGTCGGGCGTCTTCGCATCGGGGAACTGCTTGAGCAGCTCTGCCGGCTGCGTGGTGTACCCGGTCAGCAGCGAATGGATATAGGCCGCGCCGCCGTGCCGTGCCTTGGTGATCAGCGACAGGTCAGGCGGCGTGCCTTGCCCGGCATAGACCACCGGCGGGAAGTGATCGCTTGGCAGGCCCGGCCGGTCCTTGACCTCACCGGTCAGCGGATCCTTGGCCGAGATAGTTGCCTTGGACGCGATGTCCTTGATCTCAGCCTCGCCCATGTCGATTGCAGCCAGATCGCGATAGGCGACGTGCTGGATCGCGTGGCAGCTGGCGCAGACCTGCTGGTAAACCTCGAACCCGCGCTTGACCTGCTTGCGGTCAAACTTGCCAAACCAGCCGTCGCTGGACAGCGCCAGCGGCTTGGGGTGTTCGTGGAACGAGCGTTCGGCGCTCTTGGGCAGGCCGTCGTGAGCCAGGCCGATGGTGTCGAGTGTCAGCGACCAGAGCAGCGCTCCGGCGAAGAACAGGCCGACGGCGATGGAGAAGATACGGATCATTGTTGCGTTTTCCTTCTCGCTATCCGCTCAGGCCCTGGTGCCCAGCGCTGCTGCTTCATCATGGCCGAGCACGGACTCGGTGATCGAGAAGGGCAGCGGATCGGGCCGTTCGATCGATGACACAATCGGCACGATCACGAAGAAGTGCAGGAAGTAGTAGATCGAGGCGAGCTGGGCGATCAGCACATAGGGCTGTTCGGCCGGCGAACCGCCACAATAGCCCAGGATCAGCACGTCCACCACCAGCACCCAGAAGAACTTGCGATAGAGCGGACGGTACGATCCCGAACGGACCGGCGAGCGATCAAGCCAGGGCAGGAAGAACCACACCAGGATTGCCGAGAACATCGCCAGCACGCCCATCAGCTTGGCCGGGATGAACCACAGCCAGTCCTGGGTGAAGCTGCGCAGGATCGCATAGAACGGCCAGAAGTACCATTCGGGCACGATATGCGCCGGGGTCTGCATCGGGTTGGCCGGAATGTAATTGTCCGGGTGCCCCAGCGCATTGGGCATGAAGAACACCATCAGGCTGTAGACGATCAGGAACAGGCCGATCGTCCACCCGTCCTTGGCGACGAAATAGGGATAGAACGGCACGGTGTCGCTTTCACTCTTCACCTCTACCCCGGTGGGGTTCGACGATCCGGGGATGTGGAGCGACCAGATGTGCAGGATCACCACGCCCAGGATCACGAAGGGCAGCAGGAAGTGGAGCGAGAAAAAGCGGTTGAGCGTGGCATTGTCAGGGGCGAAACCGCCAACCAGCCATTGCTGGATCGTTTCACCCACCAGCGGGATCGCGCCGAACAGGCCGGTGATGACCTTGGCCCCCCAATAGGACATCTGCCCCCAGGGAAGAACATAACCCATGAACGCGGTGGCCATCATCAGCAGGAAGATCACCACGCCCAGCAGCCAGACCATTTCGCGCGGGGCCTTGTACGAGCCATAGTAGAACCCGCGGAAGATGTGGAGATAGACCACCACGAAGAAGGCCGATGCGCCGTTGGCGTGGCCATAACGCAGCATCCAGCCCCAGTTGACGTCGCGCATGATGTGCTCGGTCGAATCGAAGGCCACCCGGGTATCGCCGCCATAATGCATGGCCAGCACCACACCGGTAACGATCTGGATCACCAGGCACAGCCCGGCAAGAAACCCGAAGTTCCAGAAATAGTTCAGGTTGCGCGGCACTTCATACCCGCCGCCGACCGCGTTGTAGATCAGACGGGGAATTGGCAGTTTTTCATCCATCCACACCATGAACGGGTGGCTTGGAGTGTACTGTTTTGCCCAGGGAAAGCTCATTGTGTGGACCCTCAGCCGATCTTGACGACAGTGTCGGAAGAAAATTCATAAGGCGGCACCTCAAGGTTTTTGGGTGCCGGGCCTTTGCGGATGCGGGCGGCGGTATCATAGACCGAGCCGTGGCAGGGGCAGAAATAGCCGCCGAATTCACCCTTCACCTCACCTTCGCCCGCGCCCAGCGGCACGCAGCCCAGATGGGTGCAGACCCCCATGGTGATCAGCCAGTTTTCGTGGCCGGGCTTGGTCCGCTGTTCCAGCGTCTGCGGATCGCGCAGCGAGGAAACGTCCACCGCATTGGCTTCCGCGATTTCCTTGGGCGTAAGATTGCGCACGAACAGCGGCTGCTTGCGGAACACCCGCTTGATCGCCTGACCCGGCTGAACCTGGCTGATATCCACCTCGGTCGAGCTTTCGGCCAGAACGTCGGCCGAAGGCGCCATCTGGCTGATCAGCGGATAAAGCACCGTAACCCCGCCGATACCGGCCGCGCTGACCGCCGCGATGTTGATAAAATCGCGCCGCCGCACGCCATCACCGTCGCTGACGACCGGAGTGTCGATGCCCGCATCTTGTGCCATGGTTGAACCAATCCTGTTCATTCCGCCTTCCCGGCGCTTGCGCCAGCGCAAGCCAAGGAAAACTGTCCTTAAACCCTGTTACGGGAAGCGCCCCAAGATGCCCCCCAACTGCCCCCTAGGCTAACCGCGCACGCACGGCAAGAGCCGCCCGAACGAACGATTTCGCCGGCCTGATAGACGGGGATTGCGGCGCTGCCAACTGCGAATTTCGACCGCTGTCCGCATGGGTGGCGGGCGGGAAGCCTGACCGCCGCCGATGGGTTAGCGGCGCACTTCCCAGGCCAGCATCCCACTGCCCCTGGGCATGGGTAGCGGCTTCAACCAGTCTGGCGCGTCTCCCTTCGAGAGCCGGGCCGCAAGGCCGTGGTGACTCATCGAGCGATAGACCTTGACCTCGTTCGTTGCGGGATCAAGCATGACGTAACGCACGCCGTGACGGGCAAGGATTCCGCGTGCCACCGGCGGATCGACCAGGAAAGCGACCATCACGTCATGCATGGCGGGCGCCCCGCGGTGATGGCCGGTCGCGACCACGCTGTGCGGCGTGTGCAGCAGCAGCCATGGCCCCTCATCCAGCGGCGCCAGGATCGTTCCCGCCGGCAACCGCGCGATGGCCGAAAGGGCCAGTTGCGGATCGTGCGGGTGGCGGGCTTCGGCTTCGGCCTCGGCTGTCTGGGTTTCGGTCTTGTTGCTGCCCAGCGCCGATTCGGCAAGATAGACCGGCATGGCGGGCATGACGATCGCGATCATCGCCAGCCCCAACGCAATCTTGCGCGGCAGTCCATCAGCGGTTTCCAGGCGCTGCGCCATGGTTCGCAGCAGCCAGGCAAGGGGAACCAGCGCAAAGGCGATGCAGAACGCCATTGATCGCAGCACCATGGTGCCCAGCGCCAGGCTGCCGATCAGCAGCAGCAGATATTCAAGCCAGGTCTGGCGGCACGCGCCGTCAGTGCGAAAACACAGCCACATCGCGGCGGCCAGGCCGGCAACCGGCGGAACAATCCACTGGGCCATGGCAGGATTGTCCAGCCACCAGACCGGCAATCCTTCCAGCACATTGTCATGCCACAGCTTGGTGAGCAGCGGATCGAGAGCGCTGAACGGACCGGTGCTGCAAGCCGGGGCGATTGCCAGCACTCCGGCACCGGCGGCCAGCCCGGTCAGGCCCAGACCAATTGCAATGCGCAGCATTGATCTGCCGCCAAGCCGCGCTGTCACCTCGGTTCCGATGGCGACGATGACCAGCCCGGCAAGATAGGCGGGCGACACGGCATCGCAGTAATTGGTCCAGTCCGGTCCGCGGGTCAGGGCGAAAGCGCCAAGCGAAACCAGCGCAAGTGTCCAGGCGAAATTGCGGAACCGGGCACCGCGCTCCGGTGCGCGCAGCCATGCCAGGGCAAAGATTGCCCCGAACAGCGCGGCGAGCGGCAGAAGCTCAAGGCTGATCGCCATGCCGATGGCAAGCGCGGCCCCGGTGATCTTTCCGCCGCGGCGGTGATCGGGATCGATCAGCCCAAGCAACGCGATGCAGGCCGTTACGATCTGCCAGCCATGATGATCGACCCGGGTGGGAAGGATCTGAGTCACGATCGGAAAGGATGTTCCCGCCAGCATCGCGACATAGCCGGTCAATGATGCGTCAAACAGCCGGGCCGCAATCCGCGCCAGCACGAGCAGGATCGCGGCGAAGGTCACCAGCGGGATGATGACGCTGGCCGCCTGTTCGGCCAGCC
This sequence comes from Pseudomonadota bacterium, assembly GCA_018240895.1. Lineage (GTDB taxonomy): Bacteria > Pseudomonadota > Alphaproteobacteria > Sphingomonadales > Sphingomonadaceae > Novosphingobium. The sequence goes on along the minus strand of JAFEEX010000023.1, from coordinate 2,648 downwards.
CCGCCCCCAGCAGCGGACGCAGGATCAGTTCGGTTGCCGCGATCGGCAGATCGACCAGCCGCGACCAGTGCATCACCACCCCGTCCGGCGGGTTGACCCGGTATTGATGAAGATCGAACCAGTTCTGCCCGGCAAGAAGATCGCGCACCTGAACCAGACGCAGCGTGTCGTCGGGGTCGGCCTGGCGCAATTTGGAGATGAACGGCCAGCGAAACAGAACGTAGAGCGCGGAAAAGGCCAGCCAGAAGGGCGCAATGCGGCGCAGCAGTCCGGCGGTGGTGGGCTGCGCGGCATCGGCCCCGGGTGCCCTCATGACGGCATTTCCGTGCGGAAAATCAGCGCCTTGCGCAGCATCCACGTCACGGTGAAGCTGGTGCCGATTGCAATCAGCTTGGCCAAACGGGGATCAATCCCGATGTGGCTCGCCGCACCGACGATCACTGTGGTCAATGCCAGACCGAGCAGGGCAGAAAGGACGAACATCGCCTTCTGGCGAGTCCGTTCCGGCCCGCGTCGGGCCACTCCCTCGGTAAACACCGCGCGGCTTGAAAGCAGCCAGTGCGCGACGATGCCCAGCGAATAGCCGACCGCGGCGGCCGGCATCGCCGGCGAGCCGAGGTGCAGCAGCGTCAGGAAGGATCCCATGTCCACCGCCAGTGCCAGCACGCTGGCAAGGAGGTAGCGCACAAGCACAATGTCAGCAGCGCGGCGCAGCATGGCGGGCGTTCCGGTCAGGCGGCGTCGCGTTGCTTGGCCGAAGCGACACGCCCGGGCACGTCGCGCACCGAAGCGAGCGCGGCGGCCTGATCCTCGCTCACTTCACGGCGGCCGGCGGGCAGGACGCGTTCGGCCCCCTCGTCGCCGGCTTCGTGATATTCGGCATCCTCGTTGACGCACCAGGTATCATAAACACGGGTTTCGGCCTTGATGTTCTCCACCGTCAGCATCGCAGTCATCATCGCGTGATCCTGATTGTTGTAGCGGTGCATTCCGTTGCGCCCGACCAGATGCAGGCTGGGATAGGCTTCTTCCAGTTCGCCGCGCATCGCCGCGACGTGGCTGGCATAGTCCTCGTCATAGACGGGATAGGCCTTTTCCTGGCGCACCACCGCGCCCCCGAACACCTGATCGGCTGAAACCAGCCCAAGCTGGGCCAGTTCGCGGGTGCCGAGCGCGATCAGATCATCGTCACTCATCGACCACAGCCCGTCACCTTCAAAGCAGAAGTATTCAAGGCCAACGCAGGCAACGCTTTCATCCGGAACCATCTCGGGCGACCATGAGCGGAAGTTCTGGATCCGGCCAACCTTCACCTTGCTGTCGTGGATATAGATCCAGTTGTCGGGGAACAGATCGTCGGACCGGATCTTCAGCGCGACGGTAAGGAAGTCGCGATAGCGCAGCTCCTTGGCGTTGAGGCTGGTGGCTGGCAGGGGATGAAGCCGCGCGGCAAGCTCGCGCATCGGTGCGGAGCTGATCGCATGGCGCGCGCTGATCACACGGTCACCCTGCGGCCCGGTCGCGGTCATGCGCCAGCCGCCCTGGCCGTCACCGGCCAGCTGCTTGAGGCCGTGGCCCATCAGCACCTCGCCCTTGCCGGTGGCGAGAATCTTGTCCCGCGCGGCGTCCCACATCATGCCCGGGCCTTGACGCGGATAGCGGAAGGTTTCGAGCAGGGTCTTCACTTCCTGCCCGTCGTTTGGCCGCTTGTTGAGGCCAAGGCTGCGCTTGAGCCCGTCGACCACCGCGCCCCACAGCGACAGGCCCTTGATCCGCTGGGCCGCCCAGTCTGCGCTCATCTCGTCACAGGGCATCCCCCAGACCTTTTCGGTATAGGTCTTGAAGAAGATCGAATAGAGCTTGTGGCCGAACTGGTTGACCGTCCAGTCCTCAAAGCTTTTGACCTGCTTGTTGGGAAATGCCTTGGCCTTGGCGAAGCTGACCATGCACAGGGTTGAGCGCACGATTCCGAGGTTCCACAGCGCCTCAAACGCGCGCAGCGGATAGGAATAGAATTTGCCCTCGTAATAGATCCGGCTCATACGCGGGCGCTGGATGAAGTCATCGGGCAGGATCTCGTTCCACAGGTCAACCACCTGCTGGCTTTTCGAGAAAAAGCGGTGTCCGCCGATGTCGAAGCGATAGCCTTCGTGCTCCACGGTGCGGCTGATTCCGCCGACGTAGGTGGCGTCCTTCTCGATGATCGCGACCGAATATCCGGCCTTGGTCAGCAAATAGCCCGCGGTCAGCCCGGCGGGGCCGGCCCCGATGATTGCCACGTCAACTTGCTGCGTAGCAGCGGCAGAACCTGCAAATGAAGAAGTCGTCACGCTTGAGCCCCCGATTGGAATTGGGGGCAGGAGTGAAGGAAATTGGCTAACGACCCGTTAATGCCTCGGGAAATTCCCGCATAGCGGCGCGCGGGAATGGTGCGGACGGCGGGACTCACAAATCCAATTTACTGCATTGTTATCGCAAGAAAATAAGGTCATTAAATCGCCCGAACCCAACACCGGACCCAACAAATATTACCGCAGAGCATCGGCCACAATGGCTAGAATTTTGGAATCTTCGGTGCTGGAACCGATCTGCCGAAGCGCTTCCTCCAAAAGCCAATGGTGGATGATTGAGGTGGTCCCGCCTTCTTG
>JAFEEX010000022.1 GCA_018240895.1 Pseudomonadota bacterium | reverse complement strand
ACCACGATCGAGATCCTGACCCCGGATTTTCGCGGCAAGATGCGTGAAGCGGTTGAGGCAATCGTGGCTGCCGGGCCGGACGTTTACAACCACAACCTTGAAACGGTGCCGCGGCTTTATCCAACGATCCGCCCCGGTGCGCGCTATTACGCGTCGCTGCGACTGCTTGAGGAAGTGAAGCGCCACAACCCGCTGGTTTTCACCAAAAGCGGGATCATGCTGGGGCTGGGGGAAGAGCGGCTTGAGGTCCATCAGGTGATGGATGACATGCGCAGCGCCGGGATCGACTTTCTGACGATGGGCCAATATCTGCAGCCCACGCCCAAACACACCAAGGTCATCGATTTCGTGACGCCGCAGGCCTTCAACGCCTATGGCGCGATTGCCCGGGCCAAGGGTTTCCTGCAGGTGGCGTCCAGTCCGCTGACCCGGTCGAGCTATCACGCTGGCGATGATTTTCGCGAAATGCGCGCCGCCCGCGCGGCGCAACTGACCAAGGCCGCGAATCGCGCCTGATGCCGGGCATCCACGAAATCCGGCGCTTGCCTTACAGCGCGGAGCAGATGTTTGATCTGGTGGCCGATGTCGGCCGCTATGCCGAATTTCTGCCCTGGGTTATCGCCACGCGGGTGCGGTCTGATAACGTGACCGAGATGGTGGCTGACCTGATGGTGGGCTTCAACGCCTTGCGTGAAAAGTTCACTTCGCGGGTTGAAAAGCACCGGCCTGACCGGATCAAGGTCCACTATGTTGATGGGCCGCTGCGCGATCTGGACAACATCTGGCTGTTTCGCCCGGTTGAAGGCGGCGGGTGCGAGGTTGATTTTTCCGTGACCTTCACCTTCCGCAACGCCTTGTTCGAGCGACTGGCCGGGCAATACTTTGACCGGGCCTTCCGCCGCATGGTCACCGCGTTTGAGGAACGGGCCGAAAAACTTTACGGCAGCAGCAGTTCCAGCGCGACCAGCGCGGCCTGATGGCGCACGTGCGCCCGGCTTAACGGTTCGATCTGCCGCTCTTCCGCGGTAACGTCATCATCCTCCTGCCCATGCGCCGCGCGGGCGAACACCACGGTTCCCACCGGCTTGCTGGTCGTGCCGCCATCGGGACCGGCTATGCCGCTGATAGCGACGGTGACATCCGCCTTGCTGCGGTGGAGCGCGCCCTGGGCCATGGCCCAGACGCAGGCGATCGAAACCGCGCCAAAGGTATCGATGATGTCATTCGAAACGCCCAGCATTTGATGCTTGGCCTCGTTGGAATAGGTAACGAAGCCGCGATCGAACACGTCGGATGATCCGGGAATTTCGGTCAATGCCGCGGCAACCAGCCCGCCGGTGCAGCTTTCGGCAACCGAAATCGTGCGCGATACCGCGCGGTTTTCCGCAATCACGCGCCCAGCCAGGGCAACCAGATCATCAGGCAAAAGGGTCAAGCGAATTTCCAGTCAAAGCGAATCACGCCGGGCGCATTGGTCCCGTTGCAAAACAAAATCCAGTATTCAATTCGCGATCAGGCTCACCGCTGCCTGACAGGCTATGCCTTCTTCGCGTCCGGTAAAGCCAAGCCGCTCGGTGGTGGTGGCCTTGATGCTGACCGCGCTTTCCGCCGTTCCCAGGATGGCGGCCAGCCGGACGCGCATCGCCTCCCGGTGGGGGCCGATCTTGGGCGCTTCGCAGATGATCGTCAGGTCAACATTACCAATGCCGTACCCCGCTTCGTTCGCAAGAGTGACGGCGTGCTGCAAAAACTGCTCAGAGGCAGCGCCGCGCCACTGCGGATCGCTGGGCGGGAAATGGCTGCCGATGTCTCCAGCCCCGATCGCGCCAAGAATCGCATCGACCAGCGCGTGGATCGCCACATCGGCGTCACTGTGCCCGGCAAGGCCGCGCGGATGGTCAATCTTGACCCCGCAGAGCCACAATTCCTCACCATCGGCCAGGCGGTGAACGTCATAGCCGGTGCCTATCCGCACCGGAGGCACGGATTGAAAATCAGTGGCGAAGGTCAATTTGTGCAAGGCCTCATCCCCTTCAACCAGCGCGATTTCCATCCCCGCCGCACGGGCGACCTGCGCGTCATCCCCGGCGTCAGGCGGGCCTTGCCAGGCGCGGTGTGCAGCAAGGAGTGATGCGTAGTGAAACGCCTGGGGAGTTTGAACCCGCCGCAGATCATCACGCCGGGCGGGGGCGCCCATCAGGCTGCCTTCGGCGTGAGTCAGGCTGTCAACCACCGGAAGGACCGGAATCGCTCCGTCAAGGGTATTGAGCGCAACCTCAAGGCGGCTAAACACGTCCACCGGGAGACGGGGGCGCGCCGCATCATGGATCAGGACGCGCTCAGGCGGAGAATCCTCCAGCGCTTCCAGTGCCAGTCGGACAGATTGCTGGCGAGTCTCCCCACCGGTGACAAACCGGATATGCGGAATGCCTTTCAGCGCATCTGATGCAATGGCGTCGGCTCCGGCGGGTATCGCGACAACGATCGGGGCGATTCCAGCCCGCGCCAGCGCTTCCGCGGAATGTCGGACCACCGGTTTGCCGCGCCACAAGGCGAATTGCTTGGGCAAGGGCTGGCCAGCGCGCAGGCCCTGTCCGGCGGCGACTATCACGGCGGCTGTCCTGGGCGGGGGCGGGGCCTGATTCATCGCCCTTCCGGTATAGTCTTGCCGCTTGGGGAGCAATTCCCTATGTGCTGCCCAAATTTTAGGCACCATGCGATGAATCCGCTTCCCTCTCCGCCCCGCCTTGACCCGATCGCGGTCGGCCCCGTCAGCATCGCCTGCCCGGTAATCCTGGCACCGATGACCGGCGTTACCGACCTGCCGTTTCGCCGCCTGGTGCGGCGCTTCGGTTCGGGCCTGAACGTCACAGAAATGATCGCCAGCCCCGCAGCGATCCGCGAGACGCGGCAATCGGTGCAAAAGGCGATGTGGGACGCGGCGGAAGAGCCGGTTTCGATGCAGCTTGTCGGCTGCGAACCCGCGCAGATGGCCGATGCGGCCCGGCTGGTTGAAGACCGCGGCGCGGCCATCATTGATATCAACATGGGCTGCCCGGTGCGCAAGGTAGTCAACGGCGATGCAGGTTCCGCCCTGATGCGCGACGTGCCGCTGGCCGCCAGCCTGATTGAGGCCACGGTCAAGGCAGTGAAGGTGCCGGTCACGGTCAAGATGCGGATGGGCTGGTGTCATGACAGCCTTAACGCGCCAGAGCTGGCACGGATTGCGCAGGACATCGGCGCGAAGATGATCACGGTCCACGGACGAACCCGCAATCAGATGTACAAGGGGCAGGCCGACTGGGCCTTTGTCCGGCGCGTGAAAGACGCCGTGTCGATCCCGGTGATCGTCAATGGCGACATTTGCGGGATTCAGGATACCGCCACGGCCTTGGCGCAGTCCGGGGCTGATGGGGTGATGATCGGGCGCGGAGCCTATGGCCGGCCGTGGCTGCTTGCCCAGATCATGCATTGGCTGAAGACCGGCCAGCAAATGGCTGATCCGACACTGGGCCAGCAGCTTTCGCTGATCCTTGAGCACTACCAGTGGATGCTTGACCTTTATGGCGAGGATACCGGCGTCAAGATGGCGCGCAAGCATTTGGGCTGGTACACTCGCGGATTGCACGGATCGGCGACATTTCGCAACCGGGTCAACTTCGTTGATGATCCTGATGAGGTGATGCGCTCGCTTCGCGAGTTTTACGATCCCTTCGTGGAAAGGCAGGCGGCCTGAACGATGGACGCGCAGCGCCAGCTGTTGAGCCTGCCGCTCGCCGTTGTGCTGCTTTCGCCGGGGCAGATCGTGGCGGCGGCCAACCCCGCGGCAGAACAGTTCTTCGGCCAAAGCCTGCGCCGCCTGCGGGGCAGGGGGCTGACGGACCTGCTGACCTTTGCCGAACCGCTGCTGGCAGAAAGGCTGTCCGATGCCGATGCCAATGTTTCGGCGCGGGCGGCTGACGTGGTGATTTCCGGTCAGGGGCCACGCCTGGTTGATGTGATTGCGGCCCCGGCCCTGGATCAACTCGGGTGGCAAGTGCTGACCCTGCACGACATCGGCGGGGCCGAGGCGATGCGGGAAAACGCTTCTGGACCGGAAAAGGGGGGCTTGCGCGCGCCTTCCATCCTTGCTCATGAAATCAAGAATCCACTCGCCGGCATTCGCGGTGCGGCGCAGCTTTTGGGGCGCAAGCTGGAAGGAAGCGATCTGGCGCTGACCCGGCTGATCACCGATGAGGTTGACCGGATCGCCAAGCTGATGGACCAGATGCAAACCCTGTCGCGCCGCGCCGCGCCGGATCTTGCCCCGTGCAACCTTCATGAAGCGGTCCGCCGGGCACGCGCAGTGATCGAGGCCGGGGGGCAGGCCCCGGCGATGGGCGAGGAGTTTGATCCATCGTTGCCGCTGGTGATGGGCAATGTCGATGCGCTGGTCCAGATCGTGATCAACCTGATTGCCAATGCCGCCGATGCCTGCCGGGAAAGCGCCAGCCCGGCCGTCACCATCCGCACCCGCTTTGCCAGCGGCCTGCAACTGCGCCCCGGCAGCGACGGCGCGCCGGTGCGCCTGCCGATTGAACTGCGGATCAGCGACAACGGACCGGGGATCGATCCGGCGCTGCGCGACCACGTATTTGAACCCTTCGTTACCGGCAGAAAGGGGGGGCAGGGCCTGGGCCTGGCGCTGGTTCGCCGCCTGGTGCGCGATATGAACGGCCATGTCACCCATGACCGTGATGAGCAGGCGGGACTGACCAGCTTTCGCGTCCACTTGCCGATGGCCCAGGGCTGGCCTGTGCGGGAGAAGGCGGCATGAGCGTTCTTCTGGTTGAGGACGATGCGGCGATTGCAATCGTCATCACCGCCGCGCTGGAGGCAGAGGGGTTCCGCGTGACCCGCTGCGCCAGCATTGCCGAACGTGACCGGCTGCTGGCCGCTGATCGCTATGCAGCGCTGGTGACCGACGTGATGCTGACCGATGGCGACGGGATCGAAACCATCGATGCCGTCCGCGTCGCCGCGCCCGCAATGCCGATCATCATCCTGTCGGCGCAGAACACCCTTGATACGGCGGTGCGGGCCAGCGACACCGGGGCTTTCGAATATTTCCCCAAGCCTTTCGACATTGATGAACTGGCGCGCACCGTTCGCCAGGCAGTGGGAAGCGCGTCTTCGTCCGCGGGGGAGCCTGACGAGGACGCGGCGGTTTCCGGCCTGCCGCTGGTGGGGCGCAGCAGCGCGATGCAGGCGGTCTACCGCATGATCACCCGGGTTTTGCGCAATGATCTGACGGTTCTGATCCTGGGCGAAAGCGGCACCGGCAAGGAGCTGGTTGCCGAAGCGATCCACCAGCTCGGCCACCGCAAGGACGGGCCGTTCGTGGCGGTCAACACCGCCGCCATTCCGGCAGAACTGATCGAAAGTGAACTGTTCGGCCATGAAAAGGGCGCGTTCACCGGGGCAGTGGCGCGCCACGCCGGCAAATTCGAGCAGGCGCACGGCGGCACCCTGTTTCTTGACGAGATCGGGGATATGCCGCTGCAGGCGCAGACGCGGTTGCTGCGGGCCTTGCAGTCCGGATCGGTTCGCCGGGTTGGCGGACGAGAAGAAGTGGAGGTTGATGTGCGGATCATCGCCGCAACCAACCGCGATCTTGAACCGATGATCGCCGCCGGCCAATTTCGTGAAGACCTATATTACCGGCTCAATGTCGTGCCGATAATCCTGCCGCCGCTGCGCGAAAGGGCTGATGACATTCCCGCACTGGCCCGTCACTTTCTGGGGCTTGCCGCCAGCGAAGGGCTGCCCCGGCATCAGCTTGGCGATGACGGCGCGGCACTGCTGGCCCGGCAGGCATGGCGCGGTAATGTGCGCGAATTGCGGAATTTCATTTACCGCCTGGCGCTGCTTGCCCGCGAAGATTTGATCGGAGCAGCAGCCATCGCCCCCATGCTCGCCACCGCCCGCGCCGTGGACGAGAAAGGGGCAGGGGGGCTGGATGCCGCCGTATCGCAGTGGTTTGCCGATACCCGCCCCGGGGCGGGCGCAGTGTACGAAACCGCGCTGGCCGCATTTGAACGGCCGTTGTTTACGGCGGTGCTGCGCGAAACCGAGGGCAATCAGCTTCGCGCCGCGCAGGTGCTGGGGATCAACCGCAACACCCTGCGCAAGCGGCTGAGCGACCTGTCGATCGATCCGCTTGACGCAGTTCGTCGCGATTAGTCGCGGTTGAACGGAAAGTCCTTGCACCTCTGCAACAGGGGTGTTGTATCTGCGCAACGATGATGGAAATGAGTCACACAAGGCGTCGCCAAGGCTGGCCAAGGTGGTGGCGCCGTGTCCAGATCGCCGCACGGCGCGGCAATTTCTACGTATTGATGTTCGCTGTGGCTGTGGCTGCCTTTCTGGCGATGGTTGCGATTACCTGGTTCACCCTGTTCAACCAGGCCAACCGCGGGCAGGTGATGCCGTCCAACCTTACAGCGGTGCTGCTCGTGGGAACGCTGGTTCCGGCCATGGCAATTGTGGTTCTGGTCGGGCGCTATCTGGCGCTCAAGCGATCGGCGGAGCTGGCTGGCGGCGGCGGAATGCACGTTCGCCTGGTCTTCTTCTTTTCGATGATCTCTGCGGTTCCAACGTTGCTGGTGGTGATCTTCGCATCGTTCCTGTTCCAGTCAGGCGTTGAGTTCTGGTTTTCCGATTCGTCGCGCGGAATGCTTGAAAACGCCAATAACCTTGCACGCGGGTTTTCCGAACAGAGCCACCGCGAGGTTGAGTATGAAAGCCTGGCCATGGCGGCCGACCTGCGCGACGAGCTTAGCCGGACACCGATGCTCAGCCGCGAATTTCAGGATTATTATCTCTACCAGGTTCTGCAGCGCAAAATGAACGAATCGACCATACTGCAAAAAGGCAGTGATGGCGTGTTGCACAAGGCGGCGTTCACACGCGGAGAGGCCCCGCTTTCGGAGATTTCCAGCGATGCTATTCACCAGCTTGATGGCGGGGAAAAGATTGTCATCAGTTCCAACGCCAATTCGATCAGCGCGGTAACGCCAATTGATCTGCGATCGGGCATCTATCTTTACACCTCGCGCAAGTCTGATCTTCTTTCGATGGGGCAGGCGCAGAACATCGTCCGCGCTTATGACCAGCTTACCAAGCGGGCGCGAATCCAGCAGTTGCGGTTCAACATTCTGCTGTTCATCGCCAGCCTGATGCTGGTGGGCCTGTCAGTGTTCTTCGCGCTGCGCTTTGCCGACCGGCAAGTGAAACCGCTTTATGATCTGGTTGGCGCCGCGCGGCAGGTTGGCTCGGGCAATTTCACCATGCGGGTTGCAGGGCGCACCGGGGCGGACGAAATCGGTCTGCTGAACCGCGCGTTCAACCGCATGACCCAGCAGCTTGAGCGCCAGACCCAGGATCTGATCGGCGCCAATCAGCAGCTTGAGGAACGCCGCGCCTTTATTGAGGCTGTGCTGGAATCGATCACCGCGGGGGTCATCTCAACCTCGCCCGACGGGACCATCCTGCTGATCAACGGCGCGGCGCAGCGGATGCTGTTTGGCCGGGACGCGCACGATCCAATCGGCATCAGGCTGCAGGATGTCGCCCCACAGATCGCCGGACTGGCGGATGCCGGACGGCAGGGCGGGGTGGTGCAATATGCGCGCGGCAATGAATTGCTGACCCTGGCGGTAAAGGCCACCCAGGGGCCGGGCGCAACGGTGATCTCGTTTGAGGATATAACCCGCCAGCTACTCGATCAGCGGCAGGCGGCATGGTCTGACGTTGCCCGGCGGATCGCGCATGAAATCAAGAATCCGCTGACCCCGATCCAACTCGCGACCGAGCGGCTGAAGCGCCGTTATTCCAAGCTGATAACCGCCGATGCTGATCTGTTTGAGGAACTGACCGGCACGATCATCCGTCAGGTTGGTGATCTGCGCCGCATGGTCGATGAATTTTCATCGTTCGCGCGGCTGCCCAAACCGGTATTTCGCGGCGAGGATCCGGTTGATCTGGCGCGTCAGGCCCTGTTCCTGCAGGAAGTGGCGCGCCCCGACATCAATTTCAGCTTTTTCGCGGAACCGGAAATCGGGATCATCGCTTGCGACCGGCATCAATTTGGCCAGGCCATGACCAATGTTCTGAAGAACGCGGTGGAGGCGGTGGAAGCGAAGCAGAAAAACGCCGATGCCGATTTCCGCGGACGCATTGCCGTGACGCTGCACGAGGTTGGCGATGAAGTCCGGGTGGAGATTGCCGACAACGGCGTGGGTCTTCCGGCTGACCGTGAAAGGATCGTCGAACCCTATGTCACCACGCGCGAGAAAGGCACCGGTCTGGGCCTCGCGATCGTGAACAAGATTGTTGAGGAGCACGGCGGCGAAATGACCTTCGCCCCGGGGGAAAATGGGGGAACCACTGTAACCCTGCGGTTCGCGCGCGATCCGCTTTCACGTCAGTCCAAGCCGGAAGCGGCGGAATGAATATTACAATGAAGGATGACCAATGGCGCTCGATATTCTGATCGTTGATGATGAGCGCGATATTCGCGATCTCGTCGCCGGCGTGCTGAGCGATGAAGGCTATGAATGCCGGACTGCGGGCGACAGCACCACCGCCCTTGAAATGATCGATGACCGCCGCCCTTCGCTGGTGCTGCTTGACGTGTGGCTGCACGGCAGCCCGATGGACGGACTGGAAGTGCTGGACGCGATCAAGCAGCGTGAACCGGAAATGCCGGTGATCATCTTTTCCGGTCACGGCAATATCGACACTGCGGTTTCCGCGATCGGGCGCGGGGCGATGGACTTTATCGAAAAGCCGTTCGAGGCAGAGCGGCTGCTGCTGCTGGTCGCCCGGGCCACCGAAACCGAGCGATTGCGCCGTGAAAACGCGCGCCTGCGCGAAGGTTTTGTCATTTCGGATGAATTCACCGGCAACAGTTCCGCCATCAATCAGGTGCGCGCCACGCTGAAACGGATTGCCAATACCGGCAGCCGCCTGCTGATCTCCGGTCCGGCCGGGGCGGGCAAGGAAGTTGCCGCGCGGCTGCTCCACAGTTGGAGCCAGCGCGATGGCAATGCCTTCGTGACGGTCAATTCCGCGCGGATCACGCCTGAACGCTTCGAACAGGAACTGTTTGGGGAGGAGCAGGGCGGCAAGCTGGTTCGCGCCGGATTGTTGGAAATGGCCGATGGCGGGACGCTGTACCTTGATGAGGTTGCGGATATGCCCCTGTCCACCCAGGCGCGCATCCTGCGGGTGCTCACCGAACAGGCCTTTGTGCGGGTGGGCGGCCATCGGCAGATCCGGGTTGATGTGCGGGTGGTTTCCTCCACCGCGCGCGATCTGGAGCGTGAAATCGCCGAAAAGCGCTTTCGCGAGGATCTGTTCTACCGGCTCAACGTCGTGCCGGTCCGGATCCCCTCACTGGCCGAGCGGCGTGAGGACATTCCGGCGCTGGCCGACCACTTCTTCGCCCGCTTTGCCGCCGATCAGGGGGTGCCGCCGCCGGAAGTGACGATAGAGGCCATGGCTGCGCTGCAAAGCTATGAATGGCCGGGCAACGTCCGCCAGCTTCGCAATGTCGTTGAACGGACGATCATTCTGACCCCGCGTGAAAAACTGGGCCAGATTTTGACCGAGATGCTCCCGCCAGAGGTGATGAACAGCAAGATCGGCACCGACAATGGAATGCCCGCATTGATGGGGGTGCCGCTGCGCGAGGCGCGCGAAAATTTTGAGCGGGAATATCTGAAAGTGCAGATCCGGCGTTTTTCCGGGAACATTTCGCGCACGGCGGCATTTATCGGCATGGAACGGTCAGCCCTGCACCGCAAACTCAAGCTGCTGGGCATGGTCGGCAGCAAGGAAGGCGAAGAGGCCGAGCTGATTCAGGATTGAACGATGATGCAGTTGGGGCGTTTACCAGGACCGCAGGAATTGGTAGAGGCGAATCACCAATGAATTCGGTCGATGTCCCAAGTGGGGACGCGGCCAGAATGCGGACTACACCAGTAGCCGCCAAAAAGAAGGAGCAGTTTTGATGTCTTCCCGTACCCTTACTGCGCGTCCGCGCTCTGCATCCGCCGAAGCTGAACCGATCGAAGATGCCGCTGTACCGGTGGCTGAAGTGCCCACTGGCAAGGCCAAGGGGCAAAACCTTCAGGATCAGTTCCTCAACCTGCTGCGCAAGAACAAGACCCCGGTAACGATGTTCCTGGTCAAGGGCGTCAAGTTGCAGGGCATTGTCACCTGGTTTGACAATTTCTCGATCCTGCTGCGCCGTGACGGGCAATCGCAACTGGTTTACAAGCACGCCGTTTCCACGATCATGCCCAGCCAGCCGGTCGATGCGCGCCAGTTTGGCGCGGAAGAGGGCACGAAGAAGGTGCGCCTGCTGCAGGACGTGTTCCTGGCCAGCGTCCGCAACTCCGCGGTGCAGGTCACGATGTTCCTGGTCAACGGGGTCATGCTGCAAGGGCGTGTTGCCGCCTATGACCTGTTCTGCATGTTGCTGGAACGCGAAGGATATGTGCAGCTCGCCTACAAGCACGCTGTTTCGACTATCCAGCCCCTCAGCCCGGTCGATCTGACCGGTGATGGCTGGGAGGGTGAAGAAAGCGACGCAGCCTGAGCTTTCTTGACGACAATCGTGAGGATGTAACCCGCGGCGCGCGCGCCGTGGTGGTCTATCCCGAAATCCGAGGGCGGGGCGGCAGCGGCATTGACAGTGCCGCCCGGCTTGAGGAGGCGAGGGGACTCGCCCTGGCAATCGGGTTGGAAGTGGTTGATGCCTTTGCCATCCCGATCCGCGAGGCGCGGGCCGGAACACTGTTTGGCGAAGGCCAGATCCAGAACATCGACATCGCCTGTAATCAGGGCGATGCCGAGCTGGTGATTGTCGATGGATCGCTCAGCGCGATCCAGCAGCGCAATCTTGAAGACAAATTGAAGCGCAAGGTGATCGACCGCACCGGGCTGATCCTTGAAATCTTTGGTGAGCGGGCAGCCACTGCCGAAGGACGCTTGCAGGTTGAGCTGGCTCACCTTGACTATCAGGCTGGCCGTCTGGTGCGAAGCTGGACTCACCTGGAACGCCAGCGCGGCGGCTTTGGCTTTCTTGGCGGGCCGGGTGAAACCCAGATCGAAGCTGACCGCCGGATGATCCGCGAACGGATGGCGCGGCTGCGGCGAGAGCTTGATCAGGTGCGCCGTACCCGCGGCCTGCACCGCAGCCGCCGCGAAAAGGCGCCCTGGCCGGTCATCGCCCTGGTCGGCTATACCAACGCCGGAAAATCAACCCTGTTCAACCGCCTGACCGGTGCTGACGTCATGGCGCAGGATCTGCTGTTCGCCACGCTGGACCCCACCATGCGGCGCATCCGCCTGCCGGGGGTGGACAAGGCAATCCTGTCTGACACGGTGGGGTTCATTTCCGATCTGCCGACACAGCTGGTGGCGGCTTTTCGCGCCACTCTGGAAGAGGTGACAGCCGCCGACGTGATCATCCATGTTCGCGACATCGCCAATCCGGATACCCAGGCACAAAAGACACAGGTGCTGGCGGTGCTGGAGGATCTCGGCCTGCTGGAAGCCGATGTGGCCGAGCCGAAAATTCCGGTGGTGGAAGCCTGGAACAAGTGGGATCTGCTTGAACCGGACCGGGCTGCCGAGCTTCGCCAGCAAATCGCCGCTCATCCCGGCGAGGCGATCGTGCCGGTTTCCGCTTTGACCGGGGAAGGCTGCGACGCCCTGCTGGAAACCGTGGGCAAATTGCTGACCCAGGGCGCACGGCTGCACAGTTTTACCCTGCCGGCCAGCGATGGTCAGCGTCTGGCCTGGCTTCACGCCCACGGCGAAGTCGTGCTTGATCAGGAAGGCGGGGAGGACCAGCGCGGCCCGCTGCGTCAGCTTGAAGTGCGGCTTGATCCGCGTGAGCTAGGGCGCTTCATGCGGCTCTGATGCCTTGACGGCGTTCCACAGCGCGTCCTGTTGATCGAGCGACAATGCGGAAAATTCCACCCCTTGCCGGGCCGCCAAAGCTTCCATGCCGCGAAAGCGCCGTTCGAACTTGGCATTGGCGGCGCGCAGGGCATCCTCGGGGGCGATGCCGTGGCTGCGCACCAGATTGACCGCGGCGAACAACAGATCACCTGCCTCCTCGATTTGTTCCGATTTCGTTCCGGCAGCCGCCAACTCGTCCATCTCCTCCACCAGCTTGGCAGCGGGGCCGGCGGTATCGGGCCAGTCAAAGCCTTGCCGGGCGGCGCGTTTCTGCAATTTCTCTGCGCGCATCAGCGCGGGCAGGGGCAGGGCGATGCCGTCCAGCGCGCTGGTCGCTCCCTTGGCGGCCCGTTCCGCCGCCTTGGCGCTTTCCCAGCGATCTTCCCGCGACTGGCCAAGATCGGGCGCGTCCTGAAAGATGTGCGGATGTCGCGCTTCCATCTTGACGCTGATTGCATCGGCAACCGCAGCGAAATCGAACAGGCCGGCTTCCTCGGCCATGCGGGCATGGAACACCACCTGCAACAACAGGTCGCCAAGTTCTTCCTTCAGCGCCGCCATGTCGCCACGTTCGATCGCGTCGGCAACCTCATAGGCTTCCTCGATCGTGTACGGCGCGATCGTGGCGAAGCTCTGCGCCAGATCCCATTCGCAGCCATCCTGCGGGTCGCGCAGCCGCGCCATGATCGCGAGAAGGCGGGAAAGAGAGGATTGTGCAGCTTTGATCATATGAGGATGATAATATATATTATGTTAA
>JAFEEX010000021.1 GCA_018240895.1 Pseudomonadota bacterium | reverse complement strand
ACTGCAACTCAACCAAAGCAAGGAAGCCCCGTTCTACACCCTCGGACAGCTGACCACCGACATTGCCCACGGCTACGACCACATCACCAGCGGCATCGGCGCGGCGATGATCGGCTGGTACGGCACGGCGATGCTCTGTTACGTCACCCCCAAGGAACACCTTGGCCTGCCCGACCGCGATGACGTGAAAGTCGGCGTCGTCACCTACAAGCTCGCCGCTCACGCGGCGGATCTGGCCAAGGGGCACCCGGCGGCCAAGGTGCGCGACGACGCCCTCAGCCGCGCACGTTTCGAATTCCGCTGGCGCGACCAGTTCAATCTCTCGCTCGATCCGGACACGGCGGAGCAATACCACGACCAGACCCTGCCCGCCGAAGGAGCCAAGACCGCGCACTTCTGCTCAATGTGCGGACCCAAGTTCTGCTCGATGAAGATCACGCAGGAAGTGCGCGATTTTGCCGCGAAGCAGAATGCCGAGCTGGACACATTCCTCGCCGCAGAGGAAGCGGAGAAGGGGATGGAGGAGATGAGCCAGAAATTCCGCGAAGAGGGCGGCGAGGTTTATCTGCCAAATTGACGATAATACCTGTGCCGTATTATGTCGTTATTATGTCGTTGATACTTCTCTTTTTTACTTTTGATGCTAACAACTCCCTCACAGCTAAAAACTCGGATAGGGATACAAGAAATGAGCGATTTTGAAAAAATACGAAAAATTATCTTGCATTATGAAAATCTCGCTCGAGAGGAGTATGGAGGAGATTTTGTATCAATTGCTAATAAGAATTTTTCCGACCTTCAGTTGAAATATTACTCAAAAGAAGATAATCCAGATTATAGCCCAAATATAAAAAAATTCTGTTATCTATATAAGTATGTAGTTCCACATGGATATTTCATATACTCAACATTCAAGAGGCTTCGCCGAGAAATTAAACCAGCTATTTTTTCTAGAAATCCCACAAGAATTGCGTGTATTGGCGGCGGCCCCGGTACTGAAATTTTGGGACTTTGCCGATATTTGAGGGAATGCGAAGCGGATTACGCGGGGCACAAGATTGAGTTGATTGTATTTGATAGGGAACTTTCGTGGCGCGAGTCTTGCGATATGATCCTAGATTCTGTGGGGAATGATTTGAATATAGTGCTAAAATTTGTTCAATTTGATGCAACCATATCTGCAAGCTATGAGGCAATAGATTTTTCCAAATTTCACTTTGTAACATCTAATTTCTTTATGTCTGAGATAAGAAAGGCAAAAATAGTAGGCGCAACTGGAAAATTTTGGAAGTTTTTGTTTAAGTCCATGGGGTCAGGAAAAGTATTTGTGGCAATTGATTTTGCTGATGCTGATGGTTCGGGCTGGGCTCACTTGAAAGGCATCCTCCCAAAGAACCACGTGTCGGTGATTGCCGATCCGGCTCTCACGATGTCGTGCCCAGACTCGAAAACCTGCATCCTCGAACTTAAAGCAGAGCTAGACCATCGGCCGAAGAAAAATGCCCAGAACTATGTTATGGCTGTGATCACGTGATTCTGATGCGAGACCTATTCTCCTTAAACCGGCAGTTCAAGCCGATTCCAATGATCGACGCTGACGTCTCGATCCTACATGAGATCGAGATGCCACTCGCCTACGATCAAATGCTTGGCGCGCTGATTGATCAAACCATCTGGCGTCAGGAAGCGGTTCGCATCTACGGCAAGGTCCATGACCAGCCACGCCTTGTTGCCCTCTATGCCGATGCAGGCAAGCGATATGACTATTCGGGGATTGCGATGCACCCGCTACCGTGGACGGATCTTTTGCGTGAGATCAAGCGACGCATTGAAGATTGTACCGAAGCGACTTTCAATGCAGTTTTCCTGAATCTCTACCGCGATCACAACGACAGCATGGGCTTCCACAGCGATGACGAAAGGGAATTGGGGAAGAATCCCGTGATCGCTTCGTTGACGTTTGGGACGACAAGAACCTTTGTTCTCAAACACAAATTTTTGAAAAACTTACCGACCGTGAAGGTTTCGCTTGAGGCTGGAACGGTGCTATTGATGAAAGGCCCAACGCAACACAATTGGAAACACGGTATCAACAAGCAGGCAACGCCTTGCGGCCCTCGCATTAACTTAACATTTCGCACGCTCTACTCTTGACGCAAGGCAGAAGATGATTTGGGTAAATAGATTGCGTGTCGGTGTTTTGGAAATTACGAATACGCCTCCCCAATCCCGTATTTCACTTGGCCTCCAACCGTCCGCATCGCTTAAGCTGCGCATTCAAATGACGCGAAACCGCGCCGCTTTGCAGGCGCGGTGCGCCCGAAGGCGAAAATTTGTCATCTTGCTGGATTGATTGGTGCGGTCGAGAAGACTCGAACTTCCACGGGCTTTCGCCCACAACGACCTCAACGTTGCGCGTCTACCAATTCCGCCACGACCGCTAAATCATCGGGGCGATTGGATCGCTCCGGGTGGGGTAGGAGCGCGCCCTTAGCAAAGGGTATGCCGGGCCGCAAGCGGGTTCATGCCGCGGGCTGATCCGGCCTGCATTCTGGCCCGGTCAGCTTGGTTTCCAGCCGAATTCGGCCTTGACCGCGGACTTTGGCACCTGAACCAGCGCTTCGTTTATCGAAACGCTTTCGCCCGGTGCCAGGACCCGTTTGGAACTTTGCACCTCTGCGCCATAGACCACGCGGCCCCGCGCATCGCGCAGCACTATCAGGATCGACGGCACGCTGCGTGAAACCTGCGAGGTGTTGGTTACCGTACCGCTGGCCCCGAAGTACCACGTCCCGTCGGGAAGTTCGTGCCGGTCTTGCTGCTTGGCGGGAAAATCGAGCTTCAGCCCGGGCTGATCTTCAGCAAACAAGGGGTGGGAAAACGGCATCCAGTCCGGAAGGCCCCACCATGCCGTGGCGCCCACGGCCCCCAGTGCAACGGCGGCAAACAACGCTGCGGCAATCGTCCACATCCGCGCCGGGTTGCGGCGCGGACGGAAGGGAGGCTCATGCGCGAAGCTGGACGATTCGGAATCGTGGGAATAACCCTCTGACGCCGGTTCCCAGCTTGAGGGGTATCCGGAGGTTTCGTCGGAATAGACCGGCGGCGGGACGGCAGGTTCCGGTTCCTGCACCGGTTGCGGAATATCGGCAGCGGGTGCAGTCGTTTCCGGTGCCGCCGTGGGCGCGGGTGGCGGCGCGACTGGCGCGGGCGGTGGCGAGACCGGCGCTGTCGGCGGAACGGCCACAACCGGCCCTTCCTGGAACCAGCTGTGGCGGCACTTGGCGCAGCGAACGGTCCGCCCATCAACGCCAATGGCGCTGTCCGGCACAACATAGCGCGTGGCGCAGGCAGGGCAGGCGATGATCATTGGGGGATGGTTAAACACGCTGTGCGCCCTTGCCGCAATGCCCCGGCGGTCAAAGCAGGGGCTCATTGCCCTTTTTTCCACATCGATTGATCGCTATAGCCCGAAAGCCTTGCCATTCGCCGGATCGAACCACTGACCATGCATACCGCCACAGACGGCGAAATCGTCCAGTTTGACAACGTAGGGCTGCGCTATGGCGCCGATCGGGAGGTGCTGAGCGACGTTTCGTTCACGCTGTTTCCCGGCAGCTTTTATTTTCTTACCGGGGCGAGCGGTGCGGGCAAAACCTCATTGTTGCGGCTGCTTTATCTGGCCCAGCGTCCCTCGCGCGGAATGATCCGGATGTTCGGGACCGATGCGATCACCCTGCCGCGTGACCGGCTTCCCGGCTTTCGCCGCCGGCTGGGCGTGGTGTTTCAGGACTTTCGCCTGGTCCAGCATCTTTCAGCCTTTGACAATGTCGCCCTGCCGCTGCGGGTGGCAGGCGTTGCGGAACGGGAACTGGCCAAGCCGGTGGCTGATATGCTCGACTGGGTTGGCCTGGCCGACCGCACTCACGCACGGCCAGCCCAGCTTTCGGGCGGTGAACAGCAGCGCGTGGCGATTGCCCGGGCGGTGATCGGGCGGCCCGAATTGCTGGTGGCTGACGAGCCGACCGGCAACGTCGATCCGGACATGGCCGTTAAACTGCTGCGACTGTTTGAGGCATTGAACCGCCTTGGCACGACGGTAGTGGTAGCCACACACGACGTTCACTTGCTGAAGAAGGTGCCTGATTCGCTGATCATGCGGCTTGATAAAGGACGCCTGCCCGATCCGACCGGTGTGCTGCGCTATCCGCCGCGCCCGGCTGCCTTTCCGCGCGGGGGAGGCGAACTGTAATGGTGGAGGAAGCGACCTCATCCCTGTCGCGCAGCGTGGCGCAGGGGCTGCGCAGCCTTTCGGGGCGCGAACCCGAACTGATTCCGCAGGCCCGCTTGTCAGGCCCGATGCCGTGGGTAATCGCGATCATGGTGGCGCTGACGGTTATTGCCGCCGCAGCCGGACTGGCGCTCAGCAATACCGCGCGCAGTGCATCGGATGAGCTTTCCGGCGGAATTACCGTCCAGGTTATCGAGGCAAACCCCGCCGAGCGCGACCGTCAGGCCCGTGCTGCTGTCGAGCGGCTGAAACGGGTGCCGGGGGTCATAGACGCCCACGTTGTCTCGCAGGACGAGATTGAACAGCTGATCGAACCCTGGCTTGGGGCAAGGGCGGGCGACGATGCGGAAATTCCGGTGCCGGCCCTGATCGATGCGCGCCTGCGCGAATCCGTCAATGGCGAAAACCTTGGGGCCTTGCGCCGCTCCGTGCGCGAGGTTGCGCCCTCTGCCCGCATTGATGCCCAGTCGGCCTGGCTGACGCCCGTGTTCGGCGCGATCGATTCGCTGCGCTGGCTGGCCGTTGCGCTGGTGTTGCTGTTGGCATTCGCGCTGGGCGCGGCCGTGGTGCTGGCGGTGCGCAATGCTTTTGGAACCAATCGCGACACGATCGAGATTGTTCATCTGCTGGGCGGGACTGATACGCAGGTCGCGCGGATATTCCAGCGCTCGGTGGGGTTCGATGCTGTTGGCGGCGGGACTGTCGGGCTGGTGCTGGGATTGATTGTCGTGCTGTTTTTTGGCCGCCGGTTCAGCGATCTGGGCGCGGGGCTGGTCGGCGGCGGAGCGCTGCAATGGTATGACTGGGCCTTGCTGGCGCTGGTGCCGCTGGCCGGCGTGGTGCTGGCCATGGTCACTGCGCGCATAACCGTCCAGCGCGCGCTGCGGCGAATGCTGTGAGCGGGAACGAACGATGATCCGCCGCCTGATATCGGTTGCCCTGATTGTCTGGTTTCTGGGCTTCGTGCTGTTCGCCGTAACCTTGCCGCAGCCGGTGGGCAATGCCGCGACCGACGGCGTGGTGGTGCTGACCGGCGGGAAGGGACGGATTGACCGCGGACTGGAAGTGCTGCGCCAGGGCTGGGCAAAACGGCTGCTGGTTTCGGGCGTGGCGCGCGAGGTCAAGCCGCGGGAATTCGCGGCGGAATACAAGGTCAACGCACCGCTGATGGCCTGCTGTGTCACGCTGGGTTACAAGGCGACGGATACCCGCACCAACGCCAGCGAAACCGCCGGCTGGGTTGCCGCCACCGGGATGCGTTCGATCCGGATCGTGACCAGCGATTGGCATATGCGCCGCGGCGCGCTGGAACTGCGGCGATCGCTGCCGGCGGACGTTGTGCTGGTGGAAGATGCCGTGCCGACCCAGCCCAGCCTTTACGCGCTGTTTCTGGAATATCACAAATTGCTGGCCCGCTTTTTCGCGCCGGTCTGGGATTGGTAACCGCCATGCGGATACTGCGCAGCCTGGCATTCTATCTGGCGTTCTATGGCGGCAGCCTGCTGATCGTGCTTACCTGCGTATTCGTCCTGTTCACCGGATCACGCGCGCGGTTTCGCAAGGCGGTGGATCGCTGGTCGCGCTGGCAACGCTGGTGCTGCCGGCACCTGCTGGGGATCACCGTGCGGGTAGAAGGGACCATGCCCGAAGGGCCGGTTCTGGTCGCGCTCAAGCATGAAAGTTTTTTCGAGGCGATCGATCTGCCGCGACTGCTCGATTACCCGGGCGTGTTCGCCAAGGCTGAATTATTGCGGATTCCGTTGTGGGGCCTTGCGGGTGAGCGCTATGGGCTGGTCGCAGTGGAGCGTGACCAGGGCGCGAAGGCGCTGCGCCATATGCTGGCCGCGGCGCGCAAACTGTCGGCAGAGGGGCGGCCCTTGGCGATCTTTCCAGAAGGTACGCGGACGCCGCATGGGTCGGCGCCCGAGCTCAAATCCGGTTTCGCTGGCCTGTACAAGCTGCTGAACCTGCCGGTGGTGGCGGTGGCGGTCAATTCAGGCCCGCTCTATCACCGGCTGGTCAAGCGCCCCGGCGTCATCACTTACAAACTGTCCGCCCCGATCCCGCCGGGTCTGCCGCGGGACGAGGCGGAAGCCCGCGTCAGGGCGGCGATGAATGCGCTGAACGACCTTGGCAGAGCGAAGGCCTAGGCGTTCACCGCTCAAGGTGCTGGGGCCGGGCCTGATAACCGGCGCGGCCGATGATGATCCATCCGGTATCGGCACCTACAGTCAGGTCGGCGCGCAATTTGGCTATGGCCTGGCCTGGACCATGTTCTTCGGCTTTCCCCTGCTCGCCGCAATTCAGGCAATCTGTGCGCGGATTGGCGCAACCACCGGCAAGGGAATTGCCCGGAACCTGCGCCAGCACTATCCGCCCTGGCTGCTGCGCAGCGTGGTGGTGCTGCTGCTGATCGCCAATGTCATCAATATCGGCGCGGACCTGGGGGCGATGGGCGCGGTGCTGGCGCTGGTCGTGCCGGGGCCAGCCCTGCTGTTCACGGTTCTGTTCGGCGCAATCAGCGTGCTGCTGGAAGTGGTGATGAGCTATGATCGCTATGCCCGCGTGCTCAAGTGGACCACGCTGTCGCTGTTCGCCTATGCCGGCGTGGTCCTTGTCGCTCATGTTCCGCTGGGGGAGGCTTTGCGCGGTACGCTGATCCCGCACTTCAGCTTTGGCAAGGAACAGGCCATGGCACTGGTCGCCATCTTCGGCACCACCATCAGCCCCTATCTGTTCTTCTGGCAGGCCGGGCAGGAAGTGGAGGAACAGCGCCGCCGTCACGTCAAGCCGCTCCACGTAAGTCCGCGCCGGGTGGGGCCGGAACTCGCGCGGATCCGCACCGATACCCTGGTCGGCATGGGCTTTTCCCACCTTACCGCGCTGTTCATCGTCATCGCGACGGCGGCGACCCTGCACGCCAACGGGATCACCACCATAGAAAGCGCGGATCAGGCGGCGCAGGCGCTTCGCCCCGTGGCGGGCGATTTCGCCTTCGCGCTGTTCGCGCTGGGCATCATCGGCACCGGCCTGCTTGCGGTGCCGATCCTTGCCGGCAGCGCGGCCTATGCGGTGTGCGAATCCTTTGATTGGGTGGAAGGGCTGAACCACAAGCCGCGCGAAGCCAAGGCGTTCTACGGTGTGATCGCGCTGGCAACGCTGGGCGGTATTGCGCTCAACACAGTCGCCATCGATCCGATGAAGGCGCTGTATTGGGCAGCGGTGGTCAACGGCCTGCTCGCCCCGCCGCTGATGGTTGTCACCATGCTGATCGCTCGCAACCGGCGGATCATGGGCGATCTTGCGATCAAGGGCTGGCTGGAATTCGGCGGCTGGCTTTCCACGGCGGTAATGTGGGTAGTGGCGGGGGTATTCCTGCTGTCGTGACCGCCTCTTTGACCGCCATGGACAGGCCGTTGGCACCCGGAAATCGCTTGTTCGCCGGACAAGGGTCTGGACCATGACTTCTGGTGAAATTTGAAATTTTACCTTGGCATCTGCTCAATTTATCTGCTGATACTTCAAATGGAAGCGGAAATTTTTATCGATTTAAAATAGTTAACTATTTCCATATATCCATCATGCCGTCTTTGGGAGACTATTGCATGCGGCAGGCGATGCCATTTTCACTATTGTTCTTTGCTGTTGCGGCCCTGTGGGTTGGACTTCAGGCGGTCCCCGTCCTCGGAATAATATTGCTTTTTATACTGGCCCCCTTGTGGTCCATAGCATTTATCAATGCTGGATTTATCGGCATTGGCGCGGAGGCAATCACCGGCCGTGTGTCGTTATATTGGCTTGCGTTGCCAGCTGTTTGGTTCGGTGGATACCTGTTGTTCGCAATCAACGACTATCAAGCTTTGCGGGCGTTGCGGAGCGAGATCGCTTCAAGCAACGCTTCTATCCGTATCCCATTTGATCCGGCAAAGCAGGCCTTGGTATTCAAGGGCGATCAAGCTCAGACAGACCTAATCGACAATTATGCCATCCCTATTGTCTATGGTGAGAATCCCAATTTCCAAGGATTCTCCCACCTCTCATACCGAATGATCGACAACGACGCTTGTACCGCGATTCGTGACGGCACGGTGGCACGACGTGCAGGCATTGACGTGTTCGGGTTTCACGATCCAAGCGGCAACGCCATCGGCGATTCGGTATTTGAACAACGGTTTTGCAACTTGCAGCAACCTGAAGATCCGGCTCTGCCGGTGGTCCTTGTAGAGACGAAAGAAACAGAGGCAACGGCGGGTCCGTTACCCGTCACACTGACCACCACCATGGTCACGCTACCCGACGGCAAGACTTATGCAATCAAAGGTGGAGTGGCCTCTACGCTCTTTTGGTTTCCGATGCCGGTCATTGGCTGCTGGCAATGGGAGCGCTCCAATTGCGGTGCGGAATTCTGGCGTAAATCTTTCGTGCCTCTGGTTTCCAAACCGTTCCGGTATGCGCCCGATCCGTCGCTGGCGAAGGCGCTGGGGCTGATGCCTGTAAAGGCAGAGGATCGCGTCGCGGTTGACGCGGGAGCCACAATGCAAATGGTCGAGACCAAGCGGCAAGTTGTTGTGACGCAGGAACTCGCGGTTCTCGATGCGGTGATCCGCGACGTGACGACGGAAGCGGACTCTCTGCCTTTCCGCAGCCTTTCGGGACAGACCAGGCTATTGCTGCCGCGATTGCCTGGAATGGTTGCCGCAGTCGAACGCGGCGTAAACGGATCGAAGGGACGGAACAACGCCCAACAAGTGTTTGATCTCATCAGGAGCATGCCACGCCGCGACGTGGCGCGTTACAAGGATCGGCTTGAGGCGCTCTGGCTGAAGGACTCATGGTTCGAATACGACCAAGATAGCGAGCGCGGACAACCACTGCCAGAACGATGCAAGACTGCCACGCAGCGGGGTATGGATGGTCAAGCCTTGGAGCGCGACATGGCTGAGCGACGCAACCATCCGATTGACGATGCTGGGCTTATTTCTGCCTACCGCGATCCCGATTGCCATCCCAAGGACGCATTCGGCAATTCAGTGCTCGGTCTGCACAATGGCGCGACGGTCAAACTCGACAAGCGCAACGGTCATGTCGTCGTTTTCTATACGCCAGGCACCCGTGAGGTGTTTGACGGGCGGAATGGCTATCGCGGCGAGTGGCTCAAGGAGCAAAGCTGCCAGTCGGTAAGGGGGATCGAAATGGTTTTTGGACCAACCAAGCTTTGCGCGCCTGCCGCAGTCGCCCCTATGCTTGCCGCCGAGGCCGCAAAAATCGCGCAGTTGCGTTGAACCGTTGGCTAAACTTCGTGATCACCCGATAGCGGACCATGTCGGCGCATTGTCTTGTGCTGCTTTCCCACCGAATGAAGAATGGCACCTAACCGCCGTGATCGCTGCGGCCAAAGTCGGGGCGGGCATCGTCCTGGCCTTCTTCGATGATTGACCGGCGGATGGCGCGGGTGCGGGTGAAGTGATCGAACAGCTGTTCGCCGTCACCCACGCGGATGGCGCGTTGCAGGGCGGTCAGATCCTCGGTGAAGCGCTGAAGCATTTCCAGCACCGCGTCCTTGTTCGAAAGGAACACGTCGCGCCACATCGTCGGGTCAGAGGCGGCGATGCGGGTGAAATCGCGGAAACCGCCGGCTGAATACTTGATCACCTCGCTTTGAGTCACGCCCTCCAGATCATCGGCGGTTCCAACGATGGTATAGGCGATAAGGTGCGGCAGATGGCTCGTCACCGCCAGAACCAGATCGTGATGCTGCGGGTCCATCAGTTCAACCCGCGCGCCCAGCGCTTCCCAGAACGCGGCCAGCGCGGCGACCTTGGCCGGGTTAGCGCCCTCTGGCGGGGTTACGATACACCAGCGATGGCGGAACAGGCTGGCAAAGCCCGCGTCCGCACCGGAGCGCTCGGTTCCGGCGACCGGATGCGCGGGGATCACGGCATGGCCGGGCAAGGCTGCGGCAAGCGCCCGGGCAACGCTGAGTTTGGAGGAACCGACATCGCTGATCAGGGCATCGGCGGGCAGGGCCGGGGCCAGTTCAACGGCGACCGCCCCCATCGCGCCAACCGGCACGCACAGGATAACGAGCTGCGCCGCGCGCACCGCCTCAGCCGCGCTGTCGTGGACGTGATCGACCAGACCGCGTTCGGCGGCGCGGGTGCGGGTGGCGGGATCGGCATCGTAACCGGTGGTTACTGCGCCGGGCAGGCATTCCTTCACCGCCAGCCCGATCGATCCGCCCAGCAGGCCAAGACCGATGATCGCGATCCGTTCAAAGCCCATCACGCCGCCTCCGCCATTTCGCGCAGCGCAGCGGCGATCGCGTCCATGTCGGCGCGCTGGCCAATGGTGATGCGCAGGCCGCTGGCCAGCCCCTGTCCGGGCAACCAGCGCACGATATAGCCGCGTTCTGCCAGCCCCCGATAGGCAGTCTCGCCGGTCAGCCCGCCTTCGAACAGTACCAGCACGAAGTTGGCCTCGCTTGGCACGGCGCGCAGGCCGTGGTTGTTCAGCGCCCCGATTGCGGCGACGAAGCGGTTCCGCTCGGCGGCGTTGTGAAGGCGTGACTGCTCAACGAAGTGTTGATCCTGCAATGCCGCCAGCGCGGTTGCCTGGGCCGAATTGCTGACGTTGAACGCGCCGCGAATGCGGTTGAGCACGGCGACAATCGCCGCCGATCCGGTCCCCCAGCCAACCCGTTCCCCGGCGAGGCCGTAAGCCTTGGAGAAGGTGCGCGTAACCAGCACGTTGGCGTGCCGCACCGCAAGGGCGAGCGAACCGTCATCGCGGCGCGGATCGACATATTCGGCATAGGCCTGATCAAGCACCAGCAGGACATCGGCGGGCAGGCCGGCATGAAGCCGGGCAATCTCGGCGCGGGGAAGATAGGTGCCGGTGGGATTGTTGGGATTGGCGAGCAGGACCACGCGGGTCCGCTCATTCACCGCACCGAGCAGCGCATCGACATCGTTGCCATAATCCCTGGCCGGAGCCTCAACCGGAACCGCTCCGCAGCGCCGGGCGACGATTTCGTAAAGCGAGAAGGCATATTGCGAATAGAGCACCTCGTCACCCGGCCCGGCGAAAGCCCCCGTGGCGGTGTGGAGCAATTCGCCCGAACCGGTGCCCATCACGATCAAGGCGGGATCTATCCCGTGAAGCCGGCCAATCGCCTCGCGCAGCGCGGTGCTGTCACCATCGGGATAGAGCGAGGGCGCCTGCGCCGCCGCGCGCGCGGCCAGTGCCATTGGGCTGCTCCCCAGCGGGTTCTCATTGGCCGAAAGCTTGACCAGCGGCCGCCCGTCGTCGCCCGCGCTCTTGCCGGGGACATAGGCATGGATCGCATCGATCCAGGGCTTGGGTGCGGGTGCTTGTGCCATGCTGGCCGCGCCCTTAGCAGCCCTGCCGGGAATTGACAGACGAATGTGGCTCGCCCAAGCGAACGACGATGTCCGATCCCGCGCTCAATCTCAACCATGCCAGCCAGGTTCTGTCCGCGCCGCTGCGGCTGGATGGCGGGCAGAGCCTGGACGGGGTGTGCCTGGCCTATGAAACCTGCGGCAGGCTGAATGCCGACAAGTCCAACGCGATCCTGCTGTTTCACGCCCTGACCATGGATCAGCACGTGGTCAGCGATCATCCCAAGACGGGCAAGCCGGGGTGGTGGCAAAAATCGGTCGGTCCGGGCAAGGTGATTGATACCAACCGCTTCTTCGTGATCTGCGTCAACGTCCTGGGCGGCTGTATGGGATCGACCGGGCCGGCAAGTATCGCCGCCGATGGCCGGCCCTGGGCAATGCGGTTTCCGGTGATCACCATTCGCGACATGGTTCGCGCGCAGGTTGCGCTGCTTGATGCCTTCGGGATTGATCAGGTTCATGCGGTGGTGGGCGGATCGATGGGCGGGATGCAGGCGCTGTCCTTTGCGGCCAACTGGCCAGAGCGGACCCGTGCCGCGCTGGTGATTGCCAGCACCGCGCGCCATTCGGCGCAGAACATCGCCTTTCACGAGGTTGGCCGCCAGGCGATCATGGCTGATCCCAAGTGGCGCGGCGGCGATTACCATGCCGGCGGCAAAGGCCCTGAAAACGGCCTGGCCGTGGCGCGGATGGCGGCCCACATCACCTATCTTTCCGAAGCCGGCCTGACTGACAAATTTGGCCGCCGCCTTCAGGATCGCACTGCCAAGACTTTTGGCTTCGACGCCGATTTTCAGGTTGAAAGCTATCTGCGCCACCAGGGGCTGAGCTTCACCGACCGGTTTGACGCCAATTCCTATCTCTACATCACCCGGGCGATGGACTATTTCGACCTGGCGGAGGAGCATGGTGGCAAACTTGCCGATGCCTTCGCCGGCAGCACGGCGCGGTTCTGCCTGATCAGCTTTGATACCGACTGGCTTTACCCCACGGCGGAAAGCCGAACCATCGCTCACGCGCTCAACGCCGCCGGTGCGCCAGTCAGCTTCGTTGAACTGTCCGCCCCGTTCGGGCATGACAGCTTCCTGCTTGATGTGCCGGCGCAGGACCGGGTGATCGCCGGGTTCCTGAATCAATGAGTGCGCTGCCGGATGGCTATCAGATTAAGCCTGGTGGCGATGCGAAGGCAGCGCAGGCTTTCCTCTCCACAAGCGTCTGGGCGGAAGGTATCAGTCTCGAACAGGTTCAAATCAGCATCGACCGTTCGGTTGTCGTTTCGGTATGGTTGGCGGGTGGACAGGTAGCCATGGCGCGGGTGCTGACTGACTACGTGGAGTTGGCCTACCTTACCGATGTTTACGTTTTGCCGGAACATGAAGGCCAAGGCTTGGCGAGCGCAATGCTGGCTTACTTACACGGCCATCCCGACTTGCAAGGTGTGGGTCGGTGGGCTTTGTTCACAAGGAATGCCCAGCGGCTTTACGAGAAGTTTGGTTGGAAACAATATCCCTATCCAGAGCGAATGATGGTGATTGATCCGCGGATATTTGCACCATGAACGCGCTGCGCCCCGATCTGGCGATCATCGCAGCCAATGTCGCGCCGGGTTGCCGCGTTCTCGATGTCGGCTGCGGTGACGGGGCATTGATGGCGGCGCTGCGCGATGAACGCGGGATCGACGCGCGCGGGATGGAGCTTGATCCGCACAATGTGGCGCTTTGCGTGGCGCGCGGGCTGTCAGTGATCCAGGGCGATGCCGACAGTGACCTTGTCGAATACCCCGACGCCGGGTTTGACTACGCGATCCTCAGCCAGACCCTGCAAACCACCAAGCGCCCTGACCGGGTGCTGGATGAATTGCTGCGCATCGGCCGCAAGGCTTTCGTCAGCTTTCCCAATTTTGCCCATTGGCGGGTGCGGGCCAGCCTGATGTGGCACGGGCGGATGCCGGTTACACGGCTGCTGCCGGTCGCCTGGTATGAAACCCCGAACATCCATCATGTCACGGTCAGCGACTTTCGCGATCTGGTTCGGGCCAGGGGGCTGACGGTGGAAGGGGCCTGGTTTCTTTCGGGCGATCAGCGGATCAGCGCCGCCGCGGCGAGCTGGCGGGCCGAACACGCGGTGTTCCTGCTGTCACGCTGAGGCGTCGTTCACCAGCAGAACGCTGTCATCGCGGGCCAGCACCNNCAGCGCCCACAGGCTGAGCCCTGCTGCCTTTGCCCGGTCGACCGCCATCGAGGTGGGCAGCGAAATGCAGACAAGCGTGGTTGCTCCGGCGCGAACCGCTTTTTCGACAATTTCATAGCTGCACCGCGCGGTCGAAAGGACAAAGCCCGGTGCCAGTGCCTGCCCGGCCCGTGCCCGCGCGCCGATCAGCTTGTCGAGCGCGTTGTGCCGGCCAACATCCTCACGCAGCGTGCCGATTTCGCCCGTGGCGCACGCCCAGGCAGCGGCGTGCGCGGCCCCGGTCGCTTTGCCAAGGGTTTGAAGCGGGGGCAGCGCAGCCAGCGCGGCAAAGATCGCGGCGGGATCGATCGCCTGGTGCGCGGTGACCGGGGGCAGGGGCCGGGCCACTGCTTCAAGGTTTTCGATGCCGCATAGCCCGCAGCTCGATTCGGCGACCCGGGTGCGAACCCGCTCGCCCAATTGTTCAACGCCCAGTCCGGCCAGCGCGGTTCGCACGATCCAGCCCTTGCCGGTTTCGACAGCGGCAATCTCGCCAATATCTCCCGGCGTTGCGGCCAGTCCTTCAGACAGGGCGAAGCCGGCGGCGAAATCCTGCAGATCACCGGGCGTCGCCATCATCACGGCATAGGACAGGCCGTTGAACTCCAGCGCCACCGGCGCCTCTGGCACCCAAGGGCGATCAATCGCCCTGCGGGTGCCATCGGGTCTTACCTCGACCGCTGCCGTCATTACATCCGGTGCAGCGCGCAAAGCTTGTTGCCATCGGGATCGCGCAGATAGGCCAGGTACATCTTCATCGCCCCGCCGTCGCGAACCCCCGGCGGATCTTCAATCGCCGTGCCGCCGGCTGCCACGCCTGCCGCGTGCCAGGCATCGGCCTGTTCGGGATTGGCCATGGCAAAGCCAACCGTGCTGCCATTGCCAATGGTCGCCGGATTGCCGTCGATCGGTGCGGTGACCAGAAACACCCCGCCGTTGTGCATATAGATCAGGCGACCCTTGTCATCCGTGATCGCCGGATTTCCGCCGATCGCACCGAAGATCGCGTCATAAAACACCTTCGATTTTGCCAGATCGTTGCTGCCGACCATGTTGTGACTGTACATCAGCCTCTCCTCTTCCAGTTGCGAATTGCTACGAATGCCGCTGTGCAGGGGCGGCGTCAATCGCAATACGCGGCCCAAGCCCAGACAAGGTTGGCTGCGGTTCAGCTTTGCTGCGATAGGGCAATGTCATGATCCCTAAGCTTGCACCGCTCGTCCTTGTCGCCGCCTGTGCCGCAACCGCGCTGGCAGCGCAGCCGGCGCCCGATCTGCCCAAACTCGATCTGGAACAGGAAACCGCAGTGCGCTGTGGCGCGGCCTTTGCCATCGTCAGCAGTGAGCAGGCCCGCGCTACGCCGCTTGGCGCGCGCTGGCCGGCGCTGGGCACGCGCGGCCGCGAATTCTTTGTGCGGACCGGGGCGCGGCTGATGGATGAAACCGGTGCTACCCGGCCGCAGGTTCAGGCATTGTTTGCCAGCGCTGCGGGTGATCTGCGTGCTGATCCGGCGGCGCTGCCGGCCCGGTTGGACAGCCTGCGTGATCCGTGCATGGCGCTGCTTGACCTGTCCATTCCGGCGGGCTGATCGTGCGGCCTGCCCTTTCATTCAGCCATGCGCAAGCGAATCGGCATTAAAAAGCCGCGCGTGTCCGAATCGTCGGACTTCCTGGAGTGTGCTGAAATGTCGCAGCCCCGTTCCATTTTGAAATTCGCCTCGCTTGGTGTGCTTGCCGCTGCCCTGCTGGCACCGCTTCCCGCGCTTGCTCGCGATTCTGCACATAGCAGCGATGCCCAACGCGGCCTTGCGGAAGTTGAAGGCCGTTTGTCCGATCCCGCCGCCCAGCAGGCCATTGGCGATGCCATGGCCAGCTTGATGGCCGCCATGCTGGACATCAAGGCTGCTCCTTTCCTCAAGGCGGTGGACCGGGCCGGCGCA
This sequence comes from Pseudomonadota bacterium, assembly GCA_018240895.1. Taxonomy (GTDB): domain Bacteria; phylum Pseudomonadota; class Alphaproteobacteria; order Sphingomonadales; family Sphingomonadaceae; genus Novosphingobium. The sequence goes on along the minus strand of JAFEEX010000021.1, from coordinate 13,946 downwards.
ACAATGGGGGACCGTCCGGTCCACCGCGAAATCCCTGACGATGCCACGCTGGGCGATCTTGCCGGCCCCGGTGCCCGCGATATGCCGCGCGAGGTTTCGCGCAGGGCACCGGCAATGATGAGCGCGGCCGGCGCGATGGTCGGTGCGATGAGTGAAATGCTGCCCCAGCTTGAACAGATGGGCCGGCGCATGGAACAGCAAATGCGCAGGTCCCTGCCGCGCGGGCAGGATTGATCCCGCAAATTTGATTCCGCCGCTGGAATGGCGCAACCGGGCAGGCTAGTCCTGCCCGGATGAACGCTCCTGCCCGCGCTGCAATTGTCGATATCGGATCGAATTCGGTCCGCCTGGTGGTGTTCGGCGGCCCGCCGCGCGCGCCAGCCACCTTGTTCAACGAAAAACTGATGGCCGGTCTTGGCCGGGGAGTGACCGGCGGCGGACGGCTCGCGCCCGATGCGGTTGCCATGGCGCTTGGCGGACTGGCCCGCTTTGCCGCGCTGCTGCGCCTGATGCAGCCGGCTTCGGTGCAGGTTGTGGCAACCGCGGCTGTGCGTGATGCGGCCAATGGGGAGGAATTTCTGGAAGCCGTACGCGCCCTGGGGCTGCCTGCGGAAATGCTGTCCGGCGATGGAGAAGCGGTTGCCGCGGGTTACGGCGTAATCGCCGCCATTCCCGATGCGCGCGGGCTGGTGGCGGACATGGGCGGGGGCAGTCTTGAACTGGTCAGGGTGGAAGCCGGACAGGTTCACCAGCGGGTATCGCTGCCCTTTGGCGTTATTCCGGTCAATGCGATCCGGGCGCAAGGGCGCGGCCTGCTGCGCAAGGCGCTGCGCAAGGCGCTGAAGGATCTGGACTGGCTGGCGGAAGTCGCGGATCAACCGCTCTATCTTGTCGGCGGGGGCTGGCGGACACTGGCGCGGGTTCATATGCAGCGCACCGGCTGGCCGCTTTCGGTGATCGGGCAATATGGCTTTGCCCCGGACGATGCCCGCTGGCTCAAGACCGATGTGCGGGAAGCGGGGCCGGCACGGTTGGCCGCGATCCCGGGGGTCAGCGCCGCCCGGGCCGCACAGCTTGCCGATGGTTCGGCCCTGCTTGCGGCGCTGGCCGGCCAGGTGCAGCCATCGCGGATTATCATATCGCCGTTTGGCCTGCGTGAAGGCCTGCTTTATCAACAGCTTGATGCAAATACGCGCCAGGCCGATCCGCTGGTGGAAGGCGTGGCCCATGCCGTCAGCGGGCAGATACCGGATCCAACCTATCCGGACGCACTGCTGCGCTGGAGCGACGGGGCCTTTCCAGCCGAGCCAGACGCTCTGCGCCGCCTGCGCCACGCTGCGTGTCTGATTGCCGGAACCGGCTGGGCAGCCAGTCCCGACTTTCGGGTGGTGGAGGGGGAGGACATGGCCCTGCACGGCAACTGGATCGGCGTGGACGCCCCGGGCCGGGCAATGATTGCCATGGCGCTCCACGTCGGGCTGGGCGGGGACCCCGATGCGCCGCCCCCGATCCTGCTGCAACTTGCCGGACGTGATGAACTGGCCAGGGCGCGGTCCTGGGGGCTGGCCTTGCGGCTGGCCCAGCGGCTGGGCGGCGGCGCTCCGCAGGCGCTGGCCGAAGTGCCGCTGAACCTGACTGCCGACGGCGCGCTGGTTCTGACCGTAAAGCGCGGTGATGCCGCGCTGATCGATGCCAATTGCGAACGGCGGCTGAACCGCCTGGCCCTGGCGCTTGACCGTCAGGCGCGGATCGAATCGTAAGCGCGGCAAGGTTTTCCACCTGAAATGCGGCGCACGCCGTCTGCGGCGGGGTGGACGCGCCAGCCCCCCTTGGGCATGACGATTGGCCATGTGGCAACTCTATCAATTCCCCCTGTGCCCGTTCAGCCGCAAGGTTCGCCTGCTCCTCAGTGAAAAAGGCGTGGCCTATGAATTGTGGCGCGAAAATCCGTGGGAAGGCCGCGATGATTTTCTGGCGCTCAACCCGGCTGGGCGCACGCCGGTCCTGCATGATCCGGCCAAGGGGCTGACCCTGGTGGATAGCCAGGCGATCTGCGAGTATTTTGAGGAAACGGTCGACAAGAATCCGATGATCAATGGCACTGCCGCCGGCAGGGCAGAGATCCGCCGGTTGGTCGCGCTGTTTGACGAAAACTTCTATGGCGACGTTACCGGGCCGATGCTTCACGAACGGATGAAGAAGCGGCTGGTCTATCGCCAGCCGCCGGATTCACGCGTCCTGCGCGAAGCGATGAAGCTGGCGCATGAACACCTCTATTACATCGATCACCTGATCGATCATCGACCCTGGCTGGCCGGCGCAACGATGAGCCTGGCCGATCTGACCGCCGCCGCGCAGATTTCCGTCGCCGATTATCTCGGCGCCCTGGACTGGAGCGGCCATGATCAGGCGCGCGACTGGTATGCCGTGTTCAAAAGCCGGCCCAGCTTCCGCCCCTTGCTGGCCGAGCGCATGGAAGTGATCCAGCCGCCCAGCCACTATGGCGACGTCAACGCCTGAGGGCGGCTGAACCCCAAATGGCGGGGCGATGGATCAGGCCGTAAGACGATCGGCAAAACGGCCGTTGCGCCGAAACCGCGTCATCCAGCGATCAAGGAACAGCCCCAGCGGGTGAAGCTGAACGCCCAACTCGGCGCAGCCCGGCAGGGTGCCCGATGCGGTGTTGCCGGCTTTCAGCAGCTTCCACTGCTGGCTGGTGATCGGCGCGCCGGGCAACCATCCGGTCAGCGTGGCGATCAGGCCCGAAAGACCATCGGGCAGCGGGGCCAGCAGGGGTTTGCGCTCTGCCGCTGCGGCGATCCGCTGGTTGAGGTCCAGCATGGTGATCACTTCCGGCCCCGCCAACTCAAACGTCTTGCCGCCGTGCCGCTCCGGATCAGCCAGCGCCGCCACGATCGCCCGCGCGCAATCTTCAACGAACAGCGGCTGGATCCGCGCTTCCGGACCGAACACCGGCAGTACCGGCAAGCTGGAGGCCAGCGATCCGAAGCGATTGATGAAATGATCATCGGCCCCGAACAGGATGCCCGGCCGCACCACCGTCGCCCCGGGCAGCGCGGCGTGCACCGCAGCCTCTCCGGCAGCCTTGGCCCGTGCATAGGCCGTCTCGCCATCGGCATCCGCACCAATTGCGGAAACCTGGACAAAAGCCGCCACCCGGGCAGCGCGCGCCGCCTGGGCCAGATTGCCCGCTCCCGCGCCCATCACCGCTGCCAGATCGTCGCCAAAGGTGCCGGCAAGGTTGACCACCGCATCGGCCCCACCCAGAACTCTGGGCAAGGTTTCCGGCTTGGTCACATCGGCATGAAGCAACTGGAACTGCCCCAGGTTGCCCAACGGCTTCAGTCCATAGGCCCGCTCTGCATGGGGGCCAACCACCCGCAGGCGCGCCCCGCGCGAAAGCAGTTCCTGCGCCACGTATCGGCCCAGAAACCCGCCGCCGCCAACCAGCACCACCAGCTTGTCCATCAGTTCCTGTGCCATCGTCGCCTGCCTGAAAATCCCATCTTCGCACCGCGCCTTGGCACAGGTACGCCCACCCCCGCAACGCCGGAATTTCCCGCGGCGGCATGACCACCGGCCAGCACCCGGCTGCGCCGCGCCGCCACCGCTGAAAAATGCCGTGCCAGATGTAGACGCCCAGTTGACACCCCCGCCCCCCCCGGCTAGTGGCGCCCTCCTACCCGGCGATCGGCAAACAGGCTGATCGCCCCGTGCCCAGATGGCGGAATTGGTAGACGCACCAGCTTCAGGTGCTGGCGCTCGCAAGGGCGTGGAGGTTCGAGTCCTCTTCTGGGCACCAGTCAACCACTTTATCGTGTTGTTTTTACACGATAAAGTGGAGTTCCTGAAAAAGTGACCCCACATTGATTCCCACATCTTGCGTGGGTCATGGTGATCCTCGTCGGCCCTGTCTAGGACGCCAACCCGACCTCATTGATAACATCATCTGCTCTTTGGCTGCGACACGGGACGAATCTTGACGGTGCATCGCACCGGCTGCTGCGAGGTTGCAGCAGACTTCCGGCAAGCGTCAATGACATCGCGGTTGTCGCGCTGGATGTCTGCGGCCTGCACCAGTGCATTCCATGCCTCGGGGCTGTCGCTTTGCATCATCCTTGTGCCTGCGTCCCAGACTGACGGTGCGCCCACCAGCCGTGCGGCCATACGCTCGGGCCAGTGCCAACTTTCTGGCATCGTGCGGGCAATGGTGCCGGGAAGGAAAGACCATAAGAGTATTCCGGCGAGCAATGCTCTGCCTGCCACCTGGTAGACCTGCTGCCGCTGCTTGGCAGCGCTGCGCGCGTGGGCGGTGACGCTGCGCATCTCCTGAGCGGCGTGATGCAAGTCGCTCCGGGCCTGACTGATCCTGTCCTGATCGCTGCGCCGCGCGGCTTCGGCTGCGGCGGCTATCCGATTGCCAATGCTGTCAGGGGTCATCTGCATCGCTGGATGACCAGCCATGCTCTTCAGGCTCCCGTCAATCGCGCCCATCCGCTTGGCCATGTCGGTCAGGGTCGGGCCATAGTCGGGAATGACAATGTCCGCACGCTCGGCGGCAAGGTGCTGAACCGCCCGGCGCATGAGGGCCAGTTCACCTTCCAGGCGAGCGAACGCCTCGGCGGCGGGATCGTCTGCGGTATCCGGGGTGGGCGGGTCAGGGTCGGGTTCCGGTTCAAGGTCCAGGGTCAGTTCCACGTCATCGGTATCGATATCCATCGCATTTCTCCTACAGGCCCATGCCGATTGACCGGCTCCTCTCCATCGAGATGGAGGCGGCAAGGTCGCGGGCCAGATCGCGACCGAGTTCTGTCTTGATGCCCAGCTCGCGGGTGCGTGCGCGCAGCAGGGATTCGACCTGCGCGTCGCGCTCTAGGCCCTTGGCCATGTCCGCCATGCTGTTGGTGAGCCTCTGCGCGCCATTGGTGTCGCCATCGCGCTGCATCGCTTGCCGTGCTTGTCCCAGCCGCTGCCAGTCGCTGACAAAGCGGTCTGCACGCTGCGCCGGATCGACGCGGATTTCGGCTTCAAGCTGCATGGCCCGGATCGCGCCCTGGCTGCGACCATCGGCAGCCTCACGGGCGAGCGAGGGCTGGCGCTGCAAGGCGGTGGCGAGGTCGGCGGCGGCATGGGGACGGATCGCATCAAGCGCTTTCCCGGCCTTCTCCAGCGCGTCGCGCTGGTGTGGCAGGACGGGCAGGCCCTGTTGGCGCATCTGTCCGATGTCAGCGGCGGCGCGGGCATAGCGTTCGACCGCCCGGCGCTGATCGGGCAGTCCTGCTTGCTCACCTGGCAGAGCTTCGAGCCGGTTGGCGTGGGGACGGAATCCGGCGAAAATGGACTTCGCTCGTTCCGGCAATTGCCGTGCAATATCGACAATGCGTTCGCGGAAGGTGATGCCGCGCCGTTCGGCAAACTGCTGCTCGGGCTTGTAATCGCTCGCCATGTCCTTGCCGCGCTCGCGGCTCAGCGTGCGGACAAGCTTGGACTGATCGGCGAAGTCGTCGCGCCCATAGTGCAGGGCAAGGCCGGCACGGTGGCGTGACATCGCCACATAGGCACCATGGCTGCCCATGCCCGGCGTCGCCAGCACATGCGCCCGGTCCACAGTCATGCCCTGCGCCTTATGGATCGTAGCAGCGTAGCCGTGATCGATGTGCGCATAGTCTTTGGTGTCGAAGGCGACACTGCGACCATCGTCCGTGCGCACGGCCATGCGCTGCGGCGTCACCTGTTCGACAGTGCCGAGTGTGCCGTTTTTGACGCCCAGACCCCGCTCGTTGCGCAGGAACATGATGCGGTCGCCGCTGGCGAAATGACGCTCGCCCCGTTCGGCGCGGATGCTCACATCGTTGCCCAGCTCGCCGCTCGCACGCAGCTTTCCGCGCGCGGCTTCGTTGAGCTCGCGCACCTCGTCATTGGTGTGGGTGAGGATGATGCGCGTATCACCGGGACTGGCCTGCCGGTCGCGATCCCAGCGCTCGATCAGCTCGCCACGCGCTGCCGCCCGCGTCTCGGCAACATGCACCATGCCGCGTTCGTCATAGGCCTGAATGGCAAGACCGGTGCGCCCGGTCGCGAGATGCTTGGTGGCCTCCTGCTGCCAGCCGTCATGCTGGCGGCGCACTTCGCGGATTTCGACGCCGCCATGTCGTTCGTGGATCGCGCGGAAGGCGGCTCCGGCCTCGATGGCCTGCAACTGCTGCGGGTCACCAACCAGGACAACTTTCGCGCCTACATCGGCGGCATGGGAGAGCACGCGCTCCATCTGGCGCGTGCCGACCATTCCTGCCTCGTCGATAACCAGCACATCACGCGGTGTGAGCAATTCGCGGCCCTGACCCCACTGATGTTCAAGGCTGGCAATGGTCCGAGAGGCAATGCCTGAACCGTGCTCCAGTCCCTCGGCGGCAATGCCGGACAGCGCCGCACCGCGAACGGTGTAGCCCGCGCTTTCCCATGCCTCGCGGGCAACGCCCAGTATCGCGCTCTTGCCGGTCCCGGCATAGCCGACCACGACGCTTAGGCCGCGCGCATCGGTCACATGCTCAAATGCTGCGCGCTGCTCGCCGGACAGCACCAGCCCCCTCTCCGCCGCACGCGCCAGCGCTCCTTCCCGGTCCAGCTGTTTGACGCCGTGCCGGTCGCGCTCAGCCATCATTTCCGATGCGCGCCCAAGCCGCTGTTCGGTCTCGATCATGTGGCGCGATGTGAACCGGTCTTCGCCGCGCCCGTCCTTGCCCAGAGCGATCAGGTCGGTCGATCCGCGAACGGCGCTCAATGCCTGATCGAACTGCTCCTTCCCGTCGCTGTGCCGATGCACGAACATGGCAAGGTCACGGCCCGTGAACGTGGCTTGTTGGTGGGTGATCGCGTCGAGCGCGACGTTGGGATTGGCGATGATCCGCTCGCCATTGCGCTGCGCGACGGCGCGGTGTTCCTCGATCCGTTCGGCCTCAAGCCCGCGCACACCCATGCGCGAAGCGGCGGGGCCGATCTTGTCCTGCGGTTCGAGCGCAATGCCCTGCGCCTCCAGGCTGCGGTGATCGACGCGCGCGTCGATATCGAGTTCGGCCAGCCACTGATTGACATGTTCGGCCCAGCGCTCGCGCCACTGCTCGACAAGCTCGGCCTTGTTCCAATCACGCACCTTCGCGCCAAACCCGTCGCCGTCCACTTCGCGCATAGTCAGCATGACATGGGCGTGGGGTTTGGGCTGGCCGTCTGCGCCAATATCCCAATGGACATTGAGGTCGGCGATCATGCCCTTTGCGACGAACTCGGCTTCGACAAATTCGCGGGCCAGCTCGATGCCCTGTTCCTGGCTCAGCTCACGCGGAATGGCGAACTCGACTTCGCGGGCAAGCTGCGCGTCCTTCCGCTTCTCGGCGGCCTCGACCGCGTTCCACAGCCGTTCGCGATCCGAGAGTTCCTGCGGCGCGCCTTCGGGCAGCATCACCTCGGAATGAACGACGCCATCCTTGTTGGTGAAGTCATGGTCGCGGTCGAGGCGTTCATCGTGCAGCCGCTCGGCCCCGCGATAGGCTGCGGCGGCCACGGCGCTGCGCCCGCTCGACCGGCTGATGACTTTAACGGAGAGGTGGAAGATCGCCATGATGGCAATCCATCTACTCGCATGAAGCCACGTCGGCACGACGTATAAGCGCGCCCTCCCATGATAAAATCCTGCTCGGGACTATTCAGTATCAGACTGTCTCGACGACTCTACAGCATTGGAAGCGGGACGATATTATCATCATCGCATCACCTCTCAATGGAGAACTTCGATGCGCAAACCTCGTGACTTTGATTCGGAACTGAAGGCGCTTGCCGACAAGGCGAAGCAATTGAAGGAACGCCGCGTGCAGCAATTGGGTGAACTTGTGATCGCCACCGGGGCTGATGCCAACAACGCGGAAATACTGGCTGGCGCACTGCTCGACGTCGCCGAAACCGCAGATACCGCGCGAAAGGAGAACTGGCGCAAGCGCGGCGCGGCCTTCTTTCAAGGCAAGGCGCGAAAGCGTGGCGAAGGAACTGAACGCCACGCGGACGGTACTCTCCCGCTTGACGGCGGCGCGGCATCGGCTTGACGCACGAAGGGCGCGAACCGACATGCGCGAATGGCAGATCAAGCGGCGCGAACGCACGCGGCAATTGATCGAATTGGGCGGCCTGGTCGTGAAAGCTGGACTGGTCGAACTCGCCGACGATGATCGCGCCACGCTCTACGGCGCGTTTCTCACCGTCGCGGCCAAGCTGCGGGGCGAAGATCGGGAACAGGCGCTGGTCTTGTGGAAACGGAAAGGGAAACGGGCATTTGGAGCGGATGGAGAATCCTATACTGGTTAGTGTAGCGGACGGCCATGCATCGAACGGTGTCGGAATCCTGGATCATTCCTTTTCCGCTGCAATGTCGAGAATGGTTGTCGCGCGCACACCGACATTAACGGAGGTGGCATATGGTGCGCCCGTTTGGCGTTTGTCGTCCGCTTCGATGATCCAGGGCAATGGCAGGGCGTCCGCGTTCACAGTCACTCGGTGTGGACCGTCGGAAACGGCGTCGAAACGATAATAGCCAGACGGATCGGTGCGTACCGCCTGAATCCCGTCGAGGATAACGACGATCCCCGGAATGCCCTTTTCGGAAGGCTCCCTGTTATGATTGGCGTTGGCATCGAGATAGACGCGGCCTTCAAGAACGCCGATGCCACCCACTGGATATTCGCGCAGGCCGAGTATGCCGCGCGACCGACCGGCGGATGCGGAATAACGCAGGGTCAGGTAACCAGCTCGAAGATGGTAGGAACTGTGTTGCGCCGCAATGGCTTGAGCCGGAGTCAGGCCCAGCGGGGACGAGTAGATGCTGGCGAGGCCGTATGTAGATGTAAGGCTTGAGGTCGTGTCGGTGTAGGAAGCCGTCAGACTCCAACGTGACGAAAGCCGGACGTTGGCAACAATCGTCGCTGAGAATGCCTGGCCTTGTTGTGATGACAGAATTCCCAACGCGCCTGCAGTTGAATCGACAGGACCATACACACTGGTGGCCGAGGAATTGCCGTTCGAGTTATAGGCAATTGTTGCATCGAAATTGATGCCGCTGAACGGGGTCGCCCCCGCGCTGACAGCAGCCCCGAAACTGTTCGACCGCTGTGCGCTACTGCCATCCAGAAGATAAGGGGAGTTCGAGGATTGTTTCATTCGCTGGTACGAGGCTTGCGTACTAAGCCGACTGCCCGAGGGCATCCACGCGGGCAATGACCAGTTCTGATTGAAGTCGATACGGTAGAGGTTCGAAAAGGGATCATGGCTCCAGCCCGCTTCCGCGCGCGCTGAACCCAAACGTGTCGGGAACTCGACATATCCGAGCAACTGCGTGGAGGTTCGCCCGTTCGCAATACGGACAGTACTGTTTGCGCCCACCGATGTTGTGAAGTTCAATTTCCTGCGGACATCGGCATTTGCGATCACGCCGCTTGCGCCGCCGCCATTGACAGAACTTGCCGCATCGAGATTCAGCGTCCAGCGCCAGCGCTGCGACGAAGTAGATAAACGGTAATATCCGCCATAGGTATTGTTGATGAGAGCGGACGTGCCCCATGAGAGGCCAGGTCCGAAGTAATACAGACCACCGCTCTGATAGGTTCGGCCGGACCGATAGCTTGCGTCCATCCATCCGCCACCCGCCGTACCCACTGCGCCGAATGGATCGAAAACAGTGTTTGGGCCGGAGCGATGGGTCCAGATTGCGTTTGCTTGAAGCTTGAAACCATTGGTCGCGAATGCGATTGTTCCCAGCGCCCCTTGCGATGAGAAACGAGCCTTGGAACTGGAGGAAGACGCAGACTCCAAGATGACCGCGTAGGGATCGACGGTATTACTGACGGCGATTGCCTGCATACCTGCTGACCACTGCGAGGACAGATCGATCTGTCCGCCGCCGGAAATCGCCAGGCCGGACAGTCCGGTGAAGTTGGAAAGCCGCAAGCCACCAAGCAATCCCGGTTCACCCACCGAAAGGTTGAACGTGGCAGAAGGCTTCGCTTCGCCACTCGTTTGGGACGGTGCAATCTTTCGATACGCGTTAAAAACAGCTGCGCCACCAAGGATGGGCGAAGCCGGTAGGTAAAAGCGGGTCTGCTGACGAACGAGCGCGATCGTTGGCGTCGAGGTCGTGCCCAGGGCACCGTCGACGAGCCAGCCACTTCCAAGTGGCAGGTTGTGGCTGGTGAATGTGGCCGAGCCGCTCCACGAATCTGCGGATGTATTGCCAAAAGGGCCGGAATTCGAGCCGCGCCTCAACTGCGCGTCGATGCCCAGAAGGCCGAAATTATCGGTCTGATACCTGCCGGATACCGAGATTCCGACCTCGCGCTGGACGTGATCCAGCGCGGAAGTGTCAATACCGGCAACACTCGATTTTGGTGAGATCACTGATCCGCCCAATTCGACGATGAGCGATCTCACATTGCCCTTGGTGTTCGTCGCCTTTTCATCACTGACTGACGTTAGCGCTTCAAGTTTTCCATCGTCGATCAGTCGATCAACGTATGGGGTAGAACTCGACCTGGCCTGTGGTGCACCGGTTGCATCAGCCCTGGCCGAACCGGGGAGGGAAAGTCCAAGCGACAAAAAGGCCAAGGGAATGGCCGAAATGCGCGCCGTCAACCAGACGCTTCCGGAATTCGGCGCGGGCTTCGTCATCAAGGCTCAAAGACGCCATCGAACTTGAAGGAATTGACCGTGTCGTTCATGGTTCCGCTCATTTTGAGCGGGAAGACGATCACGTCTGGCTTTTCGTCGCTCGAGGTCGGGGCTGCCTGTGCCTCGATTGCATCGCCCCCTTTGTCCACGTTGATCGCGATCCTGCGCGTTTCGCCCGGCAGGATCGGCAAGGTGGATGGAGCAAAGTCGCGCTTCTTGCCCTTTGCATCGGTGCCGGTGAGAAACGCAGAGAGTCTGCCGTGCGCGGTCCCGGTGTTCTGGACCATCACCACTGGCGTCTGCACGCCGTTAATGGTCGCCACGTCAGCCTTGACGATCTTCAGGTCCGGTCTCACCTTGCCTACCTCGACATAAACGATGATCGCAATTTGTCCGCTGATCGGAAAGCTCACGTCCTTGCCGGGCGATACACGTCCTTCCGCGCCGGACACGACGATAGCGAAACGGCACTCTATGGGAGGGGTTTCGGCTGGTGGCGTTATTTCGAAGCGGTAGCGAAATTGCGCCTTCGCCTGCAACGTGGTTTCCCGCCGTTCGATTGCGACCCAGGGACGACAGGAGTCGGGCTTGAGCGCGTCGCTCAGGACCACACCGCCGTCCGGAGTCAATCCCCATTCAGCCGTCGCGAAATGCAACTCGGTAGCCGTGCTCGCGGCATTGGTCAGTTCAGCAACGCCACGGACGGTTTGCCCTGGTTCCGCCGTTAGCTCAAAGCGGGGTGGAGAAATCGAAAGGGCAAAATCGTCCGCAAGGACAGGGACGCTCCAAAACTGGGTGCAAGTGGCGATTGCCACGGTGAGAACCGGCAGCCGCAAGGGAAACTTCATGGATCAACCTCGATTTCGAAACCGAATGCCAGGGCTTCGGAACCCGACAGGCGCGCGCCATCCGCCTCGAGCTTGATGTCGATAATGTCGCGTAGAAGTGGCCCGTTGATGACGCCCGCATAGACCGGCGTGCGGTCTCCCGAAAGCAGTTCTCCGGGGAGCAGGGTTCCTCCCGTCCGCCATGTGGCCCGGACCGTGGGACCAGACGTGCGAGGTAATGTCATATAAATCCGACCAGTCCGACCGACCCAAGGTAGCAGGTTGAGCTGTACGCTGACCCGGGTCGATGCTGAAACGAGAGGCGATGCCGCAGTTTGGCCGGCTGGTTGCCACTGCATTTGCAATACTGGGTCGAGTACGACCGTGCCGCTGTCGTCTACTCGGAAAACTTGCCCGGTCGTTGACGATGCCGCTGCAGTCTGCGCCTGTGCGACGGCAGGCAAGGTGAGCAACGCCCAGGAAAGGACAAATGCCGGGGCGATGCGGGTCATGGCAATGAAAGCGTATAGGTGGCGCGTCCGGTAAAAGTGCCCGCCGCTGGCACCACCGTGTTGGCATATGTGAAGGTCATGCACTGCTCCTTCCAGGTGTTGGCCGGAAAGGTCGCAAGAGTCTGGGTTCCGCCCGTAAACGTGCCGTTGGGAAACTGATAGGTGCTGTCACCGTTGCCGGACATCACCCAACTGATCTGACTAAACGGGATGGAATCGCTACCATTGGTCAAGCTGGCAGGGGTCGTGACCGTCAGTGTCGCCACACCGGAATTATTGCCCGGCCTCGACCATCCCCCGATATAAACCTGTGAAGGTGGATTGCAGAACGCGTATCCGTCGATGGAACTTTGGGAAACCGAACTGTTCGAAGTCATGGCCTGCGCGGTTCCCGATCCGATGCTGGCCGCAGGGATGGTGACCGACACGACGTTGATGGTGGAGTTGTTTCCCGGTGTACCACCACTGTTATAATAACCGGTATACCCGCCCGCGCCGACTTGCAGGTAGAGTGCCCTGGTGCCGGAAGTGATGGTGATCGTGTAGGCGTCTGCCGCTTCGGACGAGAACATCGCGCACACAGAAGCACTAATCGCGATCATGCGCCTGACGTTGCAGGAGTGCCCTTTAACTTCGCCTGGCCTTGCAGCCGTTCGGCTATTTGCCATTGCCCCAACCTCCCACTGCGGCGGGATATGCCAAGTAAATCCTTAACCGAGGCTGATTAAACCGCCGGTGGGTGGAATCAAGGCATCGCCACGGCGTAAGTCACAGGAATGTTCTTGATCGACGCTGGTTGAATGCCGGCCGATTGCGGGGTCTGATCGCCAACGGGTGAATTTTCGGCAATGGCTATGCTGCCTGCATTGCCGAAGGCTAGCAGGCTTTTCGACTCACCTGAATTTGATGCCGCTGCGGCATTCTGCACCATGATGAGCGAAGAGGAATGCGTTGTTCTGTCACCTGCACTGTGGGTCGTAGCGATTGAACTAACTCTGGCGGCCAGGCCGACATACTCCGGTATAACGATAGTGAAATCGATCTGCGCCCGAGCTTCGGCTCCTTTGTCCGCTGCACTGCCGGTACTGTAGCGGGACGCAGCGTTTGCAAGGCTGGGAATGCAACCAGCAATCGCCGTCAATGCCGCGACGGCGAGCCGATAGGGCCTGCTCGCCATCATTTGCGTCGTGCTGCGGTTGGGTGGGGTGCGACGCGCATTACGTGAAAGCAGAGACTGGCAAACATTATGGGCATCGGCGATCCTCGTGCGTCGTGCCCCACGACCGAAAGCAAGAATCCCTGCTTGTCATGTGAAGCTGTCAATCACAAGACCGGCAAATTTCCGGCAAAATTAAGCCGGTAACCGGCAATTTCCTGCCGGGATTCTCAAAAATGCGTGTGAAAACTGAAGGACTACCGGCCGAGGCCGGTAGGTTCCGGGCGTGGGGCTGAAGCCCGGCCGGGTGGCTCGGTATGGCGTTCAAGATAGGCCATGGTGACGTCGTCGGTGATGTTGCCGGACGTGGTCGAGAAGTAGCCTCTCGCCCAGAACCGTTGGCCCCAATAGCGCTTGCGGATGTGCTCAAATTCCTGCTGGATCCGGCGGGAAGAACGGCCCTTTGCATGTTGCACGAACTCGCTGACGGATAGATGCGGCGGGATCTCGACGAACAGATGCACGTGATCGCGCGACAAGGCTCCGCTCACAATGTTCACTCCCTTCTCGGCGCAGACCTGACGGATGATATCCCTCACCCGAAGCCGTACATCGCCGATCAGCACCTTGTACCGGTACTTCGGTGCCCAAATGATGTGGTAGCGATGATGGAACAGGGTGTGCGAGCCGCTGCGGTACGTCATAGCTGGTATCCTCGGGGAAGTG